>DAOTNL010000403.1:0-1022 GCA_035450765.1 Kiritimatiellia bacterium | reverse complement strand
AAAAATGCTGGATCGACCACCTCGTCGTCGCGCCCTCGGGCATGTTCGTCATCAACACGATGAACTGGGAAGGCAAGATCGTCGGCGACACCGCCAAGCAGTCCTACGTCTGGAAGATCCGCGCCCCGGACGGCAAGATCCGGCCCGCGCGCAATCCGGTGGGCCGGGCCCTGCGCGAACGGCGCATCCTGTGCAACTGGCTCAAGGGCACGAACCTGATCTGGGAGCGCGTTTTTCCGCTGGTGGTGCTGGCGAATCCGAACGCGGACATCCAGGTGACCAACGCCGGCACGAAGGTGATGACGCCCGAAAAGGCCGTCACGTTCATCAACGATTTCTGCTTTGAAAAGCCCGTGCTGTCCAACGCCGAGGTCGAGAAGCTGGCCCAAGGCCTGAACGCGCACTCCGGCGAGGCCTGAGCGGACCGGAGCGCCCGGCGTGGCCAAGATCCTCCGCAGCGAAACCAGCCTGTTGCGGCGCCAGCTCGCGATCGGGCGCGAATTGTCCCGGGGCGGCGCCATGCGGATCGTCGCGTGGGGCGCAGCCCTCGCCGCCGCGGCGCTGCTGGGCGCCCATGCCGTCCTGACCCACACGTACCCCGGGGCGATTTTCGGCGCGCTCGCGCTGGTCTTCGCCGCCGGCTACGAAGTTCACCTGCGCGAAATCGCCGTCGAAACCCGCAACCTCGAAGGCGGCCGCCGCGGCGAGCAGAAGATGGCCGAACGCCTCGCCGAGCAGCTTGCCGACGACCACGTGATCCTCAACGACCTCGAACTGCGCGTCGCCCACGAGCGGGCGCAGATCGACCATCTCGTGATCGCCCCTTCCGGCATCTACGTGATCGAATCCAAGTTCTGGGCGGGCACGCTCGCCGGCGACGTCGGCGACGCCCAGTGGACCCAGACGAAGGCCGACGGCACCGTCCGGCTCGTGAAGAGCCCGGTCCAGCAGGGTGATGAACATCCGGCGCTGGCGCTCGCACTGCTGGCCGCCCAAGTGCCCGAAGACCGCATCCACGCCCT
>DAOTNL010000402.1:0-1026 GCA_035450765.1 Kiritimatiellia bacterium | reverse complement strand
CTGTCGATGGCGAAGGACTGGGACCGGATTCCGCTCATCGGCCGGGTGAGCAAGCCGGAGCTGGGCCGGCACGTGGTCGCGCTGCTCCAGCACGGCTTGGCCGCCGCGCCGGCGAAAACGCAGGGGAGAAAAGCATGAAGACGATTGGGACGGGCTGGATGCTGGGTTTGGTCGCGGCGGCGCTGGCCGCGGGCTGCGGCCGCGAGGCGCGCGACGTCTTCCAGGGCTACGCCGAGGCGGATTACGTCGACGTGGCGACGGCGGAACCCGGGCAACTGGAATCGCTCGGCGCGGCCAAGGGCGACGCGATCGAAGCGGGCGCGCCGCTGTTCGCGCTGGAAGCGGCCCGCGAGGCCGCCGCGGTGCGGCAGGCGCAGGAACAGCTCGCCGCCGCCCAGGCGCAGTTGCAGGATCTCCGGCAAGGCAAGCGGCCGCCGGAACTGGACGTCGTCCGCGCCCAATTGGAGCAGGCCCGGGCCGAGGCGACGCGCGCGGCCGCCGAGCGCGAGCGCGACGCGGCGCAGTTCGCCAGCGGCGGCATCGCGCAGGCGCAGGTGGACCGTTCGCAAGCCGCGGCCGACGCCGCGGCGGCGCGGGTGCGCGAACTGGAACGGCAGCTCGACGTGGCGCAATTGCCGGCGCGCGCCGAGCAGATCGCCGCGCAGCAAGCTCAGGTTGCGGCGGCGCAGGCGGCCGTGGACCAGGCCGCGTGGCGGCTCGGGCAGAAGACGGTCGCCGCGCCGGTGGCGGGACAGGTCTTCGACGTGCTCTACCAGCCGGGCGAGTGGGTCGCGGCGGGCCGCCCGGTCGTGCGGCTGCTGCCGCCGGGCAACGTGAAAATCCGCTTCTTCGTGCCGGAAACGGCGCTGGGCGCGCTGGCCGTCGGGCAGGCGCTGGCCGTCCGCTGCGACGGTTGCGCGGACGACATTCCGGCGAAAATCGCCTATATCTCGCCCGAGGCGGAATACACGCCGCCGATCATCTACAGCAACGAAACGCGCTCCAAGCTGGTCTTCATGGTCGAAG
>DAOTNL010000401.1:0-1034 GCA_035450765.1 Kiritimatiellia bacterium | reverse complement strand
TGCTTCGCCGTTCGACGGCCGTTCCGTTCTCGGCGTTGCTGATCTTGGCGGCCAGGTTGTAGGCCAGATCGTTCACCGCCGACTGTCCGGCTTCCTCGCCCATTTCCACCGGCGCGTTGAACAGCGTGCGCAGGAAAGCGCTTTTCAGCACGGCCTTGGCCGTCTGTGGCGCCGCCACTCGGCGCAACGCGCCTTCGCCCACGCGCACCATGCCGCGGATGCCAGGCAGGTATCCGCTCAAAAACTCGATGGCCGCATAGGGAACAGCCATCACGCTCGCCACGTCGCGGGCCGCTTCCGGAGCGATTCCGTTGCGCACCATGTCCGCGTAGCTGTCGCCCAAGCCTTGGAAATACCATTCCTTCGCAGATCCTGCCGTCAAGCCCCGCACCGCGCCGGCCATCGCCGCGCCGGGAACGGTCGCGATTTCTTCCGGAAGCGCCGCCTGGGGCCCAGCTTGGCCTGCCAGCAGCGCCAGTCCGGCGCCCGTCGCCGCGCCCGCCGCCGCTTCGTCCGCGCCGGCCGCCATGTTGGCGATCCATCCCGCCACCGAATTGAGCCCCGAAAACCATCCCCGCTTGAAAAATCCGCTTTCCGGGTCTACCAGCGGATTTTCTTCGTTCCGCCGCTTCAGGTCGGCATAGGCCGCCGCTTCCCGGTCCAAAACGGCCTGTTGGTCCGGCGAAAGCCGCCGGCGCACCGCTTCCGGGCCGCCGGACAGCCGGCCCGTCGCGTCCGCCAGATTTTTCAGGCCGGACGGAATTTCCTCCACGAACCCCGGCGTGTCCGGATCGATGCCGGCCACCGCCCGGCCCAGCCGTTTGGCCGCGCGCATCTCGTCCACCCCGCGCCGAACCGCTTCCACGCTTCCGCGCAGGAAACCTTTTTCTTCCGCGACAGGCCGCGGCCGTTCCGGCTCGGGCTCCGGAACCAGCGGCGCGGGGCGCGGCGCGCCCACCTGCATCGGCCGCGGCGGGGTCGGGGGGGCCTCCTCCTCTTCGCCGAACACCTGCTTGCGGCTGGGGATGGCGAAG
>DAOTNL010000400.1:0-1041 GCA_035450765.1 Kiritimatiellia bacterium | reverse complement strand
TGGGCTCTTCTTTCCAGCCGTTGAAATCTCCGCTGACCGCGACCTTGGCGGCGTTGGGCGCCCAAGTCCGGAAGATCACCCGTCGCGCCGCGCCGTCGCCCACCACGGTCGCGCCTACCGGCGCCGTTCCCCCCGCGGAGCCCGGGGTTTGTGCCTGCGCCATTCCCGTCGCCAGCCAGCACGAAAAAATCCCGAGCGCGATCGGAAGGCGGAAATGGCAGGCGGCGGCTCTCATGCTTGCCCGCCCAGAGTAGCGAAGACAACCCACGTCCGGCAAGAAGGGAAAACCGGTCCTCGGCCACGGCTTTTCCTCGAGCCGCCCCGGGGCTTGCATGGGGGCGGGTTTCGTTTATGATGCGCACAAACGATCATCGTCCATGAATGCCAAGCGCAAAGTCCTCATGATCCTGACGCACGACCGCCTGGATTGCCTGCGGTTGTGCCTGGACATGCTGGAACGCGCCGACGCCTTTTCCAAATTCGATCGCGTCGTGTTGCTGCTCAACGGCGTGCCGCCGCGCCTGCGGCGCTACGTGGAGGCCTACATGGCCGCCCGGCCGCGGGTGGGGTGGGACGTCGTGGAAGCGGATGGCACGCGGCCGGCCGGATTGTCGCATGCGCAGAACGAATGCGTGCGCCGTTATCCGGATTCCGTCTACGTGAAAATCGACGAGGACGTGTTCGTCCCGCGCGGTTGGGCCGAGCGCATGCTGGAAACCTACGAGCGGTTCTCGACCCGCGGCGATTTGGCGCTCATCACGCCGCTGATCCCCAACAACGCCTATGGCTTGCATCGGCTTTTGACGGCATTTCATCCCGCCCTGAAGTCCGAATACGTCGAGAAATTCGGAGCGGAACCCACGACGGAAATCCATGGCGCCCTCTGGGGCAATCCCAAGATTTCCGAGTGGGCGACCCGCGCCTTCCTGGATCTGGACCGCGCCAACCAGATGCAGGCGGAACGACTGGAACCCGGCCAGCGCTGGCACGAGTTCTGCATGCGTTTCAGCATCGGATGCATCTGCTACGATTACGACCACG
>DAOTNL010000399.1:0-1056 GCA_035450765.1 Kiritimatiellia bacterium | reverse complement strand
CCTGACCAACCTGACGTTCACCGGCACGGGCTGGGTCGCGATCGTCGCCACGCAACCCGGCGACGCCAACTGGAACCCGGCTCCGCCCGTCACCAACGTCTTCTTGGTTTCCAAGATGCCCGCCAGCGTCTTTCTGGGCGATCTCGCGCAGACCTACGACGGCGCCGCGCGCACCGTTTCCGCCACGACCGATCCCTCGGGACTAGTCGTGGAATTTACCTACGACGGCCTTGCCTGGCCGCCCACCAACGCCGGCACCTACGCCGTGACCGGCATCATCGCCGAAGCCAACTGGGAAGGCTGGACCAACGGCATGTTGGTCGTCGCGCCGGCCGATCAATCCATCGACTTTCCCGCCATTCCCGACCCCTTCATCACCAACCTCCTCGCGCTGGCGGCAACCGCGGATTCCGGTCTGCCCGTCGAATTCGCGCTGGCCTACGGACCCGCGGCGTTCGCCGATCCAACCACCTTGACCTTCGCGAATACGGGCGCAGTGGCCGTCGTCGCCTCCCAGCCGGGCGACGCCAACTGGAATCCCGCGCCCTCCGTCACCAACGCCTTCGCGGTCTGGGGCCTCTACACCCTCGCGATCGAAACCGCCCACGGCGAGGCCCATCCGCCGCCCGGAATCTACACCAACCTGCTCGACACGGTGCTGACCAACTCGATCGCGGTCCCCGCGCCGGCCGGCGACACCCAATGGGTCTGCACGGGCTGGGCGCTGATCGGCCATGATCCGGCCACGGGGACCACCACGAATTTCACGCTGGTCGTCACCAACAACGCCACGCTGACGTGGCTTTGGACAACGAACTACTGGCTGGAAACTTCCGCTGGAGAACACGGCTCCATGACCCCCGATAGTTCCTGGCAACCGGCCGGTTTGCCGGCGCTCCTGACCGCCTTGCCCGACCGCTACTATCACTTCGACCATTGGACCAACAGCGCGTCCGGCACCAACAATCCGTTCGCGCTCATCATGGACCGGCCCAAGTCCGCCATGCCGGTTTTCGCCGAAAACCTCGCGACCAACTTCACCCCCGAATGGTGGCT
>DAOTNL010000398.1:0-1069 GCA_035450765.1 Kiritimatiellia bacterium | reverse complement strand
CGCCCGCCCAGCCAATCCGTCGCCAGTTCGGCCATCGGCACGTGCCAGTATTTCGCCGTGTAGAGCTTGTAGAAATTTTCCACGAGGAAATCGCCGTACTGGAACCGGCACCATTCTTCGTAGTTTTTCGGCTCCCGACCGCGGTATTTTTCCTGCGCCGCCAGAAAATCCCGCAGCGCCGCTTCGCGTTCGACCTTCGGCAGGTCGAAGAGGTGGTTTTGCACGGGATAGGCGAACCAGCGGCCGGCCTTGTGGTTCAGCACCGTGCTCTTCGCCATTTCGTGCAGCGGCGTGGCCGCGCCCACGAGCTTCAGCCACGCCTCGTCCTGCGAATGGCAGATGTGCGCGCCGCGGTCGAACCACGCGCCGCCGAACTCGTGCGACCGCGCATGCCCGCCGAATTCGCCGTCGGCCTCGAACACGCGGCACCCCGGCCAGTGCCGGGCAAAGCCCAGTCCCGCCAGCCCCGCTCCCAGCACGATGACACCCGGCGCGCTCATCGCGGCGATTCCCGACACAGCGCGTCGATGCCCTGCTCCCACGGGATGCTCGCGCGCCAGCCGAACCGGGCGGCGGCGGATCCGACGTCGGCGTACTGCTCCTGCGGTTCGCCTGGCCGCATGGGCCGCGCGCCGAACCGGAACAAGTTCCGGGCGTTCGTCTGGACGGCGATGCGTTCCAGAACGTCGCGCAGCCGCACCGGCTCGCCTCGGCCCAGGTTGCAGATGGCAAACGCCGGCTTCAGGTCCGGCAAGCCCAACGCCGCGGCCGCGATGCCTTCCGCCACGTCGTCCACGTGCACGAAATCGCGGAACTGGAGCCCTTCCGAAAATTCGCCGGTCGTCCGTTCCCGCGCGCAGCGCAAGGCATAGGGAATCGCCATGTTGCCCCCCTGCCCCGGACCATAGACGACGAAAGGCCGCAACCAAACGGCCTTGCGGCCCGCGCCGCGCGCCCAAGCTTCCAGCGCCTGGCCCGCCGCGTGCTTGGCCTGACCGTAGGCGGAAAGCTTCGCGCCCGGCGCCAGATCCTCGCGCAAGCGCCCTTCAAGCTCGCCGTATTCCTCGGC
>DAOTNL010000397.1:0-1091 GCA_035450765.1 Kiritimatiellia bacterium | reverse complement strand
AGTGCACCCACCCTGCGGAGAGAACCGATGAAGAAGGTCCTGAAGATTGGATTAACGGCGTTCCTGGCCCTGGCCGGAATCGCTTCGGCGGCGAACTACGGCGTGTTCGTCGGCTTGAACAAGTACAACACCAGCTATATTCCTTCGGATAATTGGCTGGACGGCTGCGTGCCGGACGCGATGCATGTGTACACGAACGCGACGCAGCGCGGCAGCTGGACGGCGGGGAACTCGCAGGTTCTGACGAACGCGCTGGGCACGCGCACGCGCATCCGCCAGGCCATTTCGAACTACGCGGCGACGGCGGTTTCGGGCGACGTCTTCCTGTATTTCCACTCCAGCCACGGCGGCAACAACGACTGGCCGTACAGCACGTCGGTCTATCTGTGCGCCTACGACGCGGATTATTCCGACACGTTGCTGGCGCAGGATCTCTCCCGCTTCGCGACCGGCGTGAAGGTCGTCGTCATGGTCGATGCCTGCCACTCGGGCGGCTTGTTCCAGTCCCGCTCCGTGGACGGCGTGCCCACCTTGGCCGCCGCGACGCCGGCGCCCTGGAATCTGGCGGCGCGCGTGACGGAACTGATGGAGGCTGATCGCGCGGCGAAGATCGCCCGCGGCGTGAAGGGCGTGGACAAGCTGATTTCCGCCAGCGAAATCGGCTGGGTGACGGCGGCGAACTACGACCAGTATTCGTGGGACGACACCGACGGCGGCGCGTTCACCACGGCGGCGATCGCCGGCTGGACCAACGGCACCTGCGACAACGCGACCTACGGCAACCAAGACGGCTACGCGACGTTCTACGAGCTTTGGAACTACGCCAAGGACATCGCGATCGGCTATCCCGGCGAAACCGATCCCTACGACGGCACGAGCTACGCGACGGACGCGCAAGCCTTCAACACCAACGTGCTGAAGAACGTGGTCGCCGGCATCGCCGGCGACGGGCCCGTGGCCGATCAGCCGCCGACGATCGCGCTGGATCCCGCCGGGACGAACAAGACCGTCACGTTCGCCAATCCGCTCAGTTTCACCGTGACGGCGACGGATCACGACGGCTTGGCGGTGGCTTTGTCCGCCTCCGGCTT
>DAOTNL010000396.1:0-1104 GCA_035450765.1 Kiritimatiellia bacterium | reverse complement strand
CTCCTGCAGCAGCTTCAGCCCGTTGACGAGCAGGTCGTCGAAATCCATGGCGTTCAGGCCGCGCTTGCGTTTTTCGTAGAGCGCGTGGACCTTCAGCACCGCCTCGACGTCCACCGCGTGCCCCTCGAAGTGCGCGCGCACGGTTTCGCCGACGTCCGCCCCCCGGTTCGCCGCCAGTCCGAAGACGCTGCCCAGCACCGACGCCTTCGGGAATTTCTTGTCCTTGAGCCCCAGTTCGGCGATGCAGGCCTTCAGCAGCCGCGCGGAATCGTCCTCGTCGAGGATGGTGTAGTCCGGCCCGTAGCCGAGCAGGGGCGCGTGGCGGCGCAGCATGCGGTTGGCCGCGTGGTGGAACGTGCCGCCCCACATCCCGCCGACGTCGCCGCCGATCAGCTGCGCCGCGCGCTCGAGCATCTCGCGCGCGGCCCGGTTGGTGAACGTCAGCAGCAGGACGTTGCGCGGATCGACGCCCTTTTCCAGCACCAGCCACGCCACGCGGTGCGTCAGCGTCCGCGTCTTGCCCGTGCCCGCCGCCGCGATGACCAGGACCGGCCCGTCCGGCGCCGTCACGGCGCGCAACTGTTCCGGATTGAGATGCTGGGCGGGATCGAAGGCCATGGGATTGCCGCTAAGCCGGCTTGCCGGCGGGCGCCGCCGCGACCATGTCGGCCAGCGTCAGGTCCCCGAAGCCCTGCGCGACGCCTTTCTCGATCTTGGCCATCGTTTCCTTCAGCGGGGCGTCCAGCATGAGCACGCCTTCGATTTCGGCGTGGCCGCCGCCTTCGTGCATCAGCTCCGCCACCAGGTCGCGGATCCGGACGGTTTCTGGCGCGCGCATCAGCACGTAGCCCGCGTCCCGGCTGGCGATCTGCGCCAGATAGCCTTTTTTCGCCAGCACGGCCACCACCGAATTGATCAGGCGGATGGGCGCTTTGACCTGGCGCGCGAACGCCGCGGCGTCGAACAGATCCCGCTCGCCCGCCATCGCCCGGCCCGCTTGCCGCAAGACCATCAGCGCCACCAGGATCCGCGAGCGCATGCTGGCGGTGTCGGCGGCGCTTTCGAGCTGGTAGGTGTCCGAATTCTGCAGCGCGAAGGTGAATT
>DAOTNL010000395.1:0-1132 GCA_035450765.1 Kiritimatiellia bacterium | reverse complement strand
CGGGCCGCAACCGCGGCGCCCTGTGGTTCGACGGCGCGGACGATTGGGTGCGGGTTGCCCAGACGAACGCCGGCGCCGTGGTGACCGGCGCGCCGTTCACGGTGACCGCGGTGGTCTGGCAAGAGGCCGGTGCCACCTCGGGCGTGCCGACGGTGGTGTCGGACGGCCTGCTGGTGGACACCAACTGGCCGGGATTCGCGTTGCGCTTCCAGGATTGGAACAATGCGCTGGTGGGGATCACGGGTTCCACCAACGGTCCGTATGCGCTGGTGGCCCAGACCAACTGGTTGCCTGGAATGGCCGGGCGCTGGGTGGACGTTGCGCTGGCGCACGACGGGGCGACCGCCCGGCTTTTCATCGATGGCCGCCTGGTTTCATCTGCCATCAACGCGTTTTCCGCCCGCCGCATGCCCGAACTGCGGATCGGCGGCGGCCATGTGAACGTGCCCGCGGCCTATTGGCGGGGCGGCATCGACGATGTTCGCATCTTCCGCCGCGCGCTGGATGCGAACGCTTTGGCGGCCGTCAACGACTGGGTCGGCGATGCGGACGGCGACGGCAAATCCAATGGGAAAGAGTATCAACTGGGCACCGATCCGCGGACTCCTTAGGACAACCGCCGAAGCAAATCCATGCACAGGCTTTTCTTTGTTGTTTTATTCCTGTAGGGTGCGCGGCAATGGATAGAAAACCGGAAAGTATCGTCCAGTCCAAAGCATGGAGTCTGCGCCGTCTGTCAGGGCCGACGCAATATCCGCCGGTCGAGGCCGCGCCGTACCCGCCGGACGAGGCCTATCCCGAATTTCCCGCGCTGGCGGTCGGGCGGACGCCCAATCCGGTTTTCGCGCTGGTGCGGAACGTGCTGCGCGACCTGGGGCTCGACGCCGCGCGGTTCGGCACGCCGGCGTGGAATCCGCTCGGCGAGCTCGTCCGGCCCGGCGGCAAGATCGTGGTGAAACCCAACTGGGTGTTGCATCGTAACGAAGGGGCGGGAGGCATGGACTGCATGATCTCCCATCCGTCCCTGCTGCGGGCGGTCCTGGAATACGTGTTTCTGGCCCGGCCGGCGCAGGTGGTGCTGGGCGACGCGCCGCTGCAGGGCTGCGATTTCGAGAAGCTGCAGGACTACGGC
>DAOTNL010000394.1:0-1136 GCA_035450765.1 Kiritimatiellia bacterium | reverse complement strand
CGCGCCACGGTCAGCGTGGTTTCGCGCAACGGCTGGACTTCCTCGCGGACGGTCTGGCAACCGGCGCCGGCCAGGAGAGCCAGCGCCAGCGCGGCCAGCGCCCGCTTCATCCGCATGCCGCTCCGGAACATCGCCGCCTCGTTACGGGGCGGGCATCGCGACGGTTTCGCCCGGCGCGACTTCGACCGGCTGGATCGGCGCGGCGGACGAGCCGCGGCGCGACCGCGTGAAATACTTGAAGAAGGACGGGGGCGCGTCCTTGGGCTTTCCGGCGCCGTCGTACCACGTCTCGCGCCGGGCAGCTTCCGCCTTTTCGGCGTTGGCGTTCTTCAGCGTCAGGTTGTAGCGGCCGGCGAACCAGCGCCAGTCCGCGGGCGTGAACGGCAGATAGCTGCCGATCGCGTTGACCAGCGCCGTCCGTTCCAGCATCGGGATCTGCGTGGTGCGTTGGCACCAGGCGTTGATTTCGCGCAGGCTCGCGGGAAGCAAGTCGTCGCCGCCGAGGAAAATCGTGCGGCCCGGATAGGACTGCAGAAACGCGCCGCTCTGGTAGTCCGCCAGCCCCAGCGCCATCCATTCGTAGCCGTTCCAGACGTGCAGCGTCGGCGCGTTCGGCGCGCCTTGGTAGCTCACCAGCACGGTCGGATAGCGGCGCGCCACGTCGAACGCCACCTGCATCACCTCGAAGCGCGAAGGCGCCACGAGCAACACCGCGTCTTCCTGGGCCGCCGCCGGCGTCACCGCCGCGCCGCCCAAAACCACCGCCGCCACCGCCAAAATCCAAATCGCTTTTTTCATCTCGCGTACTCCTACAACGTTTCCGGGAACGGGCGCATTCAACCATGCCGGCCCCTCGTTTTGCAAGCTTCTCCGGAACTTGCGATCCACTTTACCGCGGATGGCGCGCCGCCGCCACCGCCAACTGGCCGAAGGCGATGCCGGCGTCGTTCGGCGGCACGTCCCGGTGCCGCCAAACCCGGAACCCCGCCGCCGCCAGCCGGCGGACCGCCGCCGCCAACAGCCGCCGGTTCTGGAAACAACCGCCCGAGAGGCACACGTCCCGCAGCCCCTCCCGCGCCGCGGCCGCCGCCATCATCGCCGCCAGCGTCTCGTGGAAGCGCGCCGCGGCCGTTGCC
>DAOTNL010000393.1:0-1139 GCA_035450765.1 Kiritimatiellia bacterium | reverse complement strand
CCTGACCAACCTGACGTTCACCGGCACGGGCTGGGTCGCGATCGTCGCCACGCAAGCCGGCGACGGCAACTGGAACCCGGCCCCGCCCGTCACCAACGTCTTCCTGGTTTCCAAAATGCCCGCCGCCGTGTTCCTGAACGATCTGGCGCAGACCTACGACGGCACCGCCCGCGAGGCGTCGGCCACGACCGAGCCCCCCGGGCTCGCCGTCGAGTTCACCTACGACGGTCTCGCCTGGGCCCCGACCAACGCCGGCACCTATGCCGTGACCGGCATCCTCGTCGAAGCCCACTGGGAAGGTTGGACCAACGGCATGCTGGTCGTCGCCCCGGCCGATCAATCCATCGACTTCCCGGCCATACCCGACCAATTCGTCACCAACGTCCTGCCGCTGGTGGCGGCCGCGGATTCCGGTCTGCCCGTCGAATTCGCGCTGGCCTCCGGGCCGGCGACGTTCGCCGATCCGACCTCTCTGGCCTTTTCGGGAACGGGTGCGGTCGCCGTCGTGGCGTCCCAAGCGGGCGACGCCAACTGGAACCCGGCCCCCCCCGTCACCAACGTTTTCGAAGCCTGGGGTCTCTACGTGCTCACGATCGTGGCCGCCCACGGCGAAGCCGATCCACCGGCCGGGATCTACACCAATCTGTTCGAAACCATGCTGACCAATTCCATCGCCGTTCCCGCGCCGGCCGGCGGCACGCAATTCGTTTGCACCGGCTGGGCCTTGACCGGCCACGAGCCGACCGCGGGAACCGCCACGAATTTCACGCTGGTCGTCACCAACGACGCCACGCTGGTTTGGCTGTGGCAGACGAACTTCTGGTTGGAGACCTCCGCCGGACTCCATGGTTCGGCCGCGCCCGACAGTTCCTGGCAGCCGGCGCACTTGCCGGCCGTCCTGGTCGCCACGCCCGACCGCTACTACCATTTCGACCATTGGACCAACAGCGCATCCGGCACCAACAACCCCTTCGCGCTCATCATGGACCGGCCCAAATCGGCGCACGCCCTCTTCGCCGAAAACCTCGCGACCAACTACACCCCGGAATGGTGGCTTGCGGAGCACGGCTGGACCAACGATTTCGACGCCGCGGCGCTGGCCGACGACGAACCCGACGGCTTCCCCACCTGGCAGGAAT
>DAOTNL010000392.1:0-1156 GCA_035450765.1 Kiritimatiellia bacterium | reverse complement strand
CGGGGCTTCTTCCTGGATGCCGCCCGAATCCGTCACGACCAGCCAGGCGCGCCGCAACAGCGCCACCATGGTCGGATAGTCCACCGGCGGCACCAGGAAAATGCGGGGCTGTCCGCCGAGCAAGCGCCGGACGGGCTGCTGGACGCTGGGATTCAGATGCACGGGATACACGAAATCCAGTTCCGGCCGGGCCTCCGCCGCCGCCTTCAGCGCCTGGCAGATCTGCTCCAGACCGCCGCCGAAATTTTCCCGCCGGTGGCCTGTCACCAGCACCAGCTTGCGCCCCTTGGCCGGCGGCGGAAGGCCGGCGGGCAGGTGCGGGGACCGGGTGCGGTTTTTCCGGTTGGCCCACAGCAAGGCGTCCGTCACGGTGTTGCCGGTTTGAACGATCCGCTCCGCCGGAATGCCTTCCCGGCGCAGGTTGCGAACGGCCAGGTCCGTGGGCGCGAAATGCAGATCGGCCAGGGAACCGACCAGGCGGCGGTTGATTTCCTCGGGAAACGGCGAGTACTTGTCGTTCGTCCGCAACCCCGCTTCCACGTGGGCCACGCGGATTTTCCGGTAGAAGGCGGCCAGCGCCGCCGCCATGGCGGTCGTGGTATCCCCTTGGACCACGACCCAGTCCGGATTTTCGGCTTCCAGCACGCGGTCCAGGCCCGCCAGCACCCGGCCGGTCAGTTCGCCGAGCGCTTGGGCCGGCCGCATGACGTCCAAGTCGTATTTCGGTTCGAGGCCGAAAAACCGCAGCATCGGCGCCAGCATCTCCCGATGCTGGGACGTCACGCACAGCACGCAATGGAACGTGCCCCGCCGCCGGCCCAGCTCTTGGACGACGGGCGCCAGCTTGATGGCTTCCGGACGCGTGCCCAGCACGACCAGGACCTTCTGCTTCTTCATGGACGGCCCGTTTCTCCCCGCGGCAGTTCGAGATGACCCGCCCACGCCTTGGGGGGAGGCGCCGCCGGAAACGGCGGATCGAACGGAGGCCACTCGGGCGCCGCGGCGCAGATCCGCCAGCGCATGTCGTCGCCGGCGTGGCGCAACAGGGCGATTTTCGTTTCATCGAAGCCCAGCAGGCGCGCGCCGAGCCGGTCGCCGACGGCCGGATTGCGCACGGCGAACACCGCGCCGGTTGCCAGCGGATCGGGCGCCAGCG
>DAOTNL010000391.1:0-1175 GCA_035450765.1 Kiritimatiellia bacterium | reverse complement strand
CCCCAGCGCTTCCAGATATTCCCGGACGATCGCTTCATTCACGGACGACATCGCGGCACCAACCTTTCAGCAGCTCGTCCAGATCCGCGGACGGAATTTCTTCCGGCAATCCGCAGTGGCCCAGCCGGTCGCACAGCACGAAGCGCACGGCTCCGCCCTGCGCCTTCTTGTCCCGGCCCATCGCGTCGCGCAGCGCGCGCCAATCCAAGTTCCTGGGTTTCAGCGCGGATATATTCAGACCGAACTTCGCCAGCAGGAAATCCACGCGAGCGGCGTCTTTGGGGTCGAAGCCTTTGGCCGCCATGGACCACGCCAGCGCGAACGGCATGCCCAGCGCGACGGCCTCGCCGTGCAGCACGTTCGAAAAGCCGGTGACTTTCTCGATGGCGTGGCCCAGCGTGTGGCCGAAATTCAGCACGGCGCGCAGGCCGCCCTCGCGCTCGTCGCGCGAGACGACGTCGGCCTTGAGCTCGCAGCAGCGGGCCACCATCTGCTCCAGCGCGGCCGGGTCGCGCGCCTGGATAGCCGCGGCGTTCTGCTCCAGCCAGCCGAAGAATTCGGCGTCCAGCGCCACGCCGTATTTGACCACTTCGGCCATGCCCGCGGCGAATTCCCGCGGAGGCAGGGTCGCCAGCACGTCCGTATCGGCGAACACGCCGATCGGCTGGTGGAACGCCCCGACCAGATTCTTGCCGGCCGCCAGGTTGATTCCCGTCTTGCCGCCGACGGAACTGTCCACCATCGCCAACAGGCTGGTCGGCACCTGCACGAAGCGAATGCCTCTCATATAGGATGCCGCGGCGAATCCAACCAGATCGCCCACCACGCCGCCGCCCAAAGCCACGAGAACGCCCTGGCGGTCCAGTTTGGCGGCGGCGATTCGCTCCAGCAGGTCCGCCCAGGCGGCGGCCGACTTGGTAGCCTCTCCGGGCGGCACGACGATCTGGCCCCACCCCGCGCCCAGCAAATCCATGACCCGGGCGCCGTGGCAGGCCGCCACATGGGCGTCCGTCACGACCAATCCGCGCAGCCCCCGCAGCGCGGCCGGCAGCCGTTCCAGGACGCCGGAACCCACGGCGATCGAGTACGACCGGTCGCCCAACGAAATCTGAACCTCACGAGCCATAACGGGGTGAGGAAATATCCCCTAACGGCGGATTTGTCAACGTCCAACC
>DAOTNL010000390.1:0-1203 GCA_035450765.1 Kiritimatiellia bacterium | reverse complement strand
AGCGGCGCGCAGCGCGGCGCCTGGGCGTAGAGGCGGTCGAGTTCGTCGCGCAGGTTGCCGAGGCCGGGGACGTAGGCGGCCACGAACCGGGATTCGCGCAGGCGGGCGCCTTCCCAGCGCTCGGCGACGGCGATCGGCGCAGGAGTGCCCACGCCGGCCGCGCGCAGGAGCAGGGCGTTGCGGAAGGCGCGCTCGGCCTTGCTGCCGATGCGCGCGGCGCGCCGGTCGCGCCAGGCGGATTGCGCGCCGTAGGTCTTGACCACGGCATCGAGGGTTTCGGCGCCGCACGGCAGCGCGAGGCGGTCCACGCGGTGGCGGCCCGGGGGCGCCAGCGGCGTTGCGCCCTTCTCGAGGAGGAATCCGAGCCGTTCGAGGACCTCGCCGAAACCGGGACGGTCCCAGCCCGGCGCGACGAGCGTGCGCCAGGCGCCGCGCGGCTGCCAGGCCGGCTCAGTCATGGGCCGCGGCGCCCGGCTTGGGCTTGCGATGCTGGATCCAGAGTTCCATCAGCTTGGCGTATTTGACGAACACGCCGAACGCGGACATCAGGGCGATGATGAACCCCTGGCGGCCGTCGAGGATGCCGAGCTTGACGACGTAGGATTTGAAGAAGCGCCACGGGGGGCGGAAAATCAGGTCCGACCATCGGAACGGTTCGCCGCGCGAGAATTTCTCGCCGGCGGAAATCGAGGAGAAGCGGTTGATGGTGTGGATGTGGTCGGCGAGGTCGTCGTAGGTGAAATGGTAGAGCGGGGCGCGAAGGGTTTTGACGCCGCCGTCCACGACGACGCGGTCGTGGGGTTCCTGGCCGGCGCTGTGGCCGCGGTCCTTGCGGAACAGGCGCAGCTTGATGTCGGGATACCACTCGCCGTGGCGGATCCACTTGCCGAGGTAGTGCACCATGCGGGGGAAGCGGTAGCCGGCGGTTTCGCCGGGGCCGCAGTCGAATTCGGCTTCGATCTCCTGGCGCAGTTCGTCGGAAACGACCTCGTCGGCGTCCACGAACAGGATCCACGGATGGTGCGCCAGGGTGCGGATGTAGTTCTTCTGGGCGATGTAGCCCTCCCACGGATGCTGGTAGACGTGGGGCGTGTACTGCTTGGAAATCTCGAAGGTCTTGTCCCGGCTGAAGGAATCCACCACGACGACCTCGTCGCACCACGTCAGGCTGGCCAGGCAGGCGGCGATCTTGTCCTCTTCGTT
>DAOTNL010000389.1:0-1216 GCA_035450765.1 Kiritimatiellia bacterium | reverse complement strand
CGCGAACAGGTCTTCGGGCGTGCGCACGGCTTGGCCGCGGCGGTTGGAATGGTAGGCGAGCAGTTCGCCGTTCATGGCGTAGAGCAGCAGCGGGCGGTCGGGCGGCAGGCGTTCCCGCACGGCTTCGGCGAGGGCGACCGGCGTCTTGAGGGGATTGACGGCGGGATAGACGAAAACGCCGATGGCGGCTTCCGCCGCCAGCCAGACCAGCGCGGCCAGCAGGAAAAACGTCGGTGGCTTGCGCCAGCGGGTTTCGCGCCACAGGGCAGTCCCGCCGGCCAGGGCGACGAGCCCAACGGGCCAGAGCGCCCAGCCGGCGATGGGCAGCCGCGGCCAGAAGCCGGCCGCAATCAACCCCAGACCGGCGACCATCAGCAGGGCCATGAACGCGCCGCGCGCAAAGCGCGCCCAGCGGAAGGTGCCGGCATCCAATCCGGGCCAGGCGGCGCCGACCAGGATGGCGAACGCCGGCGCGGCCCCGAGGACGTACACGTTGCGCTTCGTGGGCAGCAGGGAAAAGAACAGCACGATGAACCCGATCCAGCCGACGAGCCGGCGCAGCAGCCGGCGGCGCTCCGGATCGCGGAACAGGACCAGCGCGGCGGCCGGCAGGACGAGCGTCCAGGGCATCCAATCGGCGGCGACGCTGGGGAGGTAGTAGTAAAACGGCTGGAGGTGGCCGAGTCCGCCGGCGGCGCGCTCGACGTTCTGGCCAATCAGCAGTTCGCGCAAATATCCGGCCGGCGCGCCGGTCCACCAGACCAAGCCCAGCCAGATCGCCGGCAGCGCGAGCGCCAGCAACGGGCCCCAGATCCAATGCGATTTCCGCAGCATCCGGCCCTCGCCGGCGGCGAGGCGCGCGGCGGCATAGGCGCCGGCCGGAACGATGAGCCCGACGGGGCCCTTGGTCAGGATGCCCAGCCCCATGAACGTCCAAGCCAAGGCCGGTTTCCAGGGCGCCGGCTCGTCGTCGTTCCCAAACAGCAGGGCCAGCGCGCCCGTGGTCCAGCCCAGCAGCAAGCCGTCGGGGCGCGCGAATCCGATCTCATGCCAGAAGATGTAGGTGGTGAAAAGCGTCAGCACGGCGGGCCAGGCGGCCTTGGCGCCGGCCCAGCGTTCCGCGAGGCGCGCGGTGGACCACAGGACGAGCAGGCCCGAGAAAAATCCCGGCAGGCGCACGGTCAGGCGTCCGACCGGCAGCGCCGTCGCGAACGAG
>DAOTNL010000388.1:0-1237 GCA_035450765.1 Kiritimatiellia bacterium | reverse complement strand
ATCTGCGGCGTCGCCGGCACGGTCAGCCAGGCGGTGCTGGGCTTCGTTTGGACTCTGGGGATTCGGCAGCCCGCGCGCGGCGAAGGGGCGGCCTATCTGGCGTTCTGGCTGGTCGCCGCCGGCGTGTTTTGGCTGAAGAAGCCGCCGGCCGCCGCCGGCGGCTCTCCGGAGAAATGGCCGTTGCTTGAGCATGCCGGCTTGGCCGCGACCTTGCTGGCGGGCTTTGCCGTTCGACTTCTCCATCCGTTGCGGTGCTGGGCCCTCGGGCAATCCGACGCCTATTCCCATTTGTTCATGTTCCGGAACGTCGTGGAGACGGGGACGCTCGGCAACGCCTTCTATCCGCCGGGGTATGCCTGGACGATGTCCATGCCGGCGGCGCTCCTGGGGGTGGATCCGTACCACGTGGCGCGGTTTGGCGGCGCGTTTTTCGGGATGGCCATGGTGCTGGGCGTTTACTTTTTCCTGGGCGAAGGCTGCCGCGACCGCCGGGCGGCGCTGGCGGGGGCGCTTCTCGCGGCCGGTTTCCCGGGATTCATGCTGTTGCACAAGACGGGCGTGGGGGCTTTCGCGAACCAGGCCGGCCTGTTCTTCCTGCCCATGGTATTCGGCGGCGCGCTGGCGGCCGGCGTCCGGGAGGGGCGGCGCCGGGGAATCGGCGTGGGGGCGGCGGCCCTCGCGGGAATGCTGATTTCGGTTCCGATGATGGGGCTGCACGTTTTCCTGGTCGTCTTGCTCTTTTGGATTTGCGGCGGATGCCAAGGGAAAGGGCTGTTGCCGCCGGGATGGCGCCGCCATGCCTGGGTGCCGGTTTTGCTTCTGGTTCTCGCCTTGGCCGCGTGGGTGCGGCTGGGTTCCGGCACGTTGGCCGCCACGACGGCCGTGTTGACCACGGCCGACGAAACCTTGGCCGCCAATTTCCATCGGGAAACGATCGATGGGCTCACGTCGTTGATTCTGCTGTCGCGGGATTTCTTCAGCGTCAAGCGCTGGGGGGTGGGAAGCCCGCTGGCGGATTTGGCCTTTGCCGGCCTGGCCTGCGTTTTCGCGGGCTTGGCGGCGGCGGGAATCCGCCGGAAAAACGCGGGGTGGATCTTGCTGGGCTGCTGGGGCGGTTTGGCGGCCGTGCAGACCGCGACCGGATTCCTGCAATTCACCGCCTACCAGCGGGAAGGATGGAGCCTGCTGATGGCCGCGGCCGGCTTGGGCGGGCTGGCGGTGGCTTGGTTTTGGTCCC
>DAOTNL010000387.1:0-1238 GCA_035450765.1 Kiritimatiellia bacterium | reverse complement strand
TGCTGGACAATTTCACCTATTCGCTGTTCGGATTCGGCGTGGCGACGTCGTTCGGGTTCGGGCGCGTCGCGCATCTGGCGACGTTCGCCGCGCTCTGGGCGGCCGGCTGGAAATGGGCCTTGGGCCGGGTGCGCGGCGTGCTGGCGGGCCGGCGGCCGGGCCGGACGCTGGCGGCGTGGGGCGTCGCGCTGGCCGCAGGCTGGGGCATCCTGCTGGCGACGGCGCCGGACCGGGCGGTGACGCCGGCCCCGGCGGCGGAAGGCGCGCGCGCCGGACGCCGGTTCCCGAACATCGTCGTCCTGGCTTCGGACGGGGTGAGCGCGGAGCATCTGTCGCTCTACGGCTACGAACGGGACACGACGCCGTTCATGCGGACGTTCCGTCCCGACCGGGCGCTGCTGTGCGAAAACGCCTTCGCGAATTCGCTGAATTCCGGCGGCTCGATCGCGTCGCTGCTGGCGGGCAAGCAGACGACGGCGCTGCGGATGTACTATCCGCCGGAAATCCTGACGGGGCGCGACGCCTACGAGCATCTGCCGGGGCTTCTGCGGCAGCTTGGTTATTGGAACGTGGACATCAGCGCGCGGCATTTCGCGGACGCCTACGACCTGAACATGCAGCACGCGTTCCAGGAAGCCAACGGGCGGACGGAACGCGCCGGCCGGTGGTCGGAAACCACGGTCGCGATCCTGGGCCTGAACGCGGGCTACTTCCTGGGGGCCACGGCAGACCGGTTGGGCGAACGGCTGCTGCATGCGGCGGGCGTGCGGGATGCCGACCAGACGTATCGGCAGGTGGCGGGCGAAGCCGCAGGCACGACCCAGGACGACGAACCGCGGATCGCGCGGATCGAACGGTTGATCGCGGATCCGGCCGCCCGGCCGTTTTTCGCGCATGCGCACCTGATGGAAACGCACGGGCCGAAGTTCCACCTGGAACGCCCCGTTTTCTCGGCCGGACGGGAACAGAAAGAAGCGTTCGAAACGGATTTCTACGACGACTCCATCCTGGAACTCGATGCGGCGTTCGCGCGGATCGTCCGGGCGCTGGAAGCCGCCGGCCAGTTGGACGACACGATCCTGGTGCTGTCTTCCGACCACGGCAAGGGCTGGGGCAGCGGGCGGATCCCGCTGGTGTTCTGGTTCCCGGACGGCGCGCGCGCGGGCCGGATCCGGGCGAACGTCCAGAACGTGGACGTGGCGCCGACGATCCTGGACGCGCTGGGCTTGCCCGTACCG
>DAOTNL010000386.1:0-1238 GCA_035450765.1 Kiritimatiellia bacterium | reverse complement strand
CGCTTGCCGGCAACAGGCGGTGTTCCACGTGGACCAGTTCGTGCTGCTGGATCCGCCGGATTGGGGAACTCACCGGGTAGGCATCGCGTACTACCACGGCGTGCCCGGTTCGGGCCTGCCGGAATTCGACCGGGTGTTCGCGAATCTCCGTCGGCATCGCGAACGGATCGACCGGGTGCAGGTGAGCCATGCCGCCATGCGCGACGTCGTGCTCGGCAGCGGAATCGCGTCGGACAAGGTGCGCGTGATTCCCATCGGGTACCACCGGGATTGGTTCCGGCCGCCTACGCCGAACCAACGGCGCCGCGCGCGGGAGCGGCTGGGATTCCCGGCGCACGCACGGGTAGTGGGATCCTTCCAGAAGGACGGGGTGGGCTGGGGCGACGGATTCGAGCCCAAGTTGATCAAGGGTCCCGACGTTTTCGTGGAAACGATGAAACGCGTCCGCGCGCGGGTCCCGGATCTGCACGTGCTGTTGACCGGTCCGGCGCGGGGATACGTGAAGCGCGGGCTGGAAGCCGCCGGAATTCCGTATCGCCATGCGCTGCTGCGCACGTATCGGCAAACGGCGGCCATGTATCACGCCTTGGATGCCTACGTCGTGTCGTCCCGGCAGGAGGGCGGCCCCAAAGCGGTGCTGGAATCCATGGCGACGGCGGTGCCGCTCGTCTCGACGAAAGTGGGCCAGGCCACCGATCTGGTCCGGCATGGCCAAAACGGCTGCCTCGTGGAGGTGGACGACGTGGAAGGGCTTGCCCATTGGACGGAGCGGGCGCTGGCCGACGAATCGTTCCGGTCCGACCTGCTGGCGGGCGGCGCGCGAACCGCGGCGGAAAATTGCTACGAAGCGCAAGATCCCCTGTGGCGGGATTTCCTGAAGACGCTGGTGGAGGTCCGATGAGCGCCATCTTGTCCATGTCCGCTTTGCGGCGGTTGCTGAGTCCGGTCGGGCGGCGGCTGTGGGAATGGCGCTGCCGCCGGAACGCGGCGGCGGCGGTTCGGCAAGCAAAGCGCCTGCGGCGCATGCCAGCGGCGGGCCACCGGCCGCTGCGCGTGGCCTACGTCCATCCCGGTTTCCCGGCGGCGCCCAGCCAGGCGCCCAGCGGCGGCGGCGGCGGCGTGAAATATCTCTGGCTCGAAGATCGGTTTCCTCACGGGTTCCCGGAATGCGACGCGGTCTACGCGGTCAGCAGCGCGCGCCACGACGCGGCGACCCCCATATGGGCCGACAGCCTGGC
>DAOTNL010000385.1:0-1248 GCA_035450765.1 Kiritimatiellia bacterium | reverse complement strand
TGGTGACGCCGGCGAAGAGACCCATCATGCGCGCGTTGATTTCGGTGCCGCGCGTCGCGGGGCCGATCGGCAGCGGCGCCATGCCGGTGACGTCGGGATTGAGCGTGGCGAAGAGCTTTTCGTCGATGTAGGCGAACGTCATGCTGAGCTGGCCGCGCCGCCATTTGAGATTGGATTCGGCGGTATCCTTCACGACGTAGCCGCGGCGCGGCTTGCCGGCGGCATCGGTCCACGGCTCGGTGGTGAGGCGGACGTAGAAATCAAGCGCATCGGCCGCGGCGGGGGAATCGAACACGGCGCGCCAGCGGTTTTCGGATTCGTCGAAGGCGAGGATTTCGCCGCCGGCGCCCCAGAGGAAAGGCATCCAGAGGTACGACTCGTCCTTGCCGCGCGAGAGACCGAGGCCGTAGATGCCGCGGGCGGGGTCGGCGACCCGGCGGCAGGCGTCGTAGAAATCGGTCCAGGTCCAGTCGGGCCGGGGCGGCGGGACGCCGGCGGCGTCGAAGAGGTCGCGGCGGTAGAGCACGACGCGGCCGAGCGGAGGCCCGCCGGACAGCGCCCAGACGTGCGTCGCGCCGTCGGGGCCTTTGCGGCGGACGACGGGTTCGATCTTGGGATGCAGGCGGCGGGCGACTTCCTCCGGCGCGAGCGCGGAGAAGTAGCCGTCCTCGGGGAGATCCATGGGATGGAGGAAGCCCTGCTGGATATAGGTGTCCGACTGGCGGAAATTGACGTAGAGGACGTCGGGGGCGACGTTGCCGGCGATGGCCAGCAGGGTGCTTTCGACGCCTTCGACCTGGATGCCGGAGAAGCGGTGCAGGCGGAGGTCGAGATGCGCCAGGTCGAGCCCGCCGTAGCGGCCGGGCGCGGCGGCCTGGCGGGCGCGGAGGAGGTCGGGGGCGACGCGCAGGAATTCGCGCTGGACGGCGAGTTCGGCGCGGGTGGAGGGATCGGTGCGCGACGGGTCGGGCAGGTTGAACAGCGTGAGGTTCAGGACGACGTTGGACGGCGTCCGCTCGACCCAGCCGGCGGCAACGGGCAAGGGAGCGAGGAGAAGGAAGTTGGAGAGGGCGAGAAGAGCGGAAAGCCGGGGAAAGAGGATTTCTTCCGGATTTCGCCGGCGCGAAAACCAACCCGCATCTTTTCCGTTCTGCCGCTCCGCGGCCGACCGCTCGCGGACACGAGTCCTGCTCGGGTCGTCCGCAAAGCGGCATCTCCGGAAAATCTGCGGGTTATTTTCGCGGGAAA
>DAOTNL010000384.1:0-1248 GCA_035450765.1 Kiritimatiellia bacterium | reverse complement strand
CCACCTCCGCGGTCGCGCGCGCGCCGAGCGCCAGTTCGGCGCGGTTGGCGGCCGGCGCTGCGCCGGGCAGGACGAGATCGAAATCGCCGGCGGTGTCGAGCACGAGCAGGAGGGGTTCGCCGGCCAGCGCGGCCTGGACGGCGGGCCGTCCGCGCCAATCGAGCATGGGCAGGTTGGCGGCGACGGCGGCGCCGTCGGCCGGCTGGTAGGCGCGGGTGGAGGACAGCTCGACCGCGCGCGCCGGGAAATCGAAACGGACGTAGGCGAAGTTCCGGAGCGTCTCGTTGCCCAGCACCAGCGGCAGTTGTCCGGCGGCCTTTTCCCGCTTGGCTGCGAGGGCGGGGGGCAGGCCCGGCCGTTCCGCGGCGCGGGCCAGCGCGCCGAGCCCGCCGCGGGCCGGGGCGACGTAGTAGACGGGGCTTTCGACGTGCAGTTTGTCGAAGATGAGTTTGTTGCCGACGCCGGCATAGCCGGGGATGTCCGCCGCGACGTGGTCGGCGTATTCGCCTTCCGGCGGCGCGAAAACCCGGTATTCCAGGCCTTTGGCGGCCGTCAACGTCGCCCAGGACTGCCGGGAAGAGGTGTCCAGCAGGATCGGGAAGGGATCCGTGATGGCGCTTTGGCCTTTCACGACGGGCCGGCGCGAGGACCGCGGCCCGGTGAAGTCCAGGCGCATCCGCCGTTCCGTGCGGGGTCGGTTCGCGAATTCGAAGCGCGTGCCGGAGGCACCGGGATAGATCGTGATGCCGTAGGTGCGGGCATCCCGCCCGGAGGCGAGAAACTGGTCGACTTCCGTCTGGGACAAGGGCACGGCTTCCAGCGTTTTCGGGGTGGTGCAGCCGCCGGCGCCCAGAAGGGCCGTCGCCAGAAGCCAGCGGATGGGCAGACGCTTCGACATGATGGAAAAGCGACTATGGCAAAGGCCCGGACCGGAAGCAAGACCCGGCGCGCGCTCCTGCCGGAGCGTTTGACCGGGAAAACGCTTTATTCTCCGGGCCGGGGTTTGGTAGATTCCTGCCCATACGATTACCGGCCGGCGGCCGGGGGAAGCGAGAGGGTGCGCATGAAAGCGAGAACGTTTGGGCGGATGGCGGCGGCGGTGCTTCTGATCGGGGCGGCGGGCGCGCGCGGCGAAGCGGTGCGCGGCCGGATCAACGGCTGGGGCACCAACTGGATGGCGACGAACACCTTCGTCGGCGACACGCGCTGGGCGGCGACCGTGACCAGCACGCAGACCGTCGCTTCGAA
>DAOTNL010000383.1:0-1262 GCA_035450765.1 Kiritimatiellia bacterium | reverse complement strand
CGCCATCGCCAAGATTATCAGTCCCTTCATCCAGTCCGCGTTTCTCTTCATCGTTGCGCCCTTTCCAGCTTGCCCGCCATGCTAGCGCGATCCTCCCATAAAGCAAAGCCATGGTCGCAAGCCCCGTCGTCGGCCGGTTGCGGCCGATCCCGGAGCCGGAATCCGCTCGAAAAACTGGCCGTCCGCGCGGTTTTGGGCTTGCCTGCATCCGGAAATCTTCCAGCATGAAGCCAAGGGAGCACAACCCCTCCCTGCAAGGAGCGGCAATGAAAACGGTCCGGATCGGTCGGTGGTGTCTGGCGCTGCTGGGCGCCGCGGTTCTGCTGGGCATGACGGGGTGCGACGATCTCGAGGACGACGATCCGCCGGACAACGTTTCCGGCGCCTGGGTCACCACGATTTCGGGAACCAGCCCCACCAGCGGACCGTTCTCCTATCGCGGCACGATGACGATCAACCAGAACGGGCAAACCATCGCGGGGTCCTACACCTATCGCGAGGGCCAGACGTTCTCGTTCAGCGGCACCTACGACGACGGCTTGCTGGTCGCGGTCGATTCGGACAACTGGACCATGCGCATCGAGTTCGAGGAGAATTCGGCGGAGGGCACGTTGACGGGGACCTACGACAACGGCACCCCCGGCACCGAGCAAATCTCGTTGGCGCGCTGAGCGCGGCCGGACCGGCTACCCGGCGCGGCAGACGAAAACGGCGTAGCGCAATTCGGCCCGGAAGCCGTCCGGGCGGAGGTGGAACGCGGGCTGGTTCCGTCCGAATTCTCTTTCCATTCCGGCGCGGATCGCAACCATCTCCCGGGCGTCCAATCCGTAGCGGATTCCCAGTTCGGCGGAATCCAGGTCCAGCGTCGGCGCCGGGCGGAGCGTCGCGACCGGCCACCCCGCCGCCGCCAGCCGCGCCTGCAAATCGGCGATGGTGGGATACCACTTGGCCGTGCGCATCTGGCGATAGAGCGCGTTCAGGCAGTCCGCGTCTTCCCGGCGCGCGAAGCAGGCGGTCTGGTGCACCCAGAACTCGCCCGGTTCCGCTTGGGCGCGCAGATGCCGCAGCAGCGGATCGAGTCCTGCCTCGCCCGCATAGTGGAGCACCGAGCGCATGATCCAGAGCACCCGCTGGCCGGCCGGCACGGCGGCGGCGCGGACAAAGGACTCGACCGCGCCGCGCACGCAGGCCCAGCCGTTCTTCTCGGCTTCCGCCAGTTGCGGCGCCGAATCATCCAGAACCGCCAGCGGGACGTCGGCGAG
>DAOTNL010000382.1:0-1309 GCA_035450765.1 Kiritimatiellia bacterium | reverse complement strand
AAGATGTCCGAACGGGTGGCGTCGGGTGGGCTATGCAGGACGTCGGGCCGGGTGGCCAAAGAGGAATCTCCTTCGTGTGCCGTGTAGCCCTGCCAGGCGACCAGTCCCGTTGCGCCGATGGAAGGCGTGCGGACATTGCTGCCCGGCGGGGACAATTGCTGGATCGAAAATTCCCGTGCAACCGCGGCCTTGGCGAATGCCAAGAGGCAGATCATGGCTACAGCGGTGAGGCGATTGGCGATCGGAAGAAGGCGGATCATGTAAATCAGATGGTGGGTGCGGGGGTGGAAGATGTTGCCGGGGAAGGGGAATCGCCGCCGCCGGCTTTTTCGGCGGCGATTTTGGCCTCGGCAGCGGCTTTTTCAGCGCGGATGCGCTCGCGCTCGGCGGCCGCGGCGATGGAGCCCGGCGTGGGAATGCCGTCGTCGCCCAGCGGCCACTCCGGCCCCGTGCGGTGTTCCGGGCTCCAGTAGCCGCCGGTGGGGTTGTCTTTTTCCCGATAAGTGAATTCCCATGGCAGATCGCCGGAAAGCAGGAACGCTTTTTGGGCCGCCAGATCGCGTCCGGCGCGTTCCAAGGTCTTCAGGATGGCGTTGTTCTTGAATCGGTCGTATTCGGTCCGAGCCACAACCAGCACCTGGTCTTGGAGAAGCTGGAGCTTGCGGATCAACTCGTTGTATTCCACCGCCCACCAGACGTCGTTCATCGGGCCCCAAGGCATCTGCTTGACATAGCCGGAAAACTTGTCGTTCAAGGTGATGGACGCCAACTTGCGCATGTCCTTGACGAGGACATGGACCTGATAGGCAGACGAAACCGAAGGACTGACGAGCATCAATTCGGTTTTACCGGCATCGCCAGTCATTTCGCCCTTGAGGATGACGGTCTGGAGACTGTTGCGGATGTTGGGGGGCGCCAGTTCCTTGGGGTTGGGGAAGACGATGGCGTAATGGAGAGGAGCTTCGACGATGCGTTGGGCCAGCGGCAGGACCCGTCCGTTGAGCAGGTCGTAAAGCAAGGCCATGTGGGCTTCGGCTTTGTCCTGTTCGCAAAAGACGATGATGTCGCGTCCGAACAGGTTCATGATGGAATTGCCGGTCAGCCAAAGGTCTTTGTCGAGTTCCTGCCGGAAATAGCCGGTGGAGTGGAATCCCAGCCGCTTGCTTTTTGGGTCGGGAAAACCGCCGATGGCGTAGATGGCCGCGTCGATCACTTTGTTCGCTTCGTCTTTGCGATAGGTGACGACCATGACGTTCACGTTGCCCAATTTGAGATTGGCGTCCGTGGCCATGCCCAGATCGACGACGGT
>DAOTNL010000381.1:0-1332 GCA_035450765.1 Kiritimatiellia bacterium | reverse complement strand
GGGCGGCTCGCCATCCGCCGCCACGGCGGAAATGATCGGCGGGATCTCGTTGGGCGCCGGCAGCAGGTTCACCACGCCGTCGAGCAGGTGCTGCACGCCCTTGTTCTTGAACGCCGCGCCGCAGTAGACCGGCACGATCTGGCGGGCGATCGTCGCCTTGCGCAGGATCGACCAGATTTCTTCTTCGGAAAGATCGCCCTCGGCGAAGAACTTCTCCATCAGGGCGTCGTCCTGCTCGGCGCACTTCTCCACGAGATTGGCGCGCCACTTCCTGGCCTTCTCCAGCTTTTCGGGAGGAATCTCCGCCACGCGGAACTCGGTGCTCTGCTCGTCGTCGTAGTAGATGGCCTTCATCGCCACGAGATCGATGATCCCCTGGAAGGTCTCCGCCTTGCCGATCGGCACCACCACCGGCACCGCGTTGCAGCCCAATTCGCCCTGGATTTCCGCCAGGACGCCGAAAAAGTCCGCGCCGGTGCGGTCCATCTTGTTCACGAAGGCCAGCTTGGGCACTTCGTACTTTTCGGACTGCAGCCAGACCTTTTCGGACTGCGGCTGCACGCCGCCCACGGCGCAGAACAGCGCCACCGCGCCGTCGAGCACGCGCAGGGAACGCTCCACCTCGACCGTGAAGTCCACGTGGCCGGGGGTGTCGATCAGCGTGACCAGGTGGCCTTTCCACCCCAGGGTCGTCGCCGCGCTCTGGATGGTGATGCCGCGCTCGCGCTCCTGGACCATGAAATCCATCGTCGCGGCGCCGTCGTGCACCTCGCCCAGCTTGTGGGTCTTGCCCGCGTAGAACAAAATGCGCTCCGACACGGTCGTCTTGCCGGCGTCGATGTGCGCCATGATGCCGATGTTGCGGATCTTCGAAATGGGGGTTGTCCTAGCCATAACTTGCCTTTTCTTCCTAAATGAACGCCCCCGCGGCCTTGCGACCCCGGGGGTGCTCGATCAAACGGAGGCGGAAGATACGGCTTGCGGCCGGTTTGCGCAACGAAAATCTGCGGGAAATCCGCGCCGGCCGCCTACGGCGCCAGCGGCTGGGCGTCCTGCACCAGGCGGTAGTAGCGCGGCTGGCGCTCCGGCACGCGGTCCATCACCACGATCGGCTCGCCCGTCGCCAGCCCGCGCACGTTGATCGCGTCCGGCAGCAGTTTCCACTGCGCCTTGGCGCCGCGCGCGTCGGTGTACATCACGCTGTAGTAGGTGCCGCGCACGCCGATCCACGAGAGGGTCACGTCGCCGCCCGAGCGCGCCACGGTCAGCGTGGTTTCGCGCAACGGCTGGACTTCCTCGCGGACGGTCCGGCAACCGGCGGCGGCGACAATG
>DAOTNL010000380.1:0-1335 GCA_035450765.1 Kiritimatiellia bacterium | reverse complement strand
GCCATCCACACGCGCAGATCGCCGGGAGTCTGGAGGCTCAGCTCGGCCAGGCGCCGCAGGGCGTCCTCCTTTTCCCCGCGGACGTAGGCCACCATGGCGCGGTCGAACAGCGCCTTTTTTTCGTCCATGCCCATCGAGACGGCTTCGGCGATGAACGCTTCGGCGGCTTCCGGATCGTTGCGGCGCAGCGACAGCCGGCACATGGCCATCAGCGCCTCGACGTCGCGGCTGTCTTTCACGAGCTGGCTGCGGTAATACGTGTCGTCGCGCGCGGGCTGGCCCCAGACGAGATAGGCCTGGTCCAGGACCTGGGCGCGGTTGTCGTTGGCGGCGTCTTCCTCGTCGGAGATGGCCGGCTTGCGCCGGAACGCCTCGTCGATCGCCGGCACGCCCGACAAGGCCCAGACGTGGCCGCGCCGGACCCAGGCGCGCGCATTCCAGACGTAGCCGTAGCGGATGGCGAGCGCCCAGCGGTCGCCGCCCAGTTCGTCCTCGCGGTCGGCCCACTCTTTTTCCCACTCCGCCAGCTCCGGACAAGACCGCGAACGGCCCAGTTCGAGCAGGTTCATCAGGACGCTCCAGTTTTCCGGATAGATTTTCCGGGCGGTGCGCAGGGTGTCGAGCCCGCCGGTCTCGTCGCCGCGTTCGAGCTGGAGAACGGCCAGGTTGTTCGCCACCTTGGAGGCCATCAGGCGGATGCGGTCCTGGTACGGGCGCATCAGGTTTTTCTCCGGCACGGGACGCGCGGCCATCTGGAGCAGCCACGCCCAGAACGGCCGCTGCTTTTCAAGCAGCGCCGGCAGATCGATCCGGGCGGGATCGGTCTCCATGCGGTAGAGGAACCCATCGGGCACGAGATAGCCGAATTCCCGGAAGACGTCGGGCATGTCGATGATGCCGATGAGCAGCGGCCCCTCGTCGGACATGAGCAGGTAATCGAGGAACTTGCCGAAATCCCCTTGGCTCAGGGGGGCTTGCCAGGGTTCGCCGGCAAACCGCTTGGCCAGCCGCTGCAGATAGGGTCCGGAGCCGGTCCGCGGCGCGCTGACGACGCGGACCGGGCTGTTCCGGAGCGTCACGGCGAGATTCAGGGACTCGTCGAACAGGCCGGTGGTGAACAGGATGTTCCGCCCGTCGAGCCGGCCCAGCACCTCCGCGACCGCTTCGTCCGCAAGGCGGCCATGGCGGCCATCCACCTCGCGCCAATGGAAAAGGCCGATGCCGAGGATCGCGGCCGGCAGCGCCGCCGCGAACAGGCCGGCCGCGCGGCGGACCGTGCGCTTGAACGTGTCCGTGTCCAGCATGATCTGCGGTTCGCCCAGAATCCAGAATTCG
>DAOTNL010000379.1:0-1360 GCA_035450765.1 Kiritimatiellia bacterium | reverse complement strand
GACGGTTTCCGGCGCGCGCATCAGCACGTAGCCCGCGTCGCGGCTGGCCACCTGCGCCAGGTAGCCCCGCTTCGCCAGCGTCGCCACCACCGAATTGATCAGGCGGATCGGCGCCTTGACCTGGCGCGCGAACGCCGCGGCGTCGAACAGGTCCCGCTCGCCGGCCATCGCCCGCCCGGCCCGCCGCAGGACCATCAGCGCCACCAGGATCCGCGAGCGCATGCTGGCGGTGTCCGCCGCGCTTTCGAGCTGGTAGGTATCCGAGTTCTGCAGCGCGAAGGTGAATTCGGCCCCCAGCAGCAGGATCACCCAGGTCACGTACATCCACAGCATGAACACCGGCACCGCCGCGAACGCCCCGTAGATCCGGTTGTAGTTGACCACGCCCACCTGCATCACCGTGAACATCTGCATCCAGCCGAGGAACACGACCGTGGTCAGCAGGCTGCTGACGAACGCCGACCGCAGCCGCACCCGCGTGTTCGGCACGAACACGTACAGGAAACCGATCACGAGCCACAGGATGCCGAACGAGGCCAGGTTCTGCGCCCAGGCGTTGACGTCCACGTCGAGGACCTTGCGGTTGATGGCCACCTGCGCCTTCAGCGCGCCCGCCACGCCGATCAGCACCGGCACCAGCACCAGCACGCTCGTGTAGTTCGCGATCTGCCGCAGCAGGCTCCGGTTCTTGTCCACGCCCCAGACCCGGTTGAAGCTCTTCTCCACGTTCGCCAGCAGCAGCACCGCCGTCAGCACGAAAAACGCCAGGCCGATCCAGCCCAGCGCCGCGAAATTGGTCGTGTTGACGATGTCCAGGATCTTCTGGACGAACTCCTGCCACTGCGCCGGCATCTGCTGGAACCAAGCCATTTGTTCCACCGTCGCCAGCTGGTCCGCCCCGAACCCGAACCCCTTCACCAGCGCGAAGCCCACCGCCAGGATCGGCACCAGCGACGTCAGCGTCACGAAGGTCAGCGACGACGCGTGGATCGTCAGGTCGTCGTCCGCGTAGCCCCGGAACAGCAGGTGCCCCACGCGGATGATGCGCGCGGGCAGGCTGCCGCCCTGGTCGTCGCCCGGCAGCGCGCCGATCGCGCGCAGGGCGAAGGCTTTGATCTTCTGGAACCGTTCAAGCAGCTTCATTCCGATCTCCCGGTCCGCCCCGCCGCCGGCCGGCGGCGGGCGAAAACCCGTCAATGCCGCTTATAGCACGTCTCCGGCGGCTCCGCCCACCCCAAATCGGCGGGCCGGCGCGGATTGGATTCCCCGACCTCCGGTCCCGTTCTTCAGCCCGCCGACTCCGGACCTCGGACTTCCGACCTCGAGCTCCCCGCCTCGATCGTCCCCGAGGCCAACACCG
>DAOTNL010000378.1:0-1368 GCA_035450765.1 Kiritimatiellia bacterium | reverse complement strand
CAAGAATCCGCGCGCTTCGTCCAAATGGATGCGCAGACGGTCGTCCGCGCCCAAAAACAGTAGGTAATCGCCCTGCGCGCGCGCCGCGGCGCGGTTCATCGCGTCGTAGATGCCGCCGTCGGGCCGGCTTTCGCTGCGCACGCGCGCATCGGCCAGGCCGCGCAGGAAATCCGCGGTGCCGTCGGTCGATGCGCCGTCCTGCACCACCCATTCGTCCCCCGCCCCCAGCGCGGCCCGCACGGAGGCGGCCGCCGCCGGAAGTTCCTGGCCCGGATTCCGGCAGACCGTGACGACGCTGATGGCGGGGGCGTTCATTGCGGCTCCAGCAGCGAACGATACAGTTCCAGATGGCGGCGGGCAACGGAATCCGGAGCGTAGGCGGCGCGGGCGAACGCGGCGCAGGTCGCGCGCATTGCGCCGCCGCGCGCCAGCAATTCGCCAATGCCTCGGCCCAGCTCTTCGGCGTCGTGCGGTTTCGCCAGGAATCCGGTTTCGCCGGGACGGATCATTTCGGGAATGCCGCCGACGGCGAAGGCGGCCACCGGTGTGCCGCAAGCCAGGCTTTCGGCCACCACGTTCGGTAGGTTTTCCATGCGCGACGGAACCACCGTCGCATCCGCCGCCGCCAACGCCAGCGCCAACCGCTCCGGCGGCAGCGTGCCCAGTTCACGCGCCGGCAGCGGCAAGCCGCCCAGCGAACCGACCGGCGCGCCCGCCACCGCCGCGATCGCCCCGGGAAATTTTGCGGCTACCGCCGGCAACGCCGCGCGCCACAAGTCCATGCCTTTGTTCCAGTCGGTCGCCGCGCCATGGGCGGCGAACAGGAACACGAGCGCGTTATCCGGCAACCCCAGTTCGCGGCGCGCGGCCGCGCGGTCCATGGGCCGGAACGTGGCATCGTCCACCGCGTTGGGCAGGACTTCGATGCGCCGGCCGGCCAGCAGCGCGGAACTTCGCGCCCGATCCGCCAGCCATCGGCTCGGGGCCACCACCGCGAACGCCGCCGTTTTCCACGCCGCCCGCTTGCGGTTCCAATTCCAGCGGCTCAGATCGCGTTCGCGCCGCGAGCCCAGTTCCGGACAGCCGCCGCAACGTTCCCGGAACTTCCGGCATTCCTGCGGACTGTGGCAGCCGCCCGTGAACGCCCACGAATCGTGCAGCGTCCAGACGACGGGCCCCCGCAGGCGCGCGACGTCGCGCAGCGACAGCATCCCGTGGTTCACCCAATGCAGATGGGTCACGTCGGGCGCGAACTCGCGGATGGCGTTCCTCGTCGCGACATTGCCGAGCCACGCGTTGCCCCAATGGGGGCTACGGCGATGCCGCCACGGCAGCAAAGAAGACGCCGGCCAGGAAGACGGCCGCGAA
>DAOTNL010000377.1:0-1390 GCA_035450765.1 Kiritimatiellia bacterium | reverse complement strand
TTGATGCCGACGTTGAGGATGAACTTCTTCCACTGGGCGGCGCGCATGTCGGCGGGGACGTCGTGGCGGATGCCGAGGCGGTCGAAGAATCCGGCGACGGCTTGCACGCGCGGGGAGGGCGGATCGTTGACGGCCTCGCCGAAGACGATTTTTTCGCCGCCGCCCTGCACGACGGAATTGCCGGTGCGCATGGCGCTCGAGCAGTAGACGAAGCCGTAGAGCACGCGCGGCCAGCCGAAGGCTTCGGCGAGGACGTCCTGCGCGGTGATGCCGTTGAGCAACGGCAGGATCTGCGTGTCCGGGCCCAGCAGCGGCGCGACGACGGGGAGGGCCGCGGCGAGGCCCGTGGATTTGACGGCGACGAGAACGAGATCGGCGGGCGCGCCGAATTCGTCCGGCGTCGCGTAGTTCAAATCGAGGCGCCGCCCGTTGAGGGCGGGCGGATCGGCCCGGTAGCGGGCGAGGCGGGCGGCGTCGGCGACGATGCGCAGGCAGCGGGGATCGCGGGCGGAAATCTGGCCGGCGTAGAGGATGCCGATGGCGCCGAGGCCGACCAGGGCGACGTCGCGGACCGGCTTCATGGCTGGCGGATGGCCAAAAGCCGAACGGGACCGCCGCCTTCGCGGGCCGGCTGGAGCGCGAAGGACGCGAGCGCCGCGGGCAGCAGGCAGGTGGAACGGCGCTGCAGGATCATCGCCGGCTGGCCGGGCGTCTTGATGCGCACGTCGCCGTCGACGGGGAACAGGATCCAGAAGCTGCGGGCGTCGTGTTGGATCTGGCACGGCGCATCCACGGTCCATTCTTCGACGTGGAAGTGGGGATCGTCCAGCAGCAGGCGGGAGACGAGTCCGCCGGGCTGGGTCTGTTCGGGCAGGATCGGCGCGACGGGGCTGGCGGTCTGGGTCCAGTCGATCACCTGCAGGGCCTGTGCGAGGTGCAGGGATCGGGGCTGGCCGTCTTTGTCCAGCCGGTCCCAGTCGTAGAGCCGGTAGGTCGTGTTGGCGTCCTGCTGGACTTCCAGCAGGAGACAGCCGGCGCCGATGGCGTGGACGCGGCCGCCGGGCGTGTTGAATACCATGCCGGGGCGCGCCGGAAAGCGCTGCAGCAGCGCCGGAATGGTGCCGGTCGCGCGGGCTTTCTCGAAATCGGCGGGGCCGACGCCGGGCTTGAAGCCGGAATAGATGTGGGCGTCGGGCGTGGCGGACAGGACGTACCACATCTCGCTCTTGGCTTCGCCGCCGAATTGCGCGGCCGCCGCGTCGTTCGGATGGACTTGCACGGAGAGGGTTTCGCGCGCGTCGATCAGCTTGACCAGCAGGGGGAAGGTTTTGTCCGTGCGCCCTGCGCCGAGCAGTTCCGGCCCGCGGCGGGCGATGGCGGCGGACAGCGT
>DAOTNL010000376.1:0-1407 GCA_035450765.1 Kiritimatiellia bacterium | reverse complement strand
GCCGGATGGCAAAGGGGGCGTCCGTCGGTTGGTGGTATTCCGTGTACCTCTGGCCCCTGTTGCCGATTCTGGCCGGCAACCTGCTGCTGGCCCCGCACTGGCCGCCCGTCGGCCGCGCGCCCTCCGAACTGGGGTCGCGCGCGGCGGGCCAGGGGCCGCCCGTCGTCGTCGTGATCCTCGACATGATCGGCTATGATGACGCCTTCACCTCCGCGGGCCAGATCCGGGATGCGTTGCCGCAACTCGCCGCGTTTGCCGAAACCGCGACCGTTTTCCACCGCGCGCGCTCGCCGGGCGACGAAACCGGGCGCTCCCTGCCGGGACTGCTGCTGCAGGAGGAAGTCGGCGTCGTGGACCTCGATCGCCGGTTGGCCCGCTGGCGGCCGCTGGACCGGCCGGATGCGCCGGCCCGCCGGGCCGCGGAGTTCGAGCGCGCCTTGCCCTACGCCTTTGCCCGCGCCGGCTATCGGCGGGCGCTGATCGGCTATTATCTGCCGTATGCGGCGCTGATGCCCGGGGCGTTCGATGCCGTTTTCACCGCTTCCTACTACGGCGCCGCGCGGGGGGCCGGATCCGGCGCCGGATGGGCCAGCGCCGGATTGCACCAATGGGTTCGCTTCGCGGCGGAATCGAAGGATCCGCTCTCGGCCGCCGCCAAGCAACTCGGGCTGCTCGACGAACTGCATGGCCGGTACTACCGGAACCTGAACGCCGCCGTCCATGCGGAAGGACTCCGCTTCCTCCGCGGAAGCCTCTCGCCCGGCGATTTCGCGGTGCTCCATCTGCCCGTGCCGCACCAGCCCTACGTGTTCGCGGCCGACGGCGGACCGAGCGGTTGCGCGGCATTGGATCCCGCCGGCTATCCTGGCCAATTGGCGTATGCCGACCGTCTGTTCGGCGAATGGATGCAGGCGCTCCGCGACTCGGGCCGCTGGGACGAATCGTGGGTGCTCGTGCTTTCCGACCACGGTCCCCATTTCCGGGATTACGCCGGCACGCCGGACGGCAAGCGCCACGTGCCGCTGTTGGTCAAGGCGCCCGGCCAAACGGCGCGCGCCGACGTGTCCCCGCCGATCCGGTTGGCGGATCTGGCGGAAATTCCCGGCTGGCCCTTGGGCGCGCCGACGGAGGCGGCGGGCAATGCCCCCTGAAATGGCGCGTTTTCCGGGCTGCCTGTACGCCGCCGCGCCGTGGAGCAATCTGTCGGGCGCGCCGATCTGCGCGCTGGAGCATCTGGGCGTCCTGCGGGACCGCTTCGACGACGTCTGCCTGGTCTTGTGCCAGCGCGGACCTTTGGAAGAACGGGCCCGCGCGGCCGGGGTGCCGGTCTGGTGCGCGCCGTTCGAGTTCCGGGGTTTGCGGCGCGCCGGATTGCGCGGCTGGCTGCGGGATTTCCGCGCCGTGGCC
>DAOTNL010000375.1:0-1409 GCA_035450765.1 Kiritimatiellia bacterium | reverse complement strand
TGGAGCAGGGGGGCGCCGTCGCCGAAGGCTGGAACTTCGGGCCCGATCCCGCCAGCGCCCGCACCGTCGGCGAGTTGGCCGAACTGTTCTGCCAGGCCTGGGGCGCCGGCGCCGGCTGGGTAGCCGCGCCCAATCCCGCCAACCCCCATGAGGCGCATTTGCTGCAACTGGCCATCGACAAAGCCGCCGTGCGCCTCGGCTGGCGGCCGAAATGGAATTTCGAAACGACCGTGCGCCGCACCGCCGCAGGCTATCGGACGATGCTGGAAGCGCCGGATGCCGCCGCCGCGCGGAATTTCCTGGACGCCGAAATCGCGGCCTACGAAGCCGCGACCTGAAGGGAGCCGAACATGCAGAACAAAGACATCCCGATCATGATCCTGGCCGGCGGCCGCGGCACGCGCCTCATGGAGGAAACCCGCGAGATCCCGAAGCCGATGGTCACCATCGGCGGCAAGCCGATCCTGCTGCACCTGATGCAGTACTACAGCCGGTTCGGCTTCCGGAAGTTCATCGTCTGTCTCGGCTATAAAGGCGAAATCATCAAGGAGTACTTCCTGAACGTGCGCGAGCGCACGTCGACGGTGCGGATGTACGCAGGCGGCCAGGTGGAATACGAGACCGGCCCGGCCGGCGAATGGGACATCGTCCTGGCCGAAACCGGCGAACACAGCCTGACCGCCCAGCGCATCCAGCGCGCGGCGAAATACGTCGATGCGCCGCTGTTCGGCCTGACCTACGGCGACGGCCTGAGCGACGTCGATTTGAACGCGGAACTGGCGTTCCACCGCGCCCACGGCAAGATCGGCACCATGACGGCCGTCCATCCGCCGTCCCGTTTCGGCATGATGGAATTGGGGCCGGACGGTCAGGTCGTCGCCTTCCGCGAGAAGGAAAAACTCCACAACGACTACATCAACGGCGGGTTTTTCTTCTTCCAGAAGGATTTCATCGCGCGCCTGCCGGCGGACGAAAACCTGAGCCTGGAATCCCAGCCGCTGACGAAGCTCGCGGCGGACGGCCAGCTGTTTGCGTTCCGCCACGAAGGCTTCTGGGGGTGCATGGATACCCTGCGCGACCGCGAGAACCTCGAGAAAATCTACGAATCGGGCCAGGCTCCCTGGGCCGGGTGAGGATTTTCCGCGGCGTGGAATCACCGGATGAATGCGCGGCCAACCATCGTCGTCACGGGGGCAGCCGGCTTCATCGGTCGGCGGACGGTGGCGCGCTTGGCCCAGAAGGCGGCGATCGTAGCGCTGGATCGTGTGCCCGATCCGGGCGGTTGGCCGGCAGGCGTGGAATATCGCCAGATGGATCTGGACCGCGAAATGCCGGTGTTCAAGGGCAATTGGATTCTGATTCATCTGGCCTGGAGCCTGGACCGGTCCAACGTGGCCGCGCAGCAGGAG
>DAOTNL010000374.1:0-1418 GCA_035450765.1 Kiritimatiellia bacterium | reverse complement strand
AAAACGGCCAAGTGCTCAACGTTACCCGGGAGAACCCGGAAATCGCCGGACGCAGCCAGCAACCCCTGTCGTCGACGACGCCGTCTTGTTCCTGGCGTGGTACAAGGAAAACACCGGCGGCGGCTATCCCTTCACGCTGAGCATTCCGCCCAAAACGGAAGAAATGCGGCAGATGGAAGCCGACTACCCCACGCTGTTCGACCCGCCCTTGCCGGCACCGATTTCCGCGCTCGAGGCTACCGAACTCGGCACCGCGGAAGGCGAAGAATCCGCTCCGAAGGTTGAAGCGGGCGAAGCAGCCAAAATCGCTCCCTATCAGACTTGGCGCGGTTCCGGCAAGGCCGGCGACATCGCCGTCTACCGCCCCGGCCAAGGCATCGAACGCATCAGTCCCGGCACCCGCCACTTCTGCGCGCCGGCCATGTCCGCCGCCGGCATCGCCTTCCAATGCGCCCGGGGTTGGCCGTATGGCTACGAAATGCTGGTCTGGCGACCGGGCGCCACCAACCTCGTCCAGATCACCACCAACTATTATTACGTCCAGAATCCCGATATCCAAGGCAACGAATTGGTCTTCCAGGGCTGGGACGGCAACGATTACGAAATTTTCCGCTACCGGTTCGACACCGAAGAAATCGAACAGATCACCAACAACCAGTTCGACGACATTTCCCCCGTCGTCTGGGAAGGGCGCATCGCTTGGATCGCCCATCCGACCGTCACCGCCGAAATCTTCTATCTGGCCGACGGCGTCATCCGCAAGATCAGCGAAGGCACCCAGGACAACGCCGCCCCCTCCATCTGGAAAGACAAAGTGGTCTGGCAAGGCTACGACGACACTGATCTGGAAATCTACTACTTCAATGGCCGCCGCGCCATCAAGCTGACCAGCAACACCTGGGACGACATGGCGCCCCAGATCCGCGACGGCCTGATCACCTGGATGAGCTACGTGGACAATTGGGACGCCGAAATCATGGCGTTCGACCTCGGTGACAACATCGCCGTGCAGCTCACGAACAACGAATTCGAGGATTCGTCTCCTCGGACCTGCGGCGAAAAAATCGTCTGGCAGTCCATCGCCGGCGACGGCACGTCCATCCAGCTGGCCGAGCCGAAAGAACCCCGGACCGCCCCGATCAATTGACCGGTCCGGTCCGCTGCATCATCGGATTTGACAAGCCCCCGGCCTTTCCGTAGATTCTGCGCGCGATTTCGACCTGGCGGGATAGCTCAGTTGGCAGAGCGGAGGACTCATAAGCCTTAGGTCACCGGTTCGACCCCGGTTCCCGCCACCACCCTCAATGCGCGGGCTCTCCACCAAATGCGGGGGCAAGACCGCTCGATTGATTAACAACAACATGCTCTCACCCGGAGCCTGTAGTTGTCAAAGTTCTTAAAGCCGTAGGCGCGGCGGC
>DAOTNL010000373.1:0-1429 GCA_035450765.1 Kiritimatiellia bacterium | reverse complement strand
ATCCCGCTGGCCGGCCCCTGAACCGGTCCGCGCCGGACCGGATTTCACCGAGGAATACGCCCCATGACGAACGACTGGAAAAGCCTGCGCGACGAAATCGTGGCCTTCCGCGACGCGCGGGACTGGAAACAATTCCACACGCCCAAGAACCTGGTGGCCGGCCTGGCCATCGAAGCCGCCGAGCTGCAGGAGCAGTTCCTGTGGTGCACCGACGCGGAGTGCGAAGCCCGCATCCGCGACCGGAAGCGCCGCAAGGCCATCGCGCAGGAACTGGCGGACGTGGTCAACTACGCCTTGCTGCTGGCCAACCACATGGATTTGGATTTGCCGACGGAAATCCGCAAGAAGATCCGCGTCAACGCCCGCAAATACCCCGTCCGCAAGTCCAAGGGTCTCGCGAAGAAATACACGGAACTGTAGGCGGCGACCCGCCTTGCGGCTTGAATGGTAGGGCGCGCTGGTCCAGCGCGCCGGGATTCCGCCGGCGTTTCATTCCGCGCTTGCGCCGGACGGGGGCGGGGCGTAGGGTAGTGAACGGATGTTCAGATATGCGCGCCGCCGTTCCAGCTCCGCTTGCCGTCCGCCCCGTCGCCGTCGGGTCGCCGCCGCTCTGGCTGCGCCGCTTCGCGTCGCGCGTCGCGGCGGGTTTCCCGTCGCCGGCCGACGACCATCTGGAAGCGCCCCTCGACCTGAACGCGCACCTGGTGGCGCATCCCGCCGCGACGTTCGTGGTCAAGGTGCAGGGCGACTCGATGGCGGGCGCGGGCATCCGCGACGGCGACCTGCTGGTGGTCGATCGCGCGCGCGAGGCGCGCTCGGGCGCCATCGTCGTGGCGGTGGTGGACGGCGAACTGACGGTGAAGCGCCTGCGCGTCGGCCGCGACGGCGTGCGGCTGGAGGCGGAGAACCCGGCCTACCGGCCCATCCTCGTGCGCGAAAGCGCGGAGCTGGTGATCTGGGGCGTGGTGGCTCATGCCATCCGCTCGTATTGAAGCGGGAAGGGGGGCGTCGTGTTCGCGCTGGTGGACTGCAACAACTTCTACGCCTCGTGCGAGCGCGTGTTCCGGCCCGCGCTGGAAGGGCGGCCCGTCGTCGTGCTGTCGAACAACGACGGCTGCGTCGTCGCCCGCAGCGCGGAGGCCAAGGCGTTGGGCATTCCGATGGCCAAGCCGTGGTACCAGCTCGAATCCGGCCTGCGCGGCCAAAACGTCGCGGTCTTTTCGTCCAACTACGCGCTCTACGGCGACCTGTCCCGGCGCGTCATGCAGGTTCTGGCGGACTTCTGTCCGCGGCTGGAAATCTATTCCATCGACGAGTGCTTTCTCGATCTCGCCGGCGTGCCGGGCGATTTGACCGCGTTCGGTTTGGAAATCGTGGCGCGCGTGAAGCGCTGGACGGGCGTGCCGGTTTCGGTGGGGATCGCGCCCAC
>DAOTNL010000372.1:0-1443 GCA_035450765.1 Kiritimatiellia bacterium | reverse complement strand
GACGGCGGCGGCCTCGATCGTCGGCTCGTCGCCCTGCACGTTCACCACCACGTCCGCGTCCCGGCCCCGGATGGCTTCCGCGATCCGGTCCGTGCCCGACGGATGGTCCGGGCTCGTCAGCGCCACCGCCACGCCGAAGGATTCCGCCGCCGCCGCGATGCGCGCGTCGTCCGTCGCCACGAGGATTTCGGCCAGGCGCTTCGCCTGCCGCGCGCGTTCCACCACCCAGGCCAGCAGCGGCTTGCCGCCCACCGGCGCCAGGCTCTTGCCCGGGAACCGCGTGGAGCCCCAGCGCGACGGAATGACGCCGATCGCGCGCGGGCTCATTTGCCGAGGCCCTTCATGTGGTTCAGCAGCTCCGACGGCGTGCAGGAGGCCGTGCCCAGCTTGCCCACCACGACGCCCGCGGCCAGGTTGGCCAGCTCCATCGCCTCGAGGAAATCCGCGCCCGCCGCCAGCGCCGTCACGCCGGCCGCGATCACCGTGTCGCCAGCGCCGCTGACGTCGAACACCTCGCGCGCGCGCGTCGGCACGTGGCGCGGCGCCTTGCCGCGCGTCAGCAGGTACATGCCCTGCGGCCCCAGCGTGATGGCCAGGTTCAGCGCGCCCCACTTCGCCATCAGGATTTCGCCGGCCTTCGCCAGCGCCTTGTCCGCCAGCGGATTCTCCTTGGCCCCCGGATCGATCAGCCCCGCAATGCCGAACGCCTCCTTGCGGTTGGGCGTGGCCACGGTGATGCCCTTCAGGTCCAGGTCGTGGCCTTCCTTGGGGTCGAGCCCGACCGGCAGGTTCCGCTTGGCGGCCGTTTCCAGCACGAGATCGACGACCTCCTGCGTCACGGCGCCCTTGCCGTAGTCCTCGATCACGACGCCGTCGGCCCGGGCCAGTTCCACGGCCAGCAGCGCGCGGAACTTCTCGCTCTGGCGCGGCGTCCACGCCGTCGTGCGGTCGAAATCCACCCGCACCACCTGCTGGCGCTCGGCGATGATGCGCTCCTTGACGATGGTGCCGGCGCCGGCGAACATCATCGCGCATTCGACGTCCACCTGCGCGTCCGCCAGCAGCCAGCGCAGTTCGACGCCCGCCGCGTCCTTGCCGAGCAGGCCCGCGACGGCGGCCTTGCCGCCCAGCGCGCGGACGTTGCAGGCCACGTTGCTGGCCCCGCCCGGCATGCTGGTCTCCCGCGCCACCCGCACCACCGGCACCGGCGCTTCGGGCGAAATCCGCGACACCGTCCCGTAGACGTAGCGGTCCAGCATCAGGTCGCCCACGACCAAAATCCGGCGGCGGGAAAACTTCTTCAACAACTGCGCGACTCTCTTCTGGGTGACGTTCATGCCTTCGGCTCCCTTACTTCTCCGGCGGTTCCCGCGTCCAGAAATCGTCGCCCGGACCGCGGACTTTCTTCAAAACGATCTTGATGCTGGCCACCGGCACGCTGGC
>DAOTNL010000371.1:0-1469 GCA_035450765.1 Kiritimatiellia bacterium | reverse complement strand
CTGGATTGGAACGCCACCGCCTCCTCCGCCGTCTACACCAACTTCAACTCGACCTACACCACCAACGAGCATCCCGTCATCCGCTGTTCCGCCAAAATCCTTTGCGCCAACACCAACATGTTTTTCCAGCTCGGGCTGCGCAATCCCGGCACCGGCCAGTTCCTGTCCTTCCAGACCACCAACGGCTACGGCGTCTTCGGGTTTCTCTATCGGGACATCGTCTTCGTCCCGCTCGTTCCCAACCGATTCGTCGACGTGACCTTCTTCTACAACCGCAGCAACAACCACTTCCGGCTCGACTACGACTGGACCAACCGCCTCGCGTGGGCGACCAACGGCGAAGGCGTCGGCATCGCCACCCAGTTCACCCAATTCGTCGTTTCGCGGCCGATCGGAACCGCGGGCACCACCGGATCCCTTCTCGTCGACGACGTCTCCGTCGAGACCTTCCCGGCCCACGTCTGGGCCTGGTGGCGCTGCACCGCCGAACCCTATGCCCATTTCGCCGAGCAGATCGGCTCCTTCCTGCCCACCTATCGCGAGGGCTACGCCGATTCCGCCCGCGCCGGCTCCGCCGACCCCGTCTGGGACGGCTCCGCCGATTGGCGCAACGCCGGTTCCACCCGCCAGCTCCGCGCCGGCCCGGGCCAGGCCGCGCTGGCCCTGCCGGCCGTCACCAACTGGACCTTGGAAGCCGCCATCCGCATGTCCCCCGACACGGATGCCAACACGTTCTTCGACTGGGGCACCAATTTCGGCTTCAACGCCACGAGCGCCTGGATCCAAATCGGCTACAATTCCAATGGCTACGTGAACCTCCGGCTCCGCGACGCCCAGCAGGGCGACGTCACGTACGCCGACCTCGCCCTCCGTTCCTACGTCCCCAACGGCCGCTGGCAACATCTCGCCGTCGTCAAGAGCAACGCCCAGGTTTCCCTCTATGTCGACTACCAGTTCGTCACCAACCGCACCCTGACCTCCGTCGCCGACGGCGCCTATGCCTTCCCCCTGCCCTCCCAGGCCGCGATCGGCCGCACGCTCAACAACGCCAACACCAGCCCCTCCAACTCGCTGATCGACGAAGTCCGCTTCTCCACCAAGGCCCTCGATCGCGCCGAATTCCTCCAACCCGGCCAGCCCCTGATCGTCGAGATCAACGGCGACGCCCTCAACAACGACCCCTGGCCGCTGACCGCCAAGTGCGTTCTCGGCAAGTCGTATCACCTCGAAACCAGCGCTTCTTGCGGCCCCGACGCCGACTGGCAACCCGTGCCCGGCAGCGCGTTCGTGTCCGCCAACACCTTCGACTTCGTCGACGTTCCCTCGACCGTCCCCCGCACCAACTTCGTCCGCCTCGTCCGCGACAATTGAGCCGCGGGGACGCGCCCCGCCTACGGATGGCTGGCGGGGTCGTAGGGATTGGTGGCGGCGTTGAATTCGTTGGTGTTGCTGGCGCCGTCCCCATCCCA
>DAOTNL010000370.1:0-1471 GCA_035450765.1 Kiritimatiellia bacterium | reverse complement strand
GCGACGCATGAAGGCATTGGCGATCAACGGCAGCCCGCGCAAGGGCGGCAACACGGAAATCCTGCTGCGCAAGGTCCTCGAGCCGCTCGCGGCCGCGGGCCACAAGACGGAGTACGTGCAGGTCGGCGGCACGCGCATCCGCGGTTGCACCGCCTGCGGCGCGTGCGGGCGCCTGAAGAACAAGCGCTGCGTGATCGAGGACGACATCTTCAACCTCGCGTTCGCGAAAATGCTCGAGGCGGACGCGATCGTGATCGGTTCGCCGGTCTATTTCGCGGACGTCACGGCGGAAACGAAGGCGCTGATCGACCGCGCCGGCCGCGTGGCCCGGACCAACGGCGGCCTGCTCCGGCGCAAGATCGGCGCGGCGGCCGTCGCGGCGCGTCGCGGCGGCGCCATCCACGCCGTGGACGCGATCAACCACCTGTTTCTGGCCAACCAGATGGTCGTGCCGGGTTCGACCTACTGGAATTTCGCCCTGGGGCGCGATCCGGGCGACGTGCTGGCCGACGAGGAAGGCCTGGCCAACATGAAAGACCTCGGCGAGCAGATCGCGTGGCTGCTCGGCTTGCTGGAGAAGCGTGGCTAGGCGCGTCCAGTCGTTCGGCCTGGTGAACCTCGGGTGTCCGAAGAACACCGTGGATTCCGAAGGCCTGCTCGGCGCCATGGCGCTGGCCGGGTTCGCTTTCGCCGAAGATCCGGCCGCGGCGGACGTCTGCCTGGTGAATACCTGCGGCTTCCTCGACGCCTCGCGGCGCGAGGCCGCGGAAGTGCTGGCCGAACTGGCGACGCGGCGCGGCCGCAAGGGCCGGCCGCTGCTGGTGGCGACGGGTTGCCTGGTGGAGCGGGCCGGCGGCGCGCCGGAACTGGCGGATTTTCTGGCCGCGGCGGACGCGCGGGTCGGCTTCGCGGACTATCCGCGGGTGGCGGAGCTGTGCCGGAACCTGCTGGCGGGCAAGGCGGCGGCGGCCCGCAGCCGGGGCTACGCGGGGAAAGTCCTGCCGAAAACCTATCTCGAGTGGCTGGGCCGCCCGCGCATGCGGATCGGTTCCGCCGCCACGGCCTACCTGAAGATCGGCGAGGGTTGCTCGAACTGCTGCGCCTATTGCTCGATTCCGCTGATCCGCGGCCGGCGGGCCAGCCGGCCCCGGCGGGCGATTTTGAAGGAAGCCCGCGAACTGGTCGCGGCCGGCGCGAAGGAACTGGTGCTGATCGCGCAGGACACGACGGCCTACGGGCTGGACCTCGCGGACGAGCCGCAACTGGCGCCGCTGCTGCGCGAACTGGCGAAACTGCCCGGGGAGCTCTGGTTCCGCGTCATGTATGCGCATCCGCGCCACCTGACGGACGAAATTCTCGACGCCTTGGCCGCCGACGCGCGGATTTGCCCGTATCTGGATTTGCCGTTGCAGCACGTGAACGAAAAGATGCTCAAGCGGATGGGCCGCGGCTACGGCCGCGCGCGGGTGGA
>DAOTNL010000369.1:0-1500 GCA_035450765.1 Kiritimatiellia bacterium | reverse complement strand
AAGACGGTCCAGATCAAGACGTATTCGCCTTATTCCGGGACGTATCTGGCCGATCCGCAAAACCAGTTCATGGTGACGCTGGAATAGCCGCGCGAGCCGGCGTTTGGCGCCGGAGCGCGGCCCTGAATCCAGTTGCTTTCGGGGTTGGGGCGACGTCATACTGCCTATTTCACATGGAAACGAGCGCGGTGTCCTCCCAAAGTCCGGCCAAGCTGCCGGCCAGCAAGCGGTCCAGCTACCAGTTCCCGGTCTATCGCTGGATCGGATGGCTGACCGTGGCCGGCTATGCAGCCGGCCTGACGGCGATGTTTTTCATCGCCGGTATGTTCGGCGTTCCCGCGCCGCTGGGCTGGGCGTTCCTCGTCGTCATGTTCGTCGTGGGCGCGATGCTGCTGGATCGGCCCAAGCTGCTGCTGGGCACGATGATGTTTTATTTCCTGCTGATGCCCAGCAACCGGCTGATGGGATTGTTGGCATTGCCGATGCCGACGTTCCTCGACGAATTGTTCTTCCTCCCGTTCATCGCGGTGATCGTGATGAACTGGATCCAGCGGCGCCAGCTCAAAGAGGCCACGTTGTTCCCGGTGGCGTTTTGCCTGCTGGGCGCGTTGAGCTGGTACGTGAACGGCAAGCCGGCGATTTTCACGGCCGTTCAGGTCACCCTGATCATGCTGAAATTCTACATCGTCTGGTATTACTGTCGGCTGACCTGCACGTTCGAAAACCCGCATCAACTATCCAAATGGCTGTGGGGCTACATTATCTACGTGGCGCTTCAGTTTCCGTACAATTGCCTGTGGCAAAAAGGGCCGTGGCTGCGCTTCCATCCCGACGCCAGCGGGGGGGTGTTCGGGCCGCTGGGCGGCACGGCGCATCTGGTGGGCTACCTGTGCGTATTCGCGCTGATCTGCATCGCGGGCTGGTGGGTCAGCGCGGGCGGCGCGGCCAGCCGGAAACGGCGTTGGTTGGTGGGGTTACTGACGCTGGTCATCGCCTACAACCTGATTTTCATGACCGACACCAAGCATGCGCTGGTGCTGTTTCCGTTCGCGTTTGCCCCGTTCATGTTCCATCCGCACTTCCCGGTGCGGCTGCGGATCTGGCTGATGGCCGCCGGCGCCGCGTTCGTGCTTTTTTCGGTGGCCTACATCAACACGGCGACGGGCGGCGTGCGGCTGGGCCAGACCTGGGAGTCGATCAAGGATTCGCCCAAAGGCGACCTGTTCTACGCCGTGACGGGCGATTTTTCCCATCTGGTGCGCTATCCGCTTCTGGGCGCGGGTCCCGGAAGGTTCGCATCCAACCAGGCCCGGGAAGCCCGGGTGCCCTTGGCCCGGCGCTACATCCTGCCGTATTACGACGAAGCCCGCCGGCGCGGCTATTTCGGCCTGCAGGGGACGACGGTGGTTTCCTCGGTGGCCGGTTCGGTGAACGCCGATTTCTTCGTGCTCATGGGCGAATTCGGATGGATCGGGGCCGCCGCGTACTATCTGTTCATGG
>DAOTNL010000368.1:0-1507 GCA_035450765.1 Kiritimatiellia bacterium | reverse complement strand
ACGGGCCCGAAGCGGGTTTCCACGTCGGCGGAAAGCACGGAGGGTTTCGCGATGGCCACCCAGACGGATTTCGGCCGGTTTCGCGAAAACAGCGTGGGCGATCTGGAAATGGCATCCACCGGAATGGCCTCGAGGCGGCCGAAGGCCGAACGGATCGTCTTGGGCTTGCCGATCTTGATGTCCAGATCGTGGACGGCGCCGTCCATGACCAGTTGGTAGCTGCCGCCGGCCGCCAACGGACTGCCGGCGAGCACCTCGCGCAGATCGAAGAAAAACGTCACCAGATCGCGCGATCCTTTCGGCACGAGGGACCAATGGACGGTGCGCTCGACCGCGTTGCTCCAGAAGGCTTTTCGCTGGTCGGGCCACAGCACGAGCGTGTCGTTCTGCTTGAACTCGCGCTCCGAAACGGTCTTGCGGACGGTGTGCCGCGGACCTTCGGAGGTGGCCTCGATTTCGCACTCGATGAAGGTGTCCACGGGATAGACCAGGGATAGCCACGGTCGGTTCCGGATGCGCAGGGAGCGGATCGTGTTTCCGGCTTCGTTCGTTTGGCTCTGGATGGCCATGGAGGCCACGGAAACGCCGACCCAGGTGACGTCGTACTCCAAACGCTCGCCGCCCGCGGCGCGCGCGGGGATGGACATGAAGCTGGCGAGAAGGAGCCCGGCGAGAATGGCGAGGATCGGTTTCATCCGTTCATTCCATCATGCCGCAGGCATCTCTGGCTTGCAAGCGCAGGGGGCGACGTGCGAATCTGCCCGCCAACACGGGAGCAACAGCCATGCGGCGATGGACGATGTGGATAGCGGCGATGGGACTTGCGGTTTGCGTTTCGCAGGCCGAGACCGTGCGGGAGCGCGTGCTGAAGCCCTACGAGGCCGTTCAAAGCCTGAGCTGCGAAATCCGCCGCGACACGCCGTTGCCGGAAGGACAGACGCTGCGGATGTTCAGCCGCGTGTACTACCAGCGCCCCGACCGGCTCCACGTCGAGAACTTCAGCCCGGTTGGGTGATTTTTGTCATTGGCGCAAATGAAAAATTCAGGGCATTGAATCCAATGCCCTGAAAGTTTGTAATAATATACTAGATGATTCTGATGATTAGCAGATCAGTTTCCACGCACGGTGGTTGTATAGGTACCAATTATACCAAGGATACTGTTGGCCTTCCAGTCCACGCTGTGAATTTGCGTGATTCCGCCGTTGCGCGCTGCAGTATCGATGCTGGCATCTCCGGTTGCAATTAATGAGAAATAGGAGTTAGCCGTGGCTGTTCCAACCTTTTTTGCGGGACCTGGATTTGAAGTTGCCACTTGTGGCAAGGTCAAATCGGTATATAAACTTCCCATGGGATACGGACTTGCGCAGCCAGTCAATAGGCACACGCATGCTAATACGACCAGACCTGACCCAGCACGAGCAGCATTCATTTTTTTCTCCAAGGGGTGCTATCCACCATGGATGTACACCTTGTTTAACAGTATGCAGCCCGCGGCTTATAGGTGT
>DAOTNL010000367.1:0-1520 GCA_035450765.1 Kiritimatiellia bacterium | reverse complement strand
CTCCGGGGTCACCAGCGGACCGGTTCGTTGGCTTCGGTCTGGTCCGGGACGGCGCGGCGCGGGAGAGTCACGCGCGGCGCGAGCGCGGGCGGCGGCGCGGCGACGTTCGCGGCGGGCTCGGGCGGATCAGCGATGGGCGGCGGAGGCGCAACGGGCGGCTGTTCGCGCACGACGGGCTTGGGCGCGGGAACGTCGGCCGTTTCCGGCAGCGGGGCGCCGGCCAGATCGAGGACGCGCCACGGGATGCCGTCGAGCGGCAGCCGCTTTTTGAGAAGCATGGCGCCGACCAGGATTTTCTCGGGCCGGCCGAGCAGGGCGTAGGGCACGCGCACGGCGATTTCGTCGGCGCCGGCGGAAACGAGCTGGACGGAATCCGCCGGCAGGCGGCGGTTGAGATCCGCGACGGTGAGAATGCCGTCCGGGCCGGCTTCGATTTCGATTTTCGGCAGATCCCCGAAGGGCTGGTCGGCGCGGTAGCCATAGAGGCGGACGGAAATGCGCGCGGGCGGGGCGATTGGGCGGCGGAAGCGGAAGGCCGCGGTCAGGGCTTGGCCGTCGCCTTCCCAGCGGCTCTGGACGACGTCGTTGTCGAATCCGGCCAGCGCGGCGGATTCGGCGGCATGTTGGCCGGCGAGATCGTGCCAGGCGTCGGATTCCTGCTCGAGGGCCTGGAGCAGGTTTTCGTCGGGCCGGAACTCGGTGTCGTCGGTTTCGGCGATTTCAACGGATCCGCGGCCGCCGGGGAAGGCGAGATCGGCGGGCGCGGCGAAGAGTTCGGTTTTGCGGACGTGGGATTGCAGGATGGCCGGGGCCCAGCGGAACTGGGAATGGTGGCGCCGGAGCGCGGCCAGCTTGTTGGAGACCTGGAACGGAGCGAGGGCGTATTCGAACCACGGGCCGTCGTTTTCGAGAAACGCCGGCGGTTCGGCCGGGCGGCCGGCCAGCGCGCGGCGCGGCTCGGGCCAGCGGGTGAAGTGGACGGGCGCGGCGAGCAGTTGAGGCGCCACGCCGTCGTCCGCCAAGTTCCACAGGGCGACGCGGGCGAAGAGGTAGAGCGCGCGATGGTCGACGTTGTGGTCGGCCGGGTGCGGAAGCACGAGGTGGGTGGGGCGGAAATCGCGGATCACGTCGACCAGATCGTCGAGGACGTCTTCGCCGGCATGGGCGGAACCGGGCGTCAGCGCGGTGTCGTAGGGCACGGCGTTGGCGCGGGTCAGGGGCGAGCGATACGGCGGGGTGGTCTGCCAGTGGTGGGTCCAGATGGCGAGCGTGCCGGAATCGGGGTAGCCGAGGAAGACGACGTCGTCGGCCGTCAGGCCCAGCTGGGTGGCGGCGGCCAAGGCTTCGTTTTGGCGCAACTGGCCCGAGGCGCGGAGCGGTCCCGGCGCCAGCGCGGGATGCCGGCGGGTGAAAAGGGCGGCGAGTTCGTTGTTGTCGCCCATGGTGAAGAAGCACACGCGGACGGGCAGGTCGAGCGCGAGGGCTTCCTGGATCAGTCCGCCGGCGGCGAGGGTTTCGTC
>DAOTNL010000366.1:0-1521 GCA_035450765.1 Kiritimatiellia bacterium | reverse complement strand
AAAAAAATCCGATCATGATCGGCCCCGGCGGCGAACGCATGTTCATGCAATAGCCCCGCAACGCCGCTTCCGTTCCATGGCCGCCCCCGTTTCCTTCGTTTGCCGGCAATGCGGCGCCTGTTGCCGCTGGCCCGGCTCGGTGTTGCTGGAGGCGGCCGACGTCGCGGCCGCCGCCGCCGCGCTGGAAACGTCCCCCGACCAGTTCATCGCGCGCCACGCCGCGTTGGCCCGCAACCGCGCGCAGCTGACCCTGAAGGAGGCGCCGGACGGCGCCTGCGAATTCCTGCAGGCCGACGGCCGGTGCCGCATCTACGCCGCGCGGCCGCGGCAATGCCGCGATTTCCCTCACGGCTGGCAGGTCGCCGGCTGCCCCGGCCTCGCTCCCGGCTGACGCCGCGTTCCGGCTTATGGCCCAAAGGGCAGGAAGCCCGGCGTGCGCGCGGCGTAGGCGTCGTAGGCCGCGCCGAAGTAGCTCCGGCATTCGGCTTCGTCCCGGCGCGCGGTCAATATCAGGAACAGCGACGTCGCGGCCGCCAGCGCAAACCCGGCCGCGCCCGGCTGCTTGAGGAATACTCCCCAGGCCAGGAACAGCAGCGAGGAATAGAGCGGGTGGCGCAGGTAGCGGTAGATCCCGCGCGTGACGAGGCGGGAAGTCCGCTCGAACGCATACAGTTCGGGCGCGTTCCGCTGCGGTCCCGCCTGGCCGTAGGCGCGCAAGGCATGCGCGCCCGCGAGCGCCAGCGCGGCCGAAACGGTGATCAGCGTCCACGACAGCAGTTGCCGCGGGCCGAACGGGTCGTCGATCCAATGGGGCCCGTTGAGCAGGAACAGCGCGGCCAGCGCTTCCCAGACGAAAAACCGGAAGAACCCGTGGGTGCTGGGCCGCACCAGCGAACGGCGGGACACGTAGGCGAAAAAGACCGACAGCGCCAGGAACAAGCCGGGACGGATCATGGGCGTGGATCCATGAGATGGGCCACTTCGATTTCGCGCGTCCAGGGGATGACGTGTTCGCGCCACAGATACCCGATGGTGTCGTCCGGCAAGTCCGGCGCGATGTTGACGGCGGCGGCGCGGACGGCGTCCAGCCGGCCCAGGTCGGCGGCCAGATCGGCCAGCAAGGACGCCATGCGTTCGCGGTCGCCGATTTCGAGCGCGGCCCGGGACGCGGGCCGCTGCTGCTCGAAACGCGCTTCGGCCCGCGCCGCGGCGCAGACGCGGAGCGTCGCCAAGGCCGCGATCAGACCGCGGTTGGCCCGCTCGGCGGCGGCCCGGTCGGGCGCGGCGCCGGCCGGCGCCACGGCCGCGACCAGATCGGCCAGCGGCGGGGCCGGCGCGGGGGCGCCGGTCCAGACGGGCCATGGTTCCCGGGGCAGGCCGGCCCGCGCGGCCAGCGCGCGCAACAACCCGCGATCGGCCTCGCGGAGGCGGTCCTGGGACCGTTCGGGCTCCGGCGCGGGCATCAGGAGAATACGACGGTGCGGTTCTTGTAGACGAGGATGCGGTGGTGGAGGTGCCAGT
>DAOTNL010000365.1:0-1539 GCA_035450765.1 Kiritimatiellia bacterium | reverse complement strand
GGATATTCCGGCCATTCCAGATCGCCCCTTCGCAGCAGCGGCGTGCCCGACCGGTGGGCTTCGTGCGCGGCGGAATACAGCAGCGGCAACAAGCGGTAGCGCAACCGGAAATAGTCGCCGACGATCCGCGCCACGTCGGCGCCGTACGCCCACGGATAGCGATGCACCTGCGTGGTGCAATGGATGCGCGCCACGGGCGAAAACGCCCCGAACTGCATGAACCGGACGTAGAGTTCCGGATCGGGCTGCCCATGGTGCCCGCCCAAGTCTTCGTGCACGTAGGGCAACAGCGAGACGATCCCGCTTTCCACCGCGTTGGACACGCCCAACCGCAGATAGTTCCACTCGGCGCACGTGTCGCCCGTCCACCAGACCGGGAACCGGTGCGCCGCCGGATGCGACGGCGCATCCCGCCGGCCGTTGTTGATGCCGTCCACGTTGGACATGATCAGCGGCCGCCGTTCCGGCCCACAGGCCCGCGTGACGTCGCGATAGAGCCGCATGCCCCAGACTTCCTTCTCCAGTCCCGGCGCCGGCGCTTGCAGATGGGTATGCCAGTTGCGGTCGAACCACCACAGGTCCACGCCCTGCTCCAGCAGCGATGCCAGGCCGTCCCGCCGAAACTTCAGTTCCTCCGGATCGAGCGCGGATTTTCCTTTCGGTTCCGGATGGTCGTTGAGCATGACCCGCACCTGCCGCGCGTGCGCCTGCCGCACGAACCGCGCCATGTCGGGAAACAGGGCTTCGTTGACGGCATAGCCGCAGGAGGCCCCCACGCGCCAATCGGTGTCCGCCACGAAGACGTCGAGCGGAATGCCGGCCGACCGGAACCGGTCGATCGTCGCCAGCGCCGTGTCCTCGCCATAGGCATAGTAGCGGCTGTACCACAATCCCAGCGCATAGAGCGGCACCAGCGGAATGCCGCCCGTCAGCCGCAGGAAATCGGCCCGGAACCGCGCGTAGCCGGCGGCGCGCGGGAAGAACACGTAGACGTCCGGCGCGTCGTTGGCCAGATCCCAGCCCGAGGTGGCGTCTTCCGCGCCGGGCGGCGGCGGCAGCGCGCCCCATTCCGGCGGCACCACGCGCGGCGCGTCGCCCAGCACCCAGACGGCCGGCAGCGCCGCCGGCGCCGGCAGGAATTTCTTGTCCAGCATGGCGCCGGACAGTTCGCACGCCGTTTCGCCCGCCGCGTCTTCCACCCGCACGCCGGCGAACCCGGCGGCGCTTTCCGGCACGACCACGCGGTAGTGCGCCGTGGCTACCGTCGTTTCTCCGGTTCCGCGGATTTCCCGCGCCGCGACCGGTTCTCCGGCGCGGTCCGCCACGGTGAAGGTTTCGCGCTCCTCGAATCCCTTCGGGCCGCGCACCTCGATCCGCACCAGATAGGGCCCCAGCGGCTGCACGCGCACCGCGCCGACGACGAACGCAGCGGAAACGGAACTATTCATGATTTGGCTCCCGATCAGTATGGCGAACGCCACGCGATCTTTCATGGCGCCCATTCTGCGGCATCCGGCGCGATTGTTCTTCTCATCCCGG
>DAOTNL010000364.1:0-1545 GCA_035450765.1 Kiritimatiellia bacterium | reverse complement strand
CCCGCGCCGTCAGCCGGGAAGAGGCCGACTACCGCGCCGAAAACGAAAAGACCATCCGCGCCTACGACGCGCGCGTCCTCGCCGCCGGCAAGCTGCCGAAGAAGTGGATTCCCAAGGATTTCCCAAAGAAGGTCTTCGTCTCCTTCGATCTGGACGCCTTCGATCCCGCCGTGATTCCCGCCACCGGCACGCCCGTGCCCGGCGGAATCGGCTGGCGCGAGGCGCTGAAGCTGATCGACGACGTCGCCGCCGCGCGCCGGATCGTCGGCTTCGACGTGGTCGAGCTGGCGCCCATGAAGAACCTGCACCACCCCGACTACACCGCCGCGCTGCTCGTCTACGCCCTCATGGCCGCCGCCGCGCGGGCGTAGGTTTCCCCCTGCGGGAAACTGTGGCCCGCGCCTCGGCTCAAATAAACTTGTTTACAAACAAGTTTATTCCTCATGCGAACCTGTTCGGTCAACGGATCGCCACGGTGCGGGGCGTTCCGCTCCAGTCGACGCAAACGGTCAGGAGGCCGTCGCGCCAATCGACGGCGATTTCTCGGCCGTCCACGGCGACGGTTTTCGGCCGGGAACCGAGCCCATGCACGAGGAAGCGGAGGTTCCGCGTTCCGGGCCGCCCGGGATAGTCGTGGCGTTCGCCGTCGAGGCGCAGCGCGAAGCCGGCGCCGACCCGTTCGGACCGGAAGCGCAGGAGTTCGAATTGCTTCTGCGCCACCGCGCCGGGGGAGCGCCCGTCGTCGTCGTAGCAGTGGCCGGACGATTCCGCGACGGAGGCGTCGGCGTAGAAGTGGACGTCGAGCCGCGCGGGATCGTACTGCGCCGTGGACGGAATGGGCGCGATCATCGGCACGAACGCGCCGGCCTTCACGAAGACGGGAATGCGCTCGGGCACGAGGGCCGCGGCGAGCGTCTGGCCGCCGGCGTGGCGCTCGCCGGTGGCGAAATCGAACCAGGTGGAGCCGGCCGGCAACGGGACGCGGCGCGCGGTCGCGCCTTTTTCCGTGACGGGCGCGACGAGAAACGCGTCGCCCCACAGGAACGCATCCCGGCAATCCGCCATTTCGGGGCGGTCGTCCAGGAACATCAGCGGGCGCATCAGCGGCAGGCCGGCGGTCGCGTTCTCGTACATGAGCGTGTAGTTGTAGGGCAGCAGCCGGTAGCGCAGCTCGATCTGCCGGCGCACGACGTCCTTCACGGCGTCGTCCCAGAAAATGGGCTCGGGCGGGACGGTGTCGTGGGCGTGCGGGCGGTAGATGGGCTGGAAGACGCCGTACTGGAGCCAGCGGACGTAGAGTTCCGGATCGCGCAGGTCGCCAGCGAATCCGCCGAGGTCGGAATGCATCCAGGCGACGCCCTGCAGGCCCATCTGGAGCGCCAGTTCGACCTGCGGCTGGAAGCCGCCCCAGCTGCGGTTGACGTCGCCGCTCCACGGCAGGATGCCGTAGCGCTGCGTGCCGACGAAGCCGGACCGCATCAGGTTGAACGGCCGGCGGTCCGGGAAATCCTTCTGGAAGCCCTCGTGGACCAGGCGCGCCCATTC
>DAOTNL010000363.1:0-1546 GCA_035450765.1 Kiritimatiellia bacterium | reverse complement strand
GCGCGCGCTGACCGGGCATCCGCGGTTGGCGCTGCTGGCCGACGACGGCCAGACGTTCGCGTTCCGCATCCTGCCCAAGCATCCCGTCGAACACGTGCCCCACGCCAACTGGGAGAGCGGGCTCTACGCCGCCGCGCGCCAGTGGCGCTGGGATCCGCCGCTGGAGATTCCCGCGCTCCAATCGCAGCGCCTCTGGCTGCGCGCCCCGGTTTTCCCCGCGCCGAACCTGCGCTATCTGCTGCGCCTGGGCGCGAATTCCACCCAGCCGCTGCTGCTGCCGCCCGGTTCCGAGCAGATCGCCCAGCTCACCCAGCCGATTCCGCGCCTGCCCGACTGGCTGCAAGCCGAACTGCCCGATCCCATCGGCGGCACGGTGTCGGCGGTGGCCGGCCCGGTCGTCCTCGAACGGGCCCTGCTGGCCGCCGGCGAGCTGCCGGCGCCCGGCACCGACGGCGTCGTCCGCGTGGCGCCCGCGCTGCTGTTCCACGTCGGCCATTCGGCGCCGGGCCAAGGCGCCGTGCGGTTCGCGCCCGAAACCGTGCCGGCCGGCCGCGCGCTCTACGGCCCCAATCTGCCGTTTCCGCCGGGCGTCTACGACGTCGTCGTCGCCTACGAGTCCGCCGGAACCGTTTCATCCGGCATTTTCCGCGTGCTGGCCGGCGAACGGCTGCTGGCCGAAGCCGATCTGGCGCCGGGCCAGACCGAATGCCGGTTCCCGGCGCTGGCCATCGGCGCCGAACCGCTGCGCTTCGAGTTCCACTACGCGGGGCGAACCGCCGTCGCGCTGCGCGAAATCCGCCTTGCGCCCGCCACGCTCACGCTGGCGCCGGTCCGCTGAAAGCCCCGGATTCGGTTTGCCCTTCCGCGCCGCGGGCCGTATGCTGGCCCCATGATCAAGAAAATCAACTGGGCCGCGCGCATCGTCGCCTATCTCGCGTGTTTCATCGGCATTTTCCTGTATCTGTACCATCAGGCCGACGCCGATCCCGCCGTCCGCAACCGCGGGCTGGCGTTCATCTTCGCCGGCTTCATCGCGTTCTTCGTTTCGTACGCCCTGCAGGCCTGGCAGCGCTTCGGCCCCCGGCCCCGCCCCGAAGGAGAGGAACCGCCATGACCGCGCCGATTCTCCGCACGCCCGACCAGATCCTGCACGCGGCGCTTGAAAAGGAAACCTCCGCCCGCGATTTCTACGCCGAACTCGCCCACCACTGCCACGTGGACTTCGTGAAGGAACTCCTCGTGCAGCTCCAGATCGAGGAAGAAAAGCACGCCGCGCTGATCCGCAAGGCGCTGGCGCGCCTCGGATCATGAAGCGCCGCTGCGCCGCATTCCTGCTCGCGTCGTTCATGGCCGCCGCCGCCCATTCCCAATCCCCGCTGCGCGTCGCCTGCGTCGGCGACAGCATCACCTACGGCGACAAGATCGACGACCGCGAAACCCGCAGCTATCCCGCCGCGCTCGAACGGCTGGCCCAAGGCCGGCTCGAAGTCGGCAATTTCGGCGTCAACGGCGCCACCGCCATCTCCACGTTTTTCCGCACCTGGAC
>DAOTNL010000362.1:0-1572 GCA_035450765.1 Kiritimatiellia bacterium | reverse complement strand
GCCGGCGACAACGTCGTCTGGAACGTGGACGACGTCGAGCAGTACCGCAAGATCGCGCGGCCCTACGCGGAAGCGGCCAAGCGCGACGGCCGCAAGCTGGTCTATTTCCGTTTCGCGCGGCACGAGCGGCTGGTGCCGGAGGGGTTTTGCGAGGAATGCCGCCTGGACGCCGCGGCGGGCTTCGAGGTGTTCCTGCACAAGATCCACGAAGTCGTCGGCGCGCACGGCCTCGGGGCCTACTACCTGTTCGACTGCCTCTCGGATCTGGCGACGAACTGGTGCTCGGACGCGATGCTGGGCAATTTCTTCCAGCTGACCTGCCCGTACCTGTACCGGCTGGAGACGATCGCCTATTTCGGGCTGCTCCGCGGGCGGCACTCGCGCCACGCGGTGGAACCGGTGCGCGCCACGACGCAGCTGTTTTTGGAAATCTACGGCCACGCCGGCAAGCTGTTCGTGCTGCCGATCAAGACCCAGTTCCGCCATTCGCCGACGATCCACCTGATGCTGGAATGGGACGGCGCGGAGAAATTCGCCCGCGTGCGGTCGAGCGCGCTGCTGACGCAGGTGATGGGGCGGGTGCAGCCGAATTCCGCGCGCATCGAGACCTACGGCGACGACGTGGTGCGGCGGGCGGAGGAATGCCTGCGCGAGGGCCGCGGCGACCGTCTGGAAGGGCGGGCGCTCAAGGACCAGCTCGTGGGCATGATGATCACGCGCGACGAATCGATCCTGCCGCTGGTGGACAAGTACCTGACGCTCGAAGACGTGCTGGAGGTGCGCTGGCGCATGTTCGGCACGGGGCTGATCGGCGGCAAGGCCGTGGGCATGCTCGTGGCCCGCAAGATCGCGGAGCGCGAAAGCCCCGAGCTGGGCGCGAAGCTGGAAGCCCACGACTCGTTCTACATCGGTTCCGACGTCTTCTACAGCTTCCTGGTCCGCAACGGCCTCTGGGAAATCCGCGAGAAACAGCACTCGCCCGACACGTTCCTCGACGGCGTGGAGGAGGCGCAGGAGCGCATCCTGAACGGCAAGTTTTCGACCTATGAAATCTCGCTGTTCGAAAAGATGCTCGACTACTTCGGGCAGTACCCGGTCATCGTGCGCTCCAGCTCGCTGCTGGAGGACGCCTACGGAAATTCGTTCGCGGGCAAGTACGACAGCGTGTTTTGCGCGAACCAGGGCCCGCTGGAAGAACGCCTGCGGGCGTTCCTCGACGCGATCCGCGCGGTCTACGCCAGCAGCATGAGTCGCGAGGCGCTGTCCTACCGCGAGCGCCACGGCCTGCTCAAGCGCGACGAGCAGATGGCGCTGCTGGTCATGCGCGTGACGGGCGAGCTGCAGGGCAGCGCGTTCTATCCGCACCTCGCCGGCGTGGGTTTTTCCTACAATCCGTTCGTGTGGGGGCCGGAAATCGATCCCAAGGCCGGCGTGCTGCGCCTCGTCTACGGCCTGGGCACGCGCGCGGTGGACCGCGTGGACGACGACTACACCCGCGTCGTGGCTCTCAATGCGCCCCTGCGCCGGCCCGAGGGCAGCACCGTTCGCCAGATCTGCGATGCCACCGGCTGG
>DAOTNL010000361.1:0-1573 GCA_035450765.1 Kiritimatiellia bacterium | reverse complement strand
GATCGCGCGAGGATTGGCCGTGTGGCTGGCGGCCGCGGCGCTGGCGCCGGCCGAACCCGCCGTCCCGGCGGAGGCGCCACCGGCCGGGCGTTCGTTCAGTCTCGGCGTCCACCTGGCCTATTGGGACCTGGCGCAGCTGAAGGGCCTCGATTTCGACGGCAATCTCGGCGCGGGCGCCGTCGGCCACATCCCGCTGCGCGAGCACGTCGCGGTCGAACTGCGGATGTCCGGCTTCGCCGCCGGCGAAGAACGCAACATCGAGACCGCGGACGGCCAGCGCTTCGAGAACGACGTGACCATCGTTTCGATGCCGCTGGAAGCAAACATTCTGCTCAAAGCGCCCGTCGGCCGGACGCTCGTCCTCTACGGCGGCCCCGGTCTCGGCTACTACCTTTTCGACGGCCAGAGCAATTCCAAACTCGGCGACAAAACCCTCGTCTACGACATCGAGGTCGCCGACGAATTGGGCGGCTATCTGGTGGCCGGCTTGCGCGCGCAGCTGAAACCCCATGTCGCCCTCTATCTGGAGGGCCAATATACCTGGGTCGAAACCCGCATCAAGAAGGCGACGGAAGTCCGCCGCGAGATCGGGATCGACTGGGTCGCGCAGGAACTGGATTTCAGCGGGTTCGCGCTCCACGCGGGCCTGCTCTTCACCTTCTAGGAGGACCGCCCATGATCCGCCATATCGTCGCCTGGCGCCTGCACGAATCCGCTCTCGGAAACGGCAAGGCCGAGAACGCCCGCCTGATGAAGGCCAAGCTCGAGGCCCTGCGCGGCCGCATCCCCGGCCTGCTGCGCCTCGACGTCGGGCTCGATTTTTCCGCCACGGAAAACAGCGCCGACGTCGTGCTCGTGTCCGAGTTCGAATCGCGCGAAGCCCTCGCGGCCTACCAGGTGCACCCCGAGCACAAGGCGGTCGGCCAATTCGTCCGCGCCGTCGTTTGCGAGCGGCGGCTGGTCGACTGCGAGACGGACTGAGTTTCAGCCGCGGCCCGTCAGGGGCACGAAGCGCACGGGCAGCACCGGGCGCGCGGAAACTTCGCCGCGCGCGTCCTTGCGCACCAGCACCAGCTCCTGGGCGCCGTCTTCCGCGCCCAGCGGAATCGCCAGGCGGCCGCCCGGCTTGAGCTGCGCGACCAGCGCCGGCGGCACGTGCCGCGCCGCGGCGGCCACGAGGATCGCGTCGAACGGCGCTTCCGCCGCCAGCCCCGCCGAACCGTCGCCGGCATGCACGACGACGTTGGCAAACCCCAATCGCGCCAAACGCTCGCGGCAGGCCGCCGCCAGTTCCGGCACGATTTCGACCGTGTGCACGGCGCGCGCCAGCTTGGCCAGCACCGCGGCCTGGTAGCCCGACCCCGCGCCGACCTCCAGCACCTTGGCGGCGGGATCGAGCTCCAGCAGGTCCGTCATCAGCGCCACGATATAGGGCTGCGAGATCGTCTGGCCGTGGCCGATCGGCAGGGGCACGTCGAGGTAGGCCGAGACCCGTTCGTCGGCCGGCACGAATTCGGGCCGCGGCACCGCGGCCAGGGCCTTCATCGTCCGCGGCGAAAACGCGGCGATCCCC
>DAOTNL010000360.1:0-1589 GCA_035450765.1 Kiritimatiellia bacterium | reverse complement strand
GCGATCTTCCACCAGCACCTCGCCGGCACGTACGACGCCGTCGTCGCGATGTACCACGACCAAGGCCTCGGCCCCATGAAGATGCTGTCGTTCGCGACCGGCGTGAACCTCACCCTCGGCCTGCCGATCGTGCGCACCAGCCCCGACCACGGCACCGCGTTCGACCTGGCCGGCAAAGGCCGCGCCGATCCGTCCAGCACCTGCGCCGCGCTCGCCTGGGCGGCGCGCCTCGCCGCGCGGAAAAACCCCTGGGCCTAGCCCGCCGGGCGGTCGATCGTCACCGTCCGCGCCTGTTCGCCCGCGCCGCGGGCCTCCAGCCGCACGTGCCAGCACGTCTCCGGCAGCAGCTCCGCCACGCGTTCGGCCCATTCGATGGCCACGACCCCGCCGAACCGGAACAGGTAGTCCTCCAGTCCGAGGCCGAAGGCGTCCCCCGCGCCCCGCACGCGGTAGAGATCGACGTGGGCCAGCGCCCGCCGGCCCTTGTATTCGTTGATCAGCGTGAACGTCGGACTGCCCACGGGCCGGCGCACGCCCAGCGCCTTGGCCAGCCCCTGCACGAAACAGGTCTTCCCCGCGCCCAGGTCGCCGTGCAGGCACAGCACCGCGCCGTCCGGCAGTTCCGCCGCCAGCCGCGCGGCCAGCGCCTGCGTTTCCGCCGCCGAATTCGTCTCCCGCCGTTCCGTCGTCCGTTCCATGGCCGGGCAGACTCGCCGAAATCCGCCCGGCTTGGCAAGCGTCCAATTTCGACGGCCCGGCGATGCGGACGTTGACGAACGCGGCGGGCGCGCCTATTCTGTTCACGTAACCTTGATGGGAGGCCGTCCATGGCGCGAGAATCGATCCTGCTGGTCGAAGACGAACACGACATCCGGGAACTCCTCAAGTTCCACCTCGAACGCGAGAACCTCGCGGTCGAAGCCTACGAAAAAGGCGAAGACGCCTTGGCCTCCCTGAAGACGCACGGCGTCTCGCTCGTGCTGCTGGACCTGATGCTGCCGGGCATCGACGGCCTCGAGGTGTGCCGCCGCCTGAAGGCCCAGCCCGAAACGCGCGACATCCCGATCATCATGCTGACCGCCAAGGACAGCGAGGCCGACATCGTCGCCGGGCTCGAGATGGGCACGGCCGACTACGTCTGCAAGCCCTTCAGCCCGCGCGTGCTGATGGCGCGCATCCGCGCGGTGCTGCGCCGGCCGGCGACGGACGTCCTGACCGACACGGCCGGCCCCGCGATCGTCGTCGGCGCGCTGACGATCGATCCCGCCCGCCACAAGGTCGAAATCAAGGGCAAGGAAGTGCCGCTGACCTTCACGGAATTCCGCATCCTGCGGCTGCTGGCGGAAAGTCCCGGCCGCGCGTTTTCCCGCGCGCAGATCGTCGACCACGTCCGCGGCGAATCCTACTCCGTCACCGAACGCATCGTCGACGTGCAGATGGTGAGCCTGCGCAAGAAGCTGGGCAACCTGGGCGACTGGATCGAAACCGTCCGCGGAGTGGGCTACCGCTTCCGGGAAATCTGATTCCGTGCCCCGGGCGTCCACTACGCGGCGCTTCACCTTCGCCTACGCCGCGCTCATGGCCGGGCT
>DAOTNL010000359.1:0-1609 GCA_035450765.1 Kiritimatiellia bacterium | reverse complement strand
TGCGCAAGGACGTGCTGGCCAAGTGCTACGGCGGCGACATCACCCGCAAGCGCAAGCTGCTCGAGAAGCAGAAGGAAGGCAAGAAGCGCATGAAGCAGTTCGGCAAGGTCGGCATCCCGCAGGAGGCGTTCATCGCCGTCCTGAAGACGAAGCATTGAGGGGGGCGCCGGTGAACTTCTTCGCGCGACGGCGGTTGAAAAAGACGGTCCACGGCGTCCGCCACCTGGTGCGCCACGCGCAGCGCATGCGCGAAGACGTCGCGCCGCCGGCGGATCTCGCCGCGGCGCGGGCCGCGGAAGCCGCGCTGGACGCGGCGTGGCGCGCGCGCGCCTGGGACCGCCTGGAGGCCGCCTGCGAAGCGGCGGCCGCCGCCGCCGAGAAGCTGCTGCCGCCGCGCCCGTTCCCCAAGTGGCGCGAGAACGTGGAGGTGCTCGTCGTCGCCATCTCGCTGGCGATGGCGTGCCGGACCTATTTCATCCAGCCCTTCAAGATCCCGACCGGTTCGATGCAGCCGACGCTCAACGGCGTGACCGCCCGCCCGCAGGAAGGCCGGGAATGGTACGACCGGCCGCCGTTCAATCTCGTGAACCTGGCGCTGTTCGGCGAACGCTACGTCGAGGTCCGGGCGCGGAATTCCGGCCGCCTGGAATTCGCCGGGAACCTGAACGACCAGTACGTCCTGCGCATCGGCGCGGAGCTCTATCCGCTCTGGATCGCCATGAAGCCCGACAGTCCGTTTTTCAATCCCGATCCCGACAAGAGCATGAAGCTTCGCTTCAACCTCGGGGACCGCGTGGAAGCGGGCCAGCTCATCGCCTCCGGCCGCGTGCGGCAGGGCGACCACGTGTTCGTCAACAAGGTGGCCAACAACTTCGCGCGGCCCCAGCGCGGGCAGGTCGTCGTGTTCGACACCAACTACATCCCCGAGAAGGAACGGCTCGGCATCCGGCCCGATTCCTTCTACATCAAGCGCCTCGTGGGCTTGCCGGGCGAGACCGTGTCCATCCGCGACCGCCATCTGGTGGTGGACGGGCGGCCCGTGACGGAACCGTTCCCGTTCCGGCGGCTGACGACGGATCCGCGCTACCGCGGCTACGTGCCGCGGCCCCATTCCCGGCTGCCGGAAGAAGGCGCCGAAATCCGCCTCGGCGAAAAGCAATTCCTGCCTTTCGGCGACAACACCTATTCCAGCCTCGACGGGCGCTATTTCGGCCCCGTTTCCGAACAGGCGCTCGTCGGCCCGTCGTTCTTCGTCTATTGGCCGCTGGGCCCGCACTGGGGCTGGTCGCGCTGAGCGGCGATCCGGCCGGCCCACGCCAGCAGGACGATTCCGGCGGCAAGGAACGCGAACCCGGCGCGAAGCGTTGCGCGGGCCAGCAGGGTGCCGGGACCGATTTCCTTGGGAACGGCGAACGCCAACCAATGGCGCGGGCTGGCGTCGGCGGCGACGATCCGGAATGCGCTGGACGGGCTGCGGACGTAAACGGACCGCCATTTGCCTTCTGGAACGCGCCGCGGCGCGAGATCGGCGAGCAACCGGCCGTCGGGGGTTTCCAGCCGCAGCGCCAGACCGGCCGCGCTAGGCTGGCCGGCCACGGCGATTTCCAGG
>DAOTNL010000358.1:0-1622 GCA_035450765.1 Kiritimatiellia bacterium | reverse complement strand
GTCGGGCTCACCAAGCGCTACCTCGCCGAAAACGGCGTCGAAGCCGAAATCGAGTTTTCCTGGGGCGCCACCGAGGTCAAGGCCCCCGAACTGGTCGACGCCATCGTCGAACTGACCGAAACCGGCTCCTCCCTGCGCGCCAACCAGCTGCGCATCGTGGACACCGTGCTGACCTCCACCACCCGCCTGATCGCCAACAAGGACGCTTGGGCGGACAAGGACAAGCGGGCCAAGATCGAGCAGATGGCGATGCTGCTCGCCGGCGCCTTGAACGCCGAAAACAAGGTCCTGCTGAAGATGAACGCCAAGAAGGGCGACGTCGCCGCCATCTGCAACGTCCTGCCGGCCCTGCACGCGCCCACCGTCAACCCGCTCGGCGACCCGAGCTGGGTGGCCATCGAGACCGTCGTGGACGAATCCATCGTCCGCGAGATCATTCCGCAGCTCAAGGCGGCCGGCGCCTCCGGCATTATTGAACTTGCATTGAACAAGGTAGTGCCGTAAAACCACCGTCCGACATTGTCGAATCAGGAGAAAACGTCATGGGATCCGTCAAAAAGAAACGCCGCTTGAAGATGGCCAAGCACAAACGCCGCAAACGTCTGCGCGCGGACCGTCACAAGAAGAGGTAAGGTAAAGTTGCCCGCTCGCGGGCGCGCCATGCGCGGCTTCGATCACGGACGCCTTGCGCTCGGCCTCGTCCTCTTCGGCGTCGCGGCCGGCTGCCGCTCGCTGCCCACCCCTCCGCCCTTGCTGGACGGAGGGGTCGTTTCGTCTCCCGCCCTGCTGCCGCCCGACCGCGAGCGCGCCGCGCAGGCCTTCGCGCTCTACTCCCTCGGCATCCACCACGAGCTCGCCGACGACTACGCCGCGGCCTACGACGCCTATCGCCAGGCGGCCGAACTCGATCCCGGCAACGAACGCCTCGTTCTGCGGCTGGCGTCCACCCTCGTCCTCCAGCGCCGGACCGCCGAGGCTTTGCGCGCGGTCGAGGATTTCCTCCAGCGCCATCCCGAATCCGAAAGCGCGCTGGTCTGGCTGGCCGCGTTCTACGGCAAGGCCGGCGACGGCGAACGCGTCGTCGAGCTGTTCCGCCAGATGACCCGCCGCTTTCCGGAGCGGCCGCTCGGCTGGCTGCAGCTCGCCGCCGCCCAGGCCCGCGCCGGCGACGAAGCCGCCGGCGAAGCGACCTTGCAGGCCGGCCTCGCCCGCGCCCGGCCGCCCACCGCCCTCCGCCAGGAGCTCGTCCGCATCCAGCTCCAGCGCCTGCGGAGCGCATTCGGTCCGAACGCCCAGGCCGCCGCGCGCGGCCAAGCCATCGCGCTCCTGCGGGACATCGCCGCGGAACTCCCCGGCGACGTCGAAACCCTCTATGCCCTCGGCGACCTGCTCGTCCAGGACGGCCAGATCGAAGACGCCCTCCAGACCTACCAGAAGATCGAGCGCATCCAGCCCGACGATCCCCAGGTCCAGCCGCGCCTGGCCAAGGCCTTCCTCGCCATGGACGACCAGCCCCGGGCCATCGCCGCCCTCGAAAAGATGGCGCGGGAGCGGGACGATCCCGCCGACGTCCACTTCTACCTGGCCGAGCTCTACCTGCAGGCCGGCGAAACCACCAACGC
>DAOTNL010000357.1:0-1650 GCA_035450765.1 Kiritimatiellia bacterium | reverse complement strand
GCGGCTATCGGTTCTGAGGATCGCGGAAAGGATTGTCAAATGGCGCGGTGGATGAAAGCGGGAGCGGCGCTGTGCGCCGCCGGGATTGGATGGGCGGCGGCGGCTCCGGCGTGGGCGGCCGCGGAGGACGCGCCGGCGCCGGCCGGCGTCGCGCAGGAACTGTGCGATGCCGTCGCCGAAGGCCTGCGCCTGCTGGCCGACAACCGGCTGGCCCCGCCGGCCGACGGCGCCGCCAAGGCCGCCCTGCTCGAAGCCCTGATCCGCGCCAGCGAACCCACCGCGTCGTTTTTGAGCGAGGCCGAACTGGCCTCCCGCTCCGAGCGCCTTACGGAACGCGAATGGGACGTCGGCCTGACGCTGACGTCGGTGGCGGACGGGTTGCCCAAGGTGGCGGCGGTGCGGGCGGAGTCGCCCGCGGCCGCCGCCGGCATCCTGCCGGGCGAGATGATCGAGAAGGTCGCCGAGCGCGAAATCCTGACCGGCGCTGCCCTGAAATACGTGCGCGGGCTGCTGGCCGAGGGCGACGAGGCCGCGGTGGAGATCGGCCTGCTGGGCGCGGACGGCAAGAGCCGGACCGTCGCCGTGGAGCGCGTGCGCCGCGCGGAAAGTTCGTTGACCGACGTGGAAGACCTGCCCGCGGGCATGGGCTACCTGCGCGCGGCCGGCATCTTCGAAGGCGCCGGCGCGGAAATCGCCGCGGCGCTGGAGCGCTGGCGGGCCGCGGACAAGTTCGGCGCCATTCTCGATCTGCGCGGCGCCAACGGCGTCGCCGAAGGGGAAATCGCGGCCGTGGCGGCCCTGTTCGCGCCGACCGGTCCCGTCCTCTACTCGCTGGCCGACCGCCTCGGCAACGAAATCGCGGTCGTCAAATCCGCTCCGGCGCCGAAAACCTCCCTGCCGCTGATGGTGCTGGTGGACGAAGAAACCAGCGGCGCGGCCGAGCTGCTGGCGGCGGTGCTCGCCGGCGGAGTCCAGGGCGCCATGGTCATCGGTCGCGAAACCGCCGGCGATCCGCTGATCCGCGAGCCGAAAAAGCTTTCCACCGGCCGCTATGCGCTGCTGGCCACGCGCCAGCTGAAGACGCCCGACGGCAAGCTCTACTCCGGCGCCGGCGGCGTCCAGCCCGACGTCGTCATCACCGATTCCGCGCTCGACGAAACCGTCTACGAGCCGGAAGCCCCCGTGCTGCGCAAGGGCCATTCCCTGACCGACGAAGAAAAGGAAGACAAGGCGCTGCGCGACCGCACGCGCAACGACACCTACCTGCGCCGGGCCACGGACGTGCTGCTGGGCCTCAAGGCGCTCGGCTATGGCGTCCAGCGCTGACCGCGCCGGTTGCGTCCCCGCCGATGCTGCGGCCATCCGCCGCGCGGCGGACCTGTTGCGCGCGGGGGCACTGGTGGTCGTTCCCACCGAAACCGTCTACGGCGTCGCCGCGCGCGCCGATGCTCCGGCCGCGCGGGCCAAGCTCTACGCCGCCAAGGGGCGCGACGAAGCCAAGCGCGTCGCGTTCTTCGCCGCCAACCTCGCCGCCGTGCGCGCGGCGGGCGCGCAAGTGGACGAAATCGCCGCACGCCTCGCGGCGGCCTTCTGGCCCGGTCCGCTCACGCTGGTGTTGCCGAACGGCGCGGGCGGCTGGGATGGGTTTCG
>DAOTNL010000356.1:0-1650 GCA_035450765.1 Kiritimatiellia bacterium | reverse complement strand
AAAAGGGCATCGCCCGCCCCACCACCTACTTCTTCGGCGCCCTCACCCAGCGCGATCTGTTCTTCCTGGACGAATTCCGGCAGCTCGAAAAGGACTGCCCTTGGTTCAAGTTCGTCCCGGCCCTCTCCAAGGAACCCGCCGATTCCGGTTGGACCGGCGAACGCGGCCTGATCACCGAGGTCGTCGCCCGCCATTTCCCTGACGCCTCGCAGCACGAAGCTTATCTCTGCGGCTCCCCCGGCATGATCGACGCCTCCGTCGCCGTCCTGACGAAAAACGGCATGCCCGAACAAAACGTCTTCTACGATAAATTCTCCTGATGTGGCTGTTCACTTGAACATTGGATATTGGGTGTTGGATATTGGATATTGAGGTTTGCCCATGCAAGAAACGCCCGAAGACAAAGCCTTGGAAGACCGCCTCGGCGCAACCAAGTTCTCCGGCGAAGGCTTTCTCGGCACCGACCACCGCCCCGTCGATGAGATCGTGGCCGCCGACCTCCATGCCCTCGCGCAGCTCGGCGTTTCGAAAGCCGCCCTGCTGGCCGCCCTTCGCGACGTTTTCGAAAAGGCCCGCGCCGCGTTCGGCGGCGAAGTCGAAATCCGCCCCGGCGTGACCGCCGTCGCCCATGAATCCATGGGCCGCATTCCCTCCCCCTTCCGCGGCGACGGCGTCTTCGAGAAAGGCGACGTCGTCGTCGCCGCCCGCACCGGCGAAGGCTTCATCCTCACCGCCCTCGGCCTGGCCCTGATCGAAAAGCACTCCTTTTTCCAGGGCCACGGCTCCCGCTACCGCATCGACCCCGCCCGCGCCGCCGCCCTCCTCGGCCTGGTCCCGTAGTTTTCCACGCCATGGAAAACTTGAGCGGAATTTTTCCACGCCGTGGAAAAATAGTTTCCACGCTGTGGAAAACTCGTGGAGCAAATCCAAATGTACGTTCCGGCACGAGGTCGTGCCGGCTCCATCTCGATCGTTCGTGGAGCCCCCGACGACCTCGTCGGGGGACGGTCCGTTCGTTTTCTTGGAAATTGAACGTTGGATATTGGATATTGGATATTGGAATTTTGGTTTCCCTCTCCGCCTGCGCTCCCGCCCCGCGCGACGCCGCGCTCTCTGGCCAGACCATGGGCACCACCTACTCCATCCGCATCGCCCATGTCCAGGTCCGGCCTCGCGAGATCCGCCGCCTGCAAGCCGACGTCGATGCCGCGCTGGCCGAAGTCAACCGCCAGATGTCCACGTGGGATCCCGACAGCGAGATCTCGCGCTTCAACCGCGCCGGCGCGAACGAACCCGTCGCGATTTCTCCGGATTTCCAGTCCGTCGTCCGCCGCGCGCTGGAGATCGCCGAGGCCACGGGCGGCGCCTTCGACCCCACCGTCGGCGCGCTCGTGAACCTGTGGGGCTTCGGTCCCGACGGCCTGCGCCGCGTCGCGCCCGCGCCCGACCAGATCGCGGCAGCCCGCGCCATCACCAGCTGGCGGCACCTGCGCCTTTTGCCCGATGGCCGGCTCCAAAAAGACGTGGCCGATCTGAAGCTCGATCTGGGCGCCATCGCCAAAGGCTTCGGCGTGGACCGGGTCGCGGCCTTGCTGCGCGAACGCGGCATCGAAAACTTCCTCGTCGAAATCGGCGGCGAAACCCTCGGCG
>DAOTNL010000355.1:0-1654 GCA_035450765.1 Kiritimatiellia bacterium | reverse complement strand
GTCCTGCTGGTCAACTACCGCTACTTCCTCTCCGGCGGCCCCGAGAGCTACCTCTTCAAGGTGGAAGAGCTGTTCCGCCGCCACGGGGACGAAACGATCGCGTTCTCCTCGCAGGACTCCCGCAACCGTCCCTGTCCCCAGGCCGGCTACTTCACGGACTCGCGCGGCGGCGACGTCTATTTCGAGAAAATCCGCCGGACGCCCGGCAACCTCCTCCGGCTGCTGAAAGGCGCCTTCTACAATCCGGAGGCGGCGCGCAAGCTGGAACGCCTGATCGACGCCGAACGGCCCGACGCGGCCTACGTCCTGCAGCAGGTCAACCAGCTCTCGCCCAGCGTCTTCTTCGCGGCCAAGCGCAAGGGCCTGCGGGTCGTGCACCGGCTGTCGGACTACAACCTGTTCTGCCCGCGGTTCGATTTCCTGCGCGCCGGCGCGCCCTGCGAAAAGTGCCTGCACGGCTCCCTCTGGAACGCGGTGCGGCACCGCTGCGTGCACGGCTCCCTGCCCGCATCGCTCGTCCGGGTGCTGTCCATGTGGTTCCACCGGCTGAGCGGAGCCTTCGACCGGATCGACGCCTTCGTGGTCACCAACCGCTTCATGGAAGAAAAGCTGGCGCAGTCCGGCGTGGCCCGCGACCGCATCCACCGCATCCCCACGTTCACGGAGTCCGCGCGCATCGAGCCCCGCTACGGCCACGACGGCTACGTCCTCTACCTGGGCCGCGTCCGCCCGGAAAAAGGCGCCCCCTGCGCCGTCGAAGCGATGAAGCACCTGCGGGACCTCGACGTGCGCCTGCGGCTGACGGGCACGCCCGCCGACGACGCGAACGGCGACATCGCCCGGCTCATCGCGGAAAACGGATTGGCCGACCGCGTGGAATTCGTCGGCTTCCAGCAGGGCGAAGCGCTGGAAAAACTGATTTCCGGCGCGCTGGCCGTGCTGTGCCCGTCGGTGCTCTACGACAACCTGCCCAACGCGATCCTCGAAGCTTTCGCCCACGGCAAACCGGTCGTCGCCTCCAACCACGGCAGTTTTCCGGGCGCGATCGACGACGGCCGGACGGGATTGCTCTTCGCGCCGAATGACGCGGCGGACCTGGCGGCGAAAATCCGGCGGCTCTGGACGGAACCGGGCCTCGCGGCAACGCTGGGCCGCAACGCGCGGCTCCAGTGCGAACGCGAACACGCGCCCGAAACCCATTACCGGCGGCTGGTGGCGGCGCTGACCGGCCAACCGGCGTCATAGCCGGCCGGCGGCCGGATCGGGCTGGCGCCGCAAACCGTCGCACAATCCTTTCAGTCCCGCCCAGCCGACCGCCCGCCGCGTCGGCAGCAGCAGCAAGCCCAGGGAACGCGGCACGCGCCAAACGAAGATCAGGTGCGCCAACGCCGCGAAACGCCGGAGGCTGCGCGGCCGGCCGTGCTGCCGGACCACCCAGACGAAATTGCGCGTCATGAGGTACTCGACCCGCGGCGTGGATTTCCGGACAGTCGCTTGGCCGTCCTTCTGCGAAGCGCCGAACATCTTGTGCCAGAGCTGCGCCTTCGGCTCGTAGCGCAAGCGAATGCCGGCGGCCCGCGCGCGCAGGCTCCAGTCGAGATCCTCGCCGTAGGCGAAAAACTCCCGGTTGAACAAGCCGATGCGCCGGAGGGTT
>DAOTNL010000354.1:0-1661 GCA_035450765.1 Kiritimatiellia bacterium | reverse complement strand
ACGAGGAAAATGGAGAGGTTGCGGATCACGAACGAATCTCAATATCCAATGTCCTACATCCAATATCCAATGACCAAGTAAACAGCCGTTGACATGCCGATTCCAAATCTTCCATTGGCGATTGGATATTGGTCATTGGATATTGGACATTGAATCTCATGCCTTCAACACCTGCACGTCCTGCGGATCGACGTAGATCGTCGTTTCCGCGCGTTCGCCCTCGCGCGCAACGCGGCGCGGGCGCGTTTCGAGCGATTTGAGGGTCACGCCCCCCGCCAGATCCGCGAAATGCTGCGCGACTTCGCCCAGATAGACCGTCCCGTGCATGTGCGCCGGGAACACGTTGGGCGCGTCCGTCCGTTCCGCGTGCATCTGGACGGCCTCCGGCCGGATGGACAGCCAGACCGCCTCGCCCGCGGCGAACGTCCCGCCCGCGGCGGACCGCCAGACGCCCGCCGGCGTTTCCACTTCGATTTGGCCGTTCCGCGCCCCCTTCACGCGGCCGGCGACGAACGTCGTTTCGCCGATGAACTGCGCGACGAACCGGCTGACCGGGCGCTGGTAGACCTCCTGCGGCGTGCCGATCTGCAGCAGGCGCCCCTGGTCGAGGATCGCCAGCCGGTCGGCGATGGACAGGGCCTCTTTCTGGTCGTGGGTGACGTAGATCGCGGTCAGACCCGCCTCTTTGCAGATGCGCCGGATTTCCGTCCGCATTTCAAGCCGCAGTTTGGCGTCGAGATTGGACAGCGGCTCGTCGAGCAGCAGGCATTGGGGCTCGATGACCAGCGCGCGGGCCAGCGCGACGCGCTGCTGCTGGCCGCCGGAAAGCTCGTTGGGCTTGGAGTCCGCGCGGTCGGCCAGTTTGACCATTTCCAGCGCGCGGCGCACGCGGGGCGCGGCATCGGTTTTCCGGACGGAGCGCATTTCGAGGCCGAAGGCGACGTTTTCGCGCAGGGTCATGTGCGGCCACAGCGCGTAGCTCTGGAACACCATGCCCATGTCGCGCCGGTGCGGCGGCAGATGCGTCACGTCGCGCTCCCCGGCGAGGATGCGGCCGCTGTCGGGCTCGTTCAGCCCCGCCACGGCCCGCAGCAACGTGGTCTTTCCGCACCCGGACGGCCCCAGCAGGAAAAACAGTTCGCCGGCATCGATCTGCAGATCGATGCCGTCCAACACCGTTTTCGTCCCGAACCGCTTGGTCAGTTTCTCGATCGTGATGGGTACCGGCATGGGCGCGACTCCTTGTTGAGGTTCCCCTTCTAGCACGATTCCCGCCGCAATCCCAGCGCGGTTTTCGGCGCCCTCGCGCTTGGTTCCCCGTGGCGTGGGGCTCCGCCCCGCGCGCTCCTCAAAATCTGCACGCGGCGGGAGCCGCGTGCTACGAAAAAGCCGCCGTCAGTCCGGCCGGGCCAGCGCCGCCGCGAGTTGTTTCCGCTCGGCGGGCCGGGGATCCCCGTTCTGCAGGATCCATTCGGCCATTTCCCGGCAGTAGGCCGCCGTCACGGTCGGATCTTCGCGGCGCAGGAGCAAATCGGCCAGAACGGCCCGATCCGCGAGCGCCAGCGGGCGCACGTCGAACAGCTTCGGGATCTGGTAATAGAACGCAAACCGCAATCCGCGGATTTCGATGGATTCCGGATGCGCCTCGACCAACCCGGCGA
>DAOTNL010000353.1:0-1698 GCA_035450765.1 Kiritimatiellia bacterium | reverse complement strand
TCGACCCCCACGGCCTGGGCGCGGCCGCCACCCGCCTCGGCGGCTCGGCCCGCACGATCGGGCTCACCGGGTACGGCGCCGCCGCGCGCAGCTGCGCCAACAGGAATCCCGTGCCCCCGCCCAAATCCACGATCCGGTCCGGCCGCGTTTCGCGCGCGACGTCGCGCACGGCCGCGACCAGCGGCCGGGCTACTTCCGTATCGGAAAAGTAGCCGCCATGCACGCGACCCCACGAAGAACCGTGCACCGCTTGCTCGGGACCGAAATTGTCCTGGCCCATCGAACGCCTCAGAACGGCGTGTGGCTGACGAGCATCCGGAACAGCGCGTGGTCCGGCATCGCGACCGGATGCGACACGACCTGGGTATGCACCAGAAATTGCCCGGCCGGCATCCCGCCGTTGGTGAAAGCCGTCACGTTCTCCCAAAGCGGAGTCGCCGGATTTCCCGCCGCGTTCGTCGCGGCCTGCAAGCGGTAGATGCCGCGGTCTTCGACGTCCCATTTGAATTGGATCTCGTTGGTCCCCGTCGTCCGGATTTCGTTGAAATGGAAACCGTACTCGCAGGCCCCCATGTCGCAATTCGTGCTCAGCACGCCCGCTTTGCCCTGGCGCGGGCGCGGATTGCCCTCGATGTCCGTCCGCGGCGCGCCGTTGGTGGTGCCCGCGTCGATGCAGAACGAGGCCGTCGCCAGCCGAAAATCCCCCGCGCCCGCGTCCACGAACGCCGGCGCGTTGGTGATGTTCGGCCAAAAGTAATTGGACGTCGTGCAGCAGTTGCTGACGATGCAGGACAAGACTTCCATGTGCGCGTCGAGGTTGGCGTTGGTGGGCGCGGAATTGAAGTAGATGACGTCGTTGACGAACCGCGTCGTGTAGGCGAAGGCCCCCCCGCCGATCTGCCCGGCGGAGTTGGAAACGATCGTGCAGTTGACGACGGAGGAAAGCGTGCCGGCCGGTCCGGAGGATCTCACGCCCCCGCCGTATTGCGCGGCGACGTTGCCGGCAATCACGCAGTTGACCAGCGTGGCCGGATTCGTCGATCCCTCGTTGGACATGTAGATGCCGCCGCCGTCATCGCCGAGCGCCCGGTTGCCGACGATCCGGCTATTGGACACCGATCCGCCCTCCTGGATCCAGATGCCGCCGCCCAAGGTGGCCGCCACGTTGCCGGTAACCACGCACCGGTCGACGCGGGCATGCGAGTTGGCATAGAGCACCACGCCGCCGCCCGGCCCGTTGGTGGCGACGTTGCCCTCGATCGTGCAATCCTCCACCAGCGCGTTGGTGGCCTCGCCGCTGACCATGATGCCGCCGCCGGCCCCCGACGCATTGGCGGTCACCAGGCAATCCCGGACGACGGCGAAACGGCCGATCGAAATCCCGCCGCCGTATCCGATCCCATATCTTCCGCCGCGGACGGTGAACCCCTCGACCCAGCTGTTCGTGCCCAGGACGAGCATGCCGCGGCTCAACGATTGCGCGTCGATGACCGCCGCGCGCGACAGCGCGCTCCGCAGCGTCAGCGCCTTCTGGATGGGGATGTTCACCTCGCTGCCCGACAGGTAGTACGTTCCCGGCGCCACGAGGATCTCGTCGCCGCTCGCGGCCGCGTCGATCGCCGGCTGGATGGCGGTGGCGGCCATGCTCCAGTTGGTGAAGGGCGCCGCCGGCGTCGCGTTCGAGACGTTCACGTAGCG
>DAOTNL010000352.1:0-1704 GCA_035450765.1 Kiritimatiellia bacterium | reverse complement strand
AGGTCGGTATGGTGGTCGCCGACCATCCAGGTGGTTTCCGGTCCGTGGCCGGCGCGCTGCATGGCGGTTTGCAGGGGCAGGGGCGAGGGCTTGAGTTCGGCGGTATCGCCGCCGCCGAGGATCGCGGCGAAGAGCGGCGTCCAGCCGAAGTGGTCCATCAGGCGCCGCGCGTGGGGGGCGGGTTTGTTGGTGACGAGGGCGAGATCGTGGCCGGCGGCGCGCAGCGCGCGCAGGCCGGCGTCCACGCCGGGATAGGCCGTCGTGCGGTCGGTCAGACGTTCGGAATAGGCGGCGGAAATTTCCTGCGCGGCCAGGTCCGCATCGACGGCGGCGCCTGCGAGGGCGCGCTGGGCCAGAACGCGCACGCCGTCGCCGACGTAGGACGCCACTTTCTCCAGCGGCAGGGCCGGCAGGCCGTGGAGCGCGCGCATGGCGTTCGTGGCCGCGGCGAGGTCGGCGCGCGAATCGATCAGCGTGCCGTCGAGGTCGAACAGGAAAAGCTGCGGAGTTTGCATTTTTAAGTAGAACGTAAAAACTTTCCGCCGGTTTTACGTGGAACGTGAAAACTTTGCGGCGGTTTTACGTAGTACGTAAAAACTTTTGCCGGATTTTACGTGGAACGTAAAAACTTTTCGGCGGGGCGGGGCGGGCCGGGAGCGTCGCAAAAGGCATTTTCCCGGCGAGGTCGTCGGGGGCTCCAAAGGCGGAGATCTATTGGCTGTCTGGAGCCGGAACGACCTCGCGCCGGTCTGGTTCGGCGCCGGGTTCACGAGGCCAGAAAGGATCGAAGATGAACCATTGGCAGGGATCGCGGGCGATGGCGTCTTCCATGATCGCGGCGATCTTTTCCTGGATGGCTTCTTCGGTCGGGAGCTGGGCGGGATCGATGGGCGGATGCAGGCGCAGCAGGAAGGTGTCGTCGGGAGCGCGGGTCACGAAGCCGACGAAAATGGGCGCGCCGAGGCGGTGGGCGAACCAGGCGGCGCCGCGGGGCAGGGAGGTTTCGCGGCCGAAGAATTTCCAGGGGCGGCCGTTGCCGGTGAAGTCGCGGTCGCCGACGAGGGCGACGGCTTCGCCGCGCTTGAGGGCCTTGGCGACGCCGACGCCGGCCTTGGCGAGGGGGATGACGTGGAGGCCGCGCTGCGCGCGGAAATAGTCGAAGATGCGCTCGAGCGCCGGCGAGGGCACGGGCCGGACGACGGCGTGGAGGGGGATGCCCATGGAGGCGATGAAGGCCCCGCCGAGTTCCCAGTTGCCGAAATGGGCGGTCAGGAGGATCGCGCCGCGCTTCGAAGTCCGGATGGCGTCGAGATGCTCGGCGCCCTGGAGGCTGACCCGCTCGCGGATGCCCGCGGGCGTGAGCTTGCGGTAGCGGATGAAGTCGGCGAGGTATTTGCCGAAGTACTGGAAGGTCTTGCGGGCGCAGCCGTCGAGCAGGCGGTTCGAGGGCACGATGCCTTGATGCGCGAAGACGATGTCGAGGTTTTCGCGGACGGCGGCCCGGCCGCGGCGGTTGAGGAAGTAGAACAGGTCGCAGATGCGCAGCCCGAGCCAGTAGGCGACCGGCAACGGGAGCAGGCGGATCAGGAACGCCACGCCGCGATAGAACCAGTAGGTCATTCGGCGGGCGCCTCCTCGGGCGGCAGGTGGGCGAGCACGGCTTCGGCGATCTCGCGCGCGGCGTCGGGCTTGCCCAGCGCGCGG
>DAOTNL010000351.1:0-1734 GCA_035450765.1 Kiritimatiellia bacterium | reverse complement strand
GTCGGCCGGGTCGGCGTACGCCGGCCGACGATCCCGTTCCTCCTGCTGCTGGGCTCCATCGCTTTGGGCTGGGCCGTTTCGAACGCCGGCGGCTTGCCGACCACGCCCCTCGGCAAGATCGGCACCGTCGCGGTGCTGACCGTCCCCATGCTCTTTTCGGGTCTGGTGTTTTCCAGCCTGCTCAAGAAAGCGGAAAACGTCGCCGGGGCCATGGCGACCAACATGCTGGGGTCCATGCTGGGCGGGGTGCTCGAATACAACTCGATGTATTTCGGCTTCCGTTTTTTGTATCTCCTGGCCGCCGCCATCTACCTGGCGGCCATGGTCGCGGCCTGGACCGGCCGGCGCCGGACCTGATCCCGGCCCCCGCGCTCAGGGCCCGCGCGGGCGGGCGAAAACCATCGCATGGCGGTTCGAATGGACCGCCACGAGACTTTCCCAAGCCGGCGTTTTCTCGCCCCAGCGGCACTGTTCGAGGACATAGTGCCGGGACAATCCTTCCTCGGTCTGGACGATCCAGTAGACTTCGTGGCCGTCTTGCAGGATATCCGGCGGCACGGTTTCGTCGGGCAGCAGCCACAGCCGGCAATCCATTCCGTAGCGCAGGTGGTAGTAGTAGACCGGCCCCGCCGCCGGCGCCAAGCTGATGATGTGGTCCCCGGGCCGGGCCGCCTCTTTCAAGTACTGCATGGCCGCCCGCACCCCCGGCGCCCGATCGCCGGCGACGGCCGTGAACCCGCCGCGGTTTTGATACAGGACGTTCGCGGCCAGCAGCGCCAGAAGCCCCAGCGCCAACCCGTCGACGATCCGGCGGGCCGCCGGCCGCCGGCCGGCCAAGAACCGGGCCAGAACGGCGGCGCCGGCGCCCGCAAAAAGCCAAAACGCAATCCCTTGGTATAGAATGGATCGGGCATAGGGAACGGTGCCGGAAGCGGCCAGCACGAAATAGATGCCCAGAAAATTGGCGGCCAGCAAGGGGAAGGCTTTTCGCCGGAGCACGGCCAACGCGCCGATCCCGCTGATGCCCCAGAGGATTGCCGCGGCAACCGGGCGAAAGCCTCCTGTCCAGACTTTCACGGCTTTCCCGGTGAACAAAGCCAAATACCCCGGAAAAAGCCCCCAAGGAATCCGCCCGCCAGGCGGCAAATCCTGATCGAGACTGTACCATTGGTCGGACGCCACGTAGGCGGGCAGATAGGCCAGCAACCCCAGCCAGATGGTCAGCAACCCGCAGCCCGCCAACTCCAGGCCGCGACGAAGTTGCCGGGACCGATCGCCCCGCTCGCGCCAGAGCAACGCCAATCCGAGCCAAGCATAGGTGCCCACCAGGGCGAACGCCGTGGTCGGAACGGCGATCAAGCCGACGACCCCCGCGACCACCAGCAAGACCGGCCAGCGGCGACGGCCGTCGCCGGCCATGCCGTAAGCCGACAGCCACAGCAGCAGCACGGCGAAAATCTGCAACGAATAGGCCCGCCCGTTGACGCCGTAATGCACGAGCAGCGGACTGGCCGCCGCGAAGGCGGCCGCAAACAGCCCGGCGTCGCGGCCAAACCACTTCCGACCGGCCACGAACGTCAAAACCACCAGCGCGATGCCGGCCGCGAAGGCCGGCAGGCGATCGTTGCTGCCTCCGGTCGTGCGCGGCTCCAGCAGCACGATGTTCCGGCCGTCGGTCCACCCGAGTTTTTCCAGCTCGGTAAAGGCTTTGCCCAGGGCGACCAGGAGGGCCTG
>DAOTNL010000350.1:0-1752 GCA_035450765.1 Kiritimatiellia bacterium | reverse complement strand
TGTACTTTCCGTGGCGCGGCCCGGGTTCCGACTACTGGACGGTGGATTGATGCGCTGGATCGCCGCCATCATAGCCCTGCTGGCGACCTCCGCGTTCGCCGTGGACGTCACCACCAACGACGACTGGCAGAGCATCGCGCAGACCGCGGCCCCTTCGACGACCATCAGCTTCGCGGCCGGGACGTACACGACAACGGGCACGGCGCTCCTAGTCACGAATGCCGGCGCGTTTTTGCTCGGAGCCGGCCCAGATCAAAGTTATTTGGTTGCCGGTGCGTACAGCAATTCCGGCGTCGTCTGGTTCTCGGCCACCAACGGCGTCCTCTCCGGCTTCACGGTGTCCGGCGGCAACGCGACGAACTACGGCGGCGGCGTCCGCGGGCACGGAAAAACGATCGTGACCAACTGCCACGTCGTGTCGAACTACTCCAAGGCCGGCGGCGGCGGAACGTACGGAGCCTGCGTCTCCGATTCCCTCGTCGCGTTCAACTCGTCCGGCGACCGTTGCGGCGGCTCGCAATTCGTTTCGTCGTCCTTCGCGCGGAATTCGGTTTATTCAAACAACGTCGCCGCGACCCACGCCGGCGCGGCCGGCATGGCGTGGGCCGATCGCGGGTTCGGCGTCCTCTTCACCAACTGCGCGATCGTCGCCAATACGCAGGCGACCTGGGGCGCCGTGTCGTTCGGGGCGACGTTGGTCGACTGCGCATTGTCCGGCAACAGGTCCGTCGGCGCGAGCGACATTCGGCCGGGGGCCTGGGGCTCGTCGGACACCGGAACGGCGTCGCGGTGCGTTTTTTCGTTCAATTCGTCTCCGTGGGACGGCGGCGCCGCGTACGGCGGCCGGGCGCTGGACTGCCTGTTCGTTTCCAACTCGGCGGCATTGTACGGCGGCGCCGTCCGCGAAGGCTGGGCCTCGAACTGCGCGTTCGTGGGCAACGTCGCCACGCAGCGCGGAGGGGCGGCCTATGGCGGATCGTTCACCAACTGCGTTTTTTCCAACAACGTCGCCGTCGGCATCTCGGGCGGCGCGCTGTATTTTCCGGCGGAATCCGCGTTCTGCCGGTTCTACGGGAACCGCGCGAACAACTGCGGGGGCGCCGTGCATGGCGGGACCCACAAATCCGGGCTGTTCGTCTCGAACTGGGTCGCGGCGTCCGGCGCGGGGGATGGAGGCGGTGGAGCCTGCGGCAACGACTTGTTCCTGCGGAGCTGCCTGTTCGACGGAAATTGGGCTCCGTCCGGGCGGGTCCAGCAGGTGATGGCAGCCCATGAAGCGTTCAACTGCACGTTCGTCGGAGGCACGAATCACGGCCCGGCGGCGTCCATCCGGACGAATTCCTACCTTGGACGCAACTGCCTATCGTGGGGTAATGCCGACAACGCGATCGTTGGTTCAACGAATCTGGCCAACTGCGCGACGAACGTCGATCCGCAGTTCATTCCTGGAACCTTCGTTCCGACGGCAGCCGGAGTCGTGGACGCCGGCGACAACACGTACGCCAATTGGGGCTACGACGTCCGGGGAAGCAACCGGGTCGCCGGCGGAACCGTCGATCTTGGCGCCGTCGAGCGCCAGGACTCCGACGCCGAACCGCAGTCGTTCCGCCGCCGTTCGTTTTTCTGGAGCCAGTTGTTTTAGGAGTCAAACATGAAAAAGATCGTTTTTGCCTGTATCGCCGCATTGATTTCCGCTACCGCGTTCGCCGCCACCGCGTACATGGACACCGTGTCGCGGCAGGTCTCGTGGAC
>DAOTNL010000349.1:0-1787 GCA_035450765.1 Kiritimatiellia bacterium | reverse complement strand
CCTTCAGGGTCAGCTGCGCGCGGTTGCGGGCCAACGCGGCGTGGCGCGCGATGAATTCGTCGGCGGACATTCCCAGCGCGGCGGCGGCCGCCGGGACGTCTTCGGCCTCCAGGAGCACCGAACCGGGCCAGCGGCAGCAGGCGCCGCATTGCCGGCAAACGAAGGTTTCGGGAACGGCCATGGGGCGGAGACGAAGCCGCGGGACTACTGCATGAACATGCGTTCGCCGCCGGGGCCGATCATGATCGGATTTTTTTCGTCCTGCAGTTCGCAGGCGACGTTGATGTTCTTGATCCACGCCAGATTGCGGGCGCGCTGGAACATCCGGTAGCTGTCCGGACGCACGAGGAAACAGACGAACTGGGTATCCGGATCGATCGCGGCCAGCCGGGAGCCATACCACTTGTCCTCGGTTTCGGCGGCCTGGCTCGCGAATTCATAGCCTTCCGCGTCGGGGATGGGCATCAACACGAATTTGCCCATCAAGGCGTAGGTATAGTCGAGCCTGTGGCCGCCGACCTCCAGGATGGTCTGGGCGGCGGCCTTCAGGAATTCGGTTTCGTCGCCCGCCACCCGATCCCGCAGCTCTTCGGTCTTGTCGTCGCACGCTTTCTTCAGTTCATCGACCGAGATGTGGAACAGCTGGTTCTTGCGGCACTCGAAGAAGACGGGCGCCTTGTCGTCGGACTGCATTTCCTTGGGCGTGGCGACCAGCACGGTGATCTGCGAGGCGTCGATGCCCGTCAGCAAGATGATCAACACGAGCACGCCCAGCAGGCAGCTCATCAGGTCCGTGAAGGAGCTCAAATCCAATGCCGGTCCGGATGCCATGGCCTAGGTCCCTTCTCCGGCCGGCGCGGCGGCGGATTCCGCGGCCGGCGGCTTGGCGGACGGCGGTTCGGGCGCGCCCAGCACCTTGATTTCCCGCCCCGTGTCCCACGGTTCGAAGCCCACGTCGATGCCGCGGTCCCGGATCACCTGGCGCAACTTGCGCTGGAAGGTGGCGCTGCCGGGGCGCAGCAGCAGGACGATGTAGCGGACGGACTTCACGCGCTCGACGTCGTCCAGGAACAGTTCGAAATCGTTGCCTTCGAAGACGAGATCCCGCGCTTCGATCACCTTCTGTTCCGGGTGGATGATGAGGCGGGTGGGCTCCACGTCCACGTAGATGGGATCCTGCTTCATGTTCTGGAACTTGGGCGGAACGAACGTGTCTTTTTCCTCTTCCTCGCCGTAGACGGAACCGGTGACCAGCGCGCCGATCTTGATGTTTTCTGGATTGCTGATGATGGTCAGCACGTTGCTGACGAGCATCATCATCAACACGCCGATGAGCATCAGCACGATGTTCTGGAAGCCCGAGGAATCGAAATCGGCCATCTTGGCAGCCATGGCTAGGGCGCCTCCTGCCCCGCGGGCGCCGCCGGAGCCGGCGCGGCTCCGGACGCGGGCGCTTCGAGCCCTTCGGCTTCGTTGGCGGCCTCGAGGCTCATCTCGACGCGCTTCTTCTCGACGATTTCCTTCAGGTCGGACTGGGCGCCGGTCAGTTTCGAGTCCGCCGAGGCATCGCCGAAGGCGATCGTCATGCTGGCCGGGAACTGGCCGAGCTTGAGCCAGCCGACGGACCGGTTGGCGCCGCCGCCGGCGCCGCCGAACCCGGAAATCAGGAGATTGCTGAACTCCTCCTTCGAGAGCTTGCCGCCATCCAGGCCGTCGATGGTGGCTTCCTCCATGAACGAGGCGTCGTAGGAAACCATGCCGCTTTCCGTGCCGACGGACTTGACCAC
>DAOTNL010000348.1:0-1794 GCA_035450765.1 Kiritimatiellia bacterium | reverse complement strand
TCCTCGCGGAAGCGCTGCTGCCGCGCCTGCCGGCGAAAGCCCGGGTGCTGAACGTCTGCTGCGGCACGGGGCAGATCGCCCGCTGGCTGACCGACCGCGGCTGCCGGGTCACCGGCCTCGACCATTCGCGCGCGATGCTGAAATATGCCCGAAAGCGCGTCCCGCAGGCGACGTTCGTCCTCGCGGAGGCGCAGGGCTTCGCCCTGCCCCCGCGCCACGACGCGGCGGTATCCATGTTCGACAGCCTCAACCACCTCCTGACCCCCGCCGAATTGGCGGCGGCCTTCCGCTGCGTCTTCGACGCCCTGGCGCCGGGCGGGATTTTCTTCTGCGACCTCAACGTCCGCCGGAAATTCCTGGACGGCTGGCGGGGGGATTTCAGCCCCCTCGAAAAAGACCATGCCTGCATCGTCCGCACCCGCTACGACGACGACGCGCGGCGGGCGCACTGGGAAATCGCCATGTTCCGCCGCGACCGGCGCGGGATCTGGCGGCGGACCGACCAGCATCTGGTCCAGCGCGCCTACGAAGAGCCGGAGGTGTGCCAAGCCCTGGCGGAAGCCGGATTCGTCGACGTCGAAACGTGGGACGCCGACCGGACTCCGGTCGGCCTTACGCCCCTGCCTCCGGGCAAAAGCTATTTCCTGGCGCGCAAGCCCCCGCGCCGACCGGCCCGGAAACGGAGATCCGCGCCGTGAAAATCTTCGTGGACGCCTTGTCGCGGATCCCCACGGTCAGCATCGGCACGCAGGCGCTGATCATCGGCTGCCTGCAGATCCTGCACCGGCGCTTTCCCGGCGCGGGGTTCGTCCTGCTCAGCGGCCGGCCCGCGCAGGAACGGCATTATCTGGACGCCCTGGGCCTGGACATCGAATACGTGCCGCGGGCCGCCTCCCAATGGACCGCCTGGCGGCAGTTGCGCGGCATCCTGCGGCGCGTGGACGCCGTGGCCTCGGCGTGGGGCGACGGCTACGTCGGCCAGCCGGCCTGGCGCCTCCTGAAAAAAGCGCTGTTCCTCAAGCGCCGCGGCGTGCCGCTGGTGCTCGTCACGGCGTCGCTCGGGCCGTTCAAGCCGGGGCTGGACGCCTGGTGCGCCCGGCGGGGCTTGGGATTGTTCGACGTCCTGACCGTGCGCGACCTGAATTCGCTGCGCCACGTGCAGGGCCTGGGCCTGCGGAGCGCGCAGTGCCTGCCCGACACGGCGTTCGTCCTCGAACCGGCGCCGGACGGCGCGGTGGACGCCCTCCTGCGCCGCGAAGGGATCCCGGCCGACGTGCCCTGGGTGGGCATCAACGCCAGCATCCTGCTGCACCACCGGTTTCCGGCCCTGCACGGCCGGGCCTATGCCGACGTCATGGCGGAACTGGTCGCGCACGTGCGCCGGACCACGCAACGGCCGGTGCTGTTGATTCCCCACCAGATCTATCCGGCCGATTTCGCCGGCTTGACGCCGGACGTCCGGCGGTCGTTCGACGGCGACGACCGGATCGCGGCCGATTGGATCCTGGAGCGGCTGGCCGACCGGACCGGCACGTACGTGCTCCGGGGCGATTATTCGCCGGCGGAGTACAAGGGCGTGCTGAAACGCTGCGAACTGTTCATCGGCGGCCGCATGCATGCCGTGATCGGCGCCGTTTCCACGCACGTGCCTTCCGTGATCCTGCAATACAGCCACAAGGCCTCCGGCGTCATGGAAATGCTGGAATTGGAACCGTGGGCGTGGGACGTCCGCGCGCCGGCCGCCGAACTTTTCGCGCTGGTCGAGCGGGCCTGGGCCGAGCGGCACCGTTTGCG
>DAOTNL010000347.1:0-1894 GCA_035450765.1 Kiritimatiellia bacterium | reverse complement strand
CGGCGTATTTCATGTCGAAGCCGGCGCCGTCGTCGCGCACGCACACGACGATTTCGGCGCCGTCGCGGCGGGCGGACACCTCGATGCGGGCGGCGGGTTTCCGGGAGGTGTACTTGACCGCGTTGCCGAGCAGGTTGACCACCACCTGCCGCAGCAGCGCGCGGTCCGCCGTCACCTCCGGCAGGTCCCCGATCCGCCAATCGATGGTCCGGCCGCGCGTTTCCGGCTCCAGTTCCCGGCGGCATTCGTCCACGAGCGGCCCGAGCGGCACCGTTTCCAGGCGCATCTGCGCCCGCCCGGTGCGCGAAAACGACAGCAGGTCGTCGATCAGCGTGCCCATCTTCGCGGCGGCGCCGGCGATGACGTCCAGATAGCGCCGGCCGGTCTCGTCGAGCTGGTCCTGCGCCTGGCCTTGCAGCAGCTGCACGAACCCGGCCACGTGCCGCAGCGGCGCGCGCAAGTCGTGCGAAACGGAGTACGAAAACGCCTCCAGCTCCTTGTTCGCGGCCCGGAGCGCCTCTTCGCTGCGGTGCAGCGACGCCTCCACCGCCTTGCGCCGGCGGATTTCGGCGGCCATGCGCCGGTTCCAATAGCCGAAGAGGACCAGCAGCGCCAGCGCTCCGGCGCCGTACTTGTACAGCTTCGCATAATCGATGCGCTGTTCGTAGGTCACCGTCATCCACTTGCGCGCGATGGCGTTCTTCTCGTCGCCGGCGACGTCCTCCAGCGCCTTCTCGAGGACGTCCGCCAGCAAGCCCCATTCCTTGCGGCAAACGAACGCCGGCTGATAGACGAACGGGGTTTCCCCCGCCACCTTGATCCGGCCGTGCCCGCCGGCCTGGATGTAGTGGCTGGTGATCAGCAAAGAGCCCACGTAGGCGTCCACGGTGCCGTCTTCCAGCATCCGCAGCGCGGTCGGCACGTCCTTGGCGATGACCATGGCCATCTCGGGGGACTTCGGCGCCAGGTGTTCGGCCATGCCGTAGCCGGGCACCACCGCCACCCGGCGGCCCTTCAGTTCGGCGAGATCCCCGACGTAGGGCGTGTCTTTCCGCGTGAATATCGCCGTCTGCAGCGACAGATACGGCGGCGTGAAGGCGAATTCGTCCTTCCGCGCGCTCGCTTTGTTCAGCGAAGTCAGCAGATCCACATCGCCGCGGCGGAGCAGGTCCTGCGCGTCGGTCCAGGACGCGATCGGCACGTGCCGGAAATCCACGCCCAGGGCTTGGCCGAAACGCTTCAGGTAGTCGTGCGAGATGCCCTGGGGAATCCCCTCCCGGTCGATGAACTCCAGCGGCGCCCAGCGCGGATTGCTGCCGAAGCGGATCACGGGATGCGCCGCCAGCCATTGCTTTTCCTCGGGCGTCAGGCGGATCCACGCCAAACCGCCGCCCCGGTCCTGGCCCACCCCGGCCCAGCGCGCGAAGATTTCCTGGACGCTCTGCTGCGGCAGCGTTGCCAGCGCCCGGTCCAGGATCGCCGCCAGCAGCGGTTCGTCGGCGCGCACGCCGATGGCGTTCACGGAAGCGGTTTCGCGCACGAGCCCCTGCACCTGCAGGGAAGCCAGCAACTCGCGCCCGATGATCCATTCCGCCCCGGCGCGGTTCCCGACGTAGGCGTCCGCCTGCTCCGCCGCCACCGCCAGCAGCGCCTCGCGCGTCGAGGGGTATTCCACGACCCGGATGGCCGGATGGTTGGACCGGACGTGCGCCGCGACGAAAAAGCCGGCCTCCACCGCCACGGTGCGGCCGTGCAGACTTTCGAAAGAATCGTAGTAGCGCCCGCCTTTGCGCGCCACGATCGCGTGCGGCAGCACGGCGTAGGGCTTGGTGAAGCGCAGGTATTCCTCGCGGTCGGGCCGCGGGGTGACGTCCAGCAGCGCATCCAGCTGGCC
>DAOTNL010000346.1:0-1907 GCA_035450765.1 Kiritimatiellia bacterium | reverse complement strand
GCACACGCCGACGCCCGGACGTTGCCGGGCGTATTCGACCAGCAACCCGAAATCCCGTTTCGGGTCGGAACCGACGCTCAGCACGTCGGTTGTTTCCTGAACGCCGTCTTCCGGCCTCCACTTCTCCGTGTCCACGCCGAACGGAAGGAACCGGACCTTTTCCGGATTGCCCAGCCACTGGCGCAACCACTCGGCTTCCGCGTAGCCATACGCCAGGAACCGATCCACGCTCGCCAAGCGCTTCCGATAGCGCGCGGCCCGGGCCGGACTTTTCGCCGCAGCCGATTCGATTCGCTCCGGCAGGCCGACGCTCACGTACACCAAAGGGACGCGGAGCCGGCCGCGCGCCTTCAGGCGGGCCGCCGGCAGGCCCGTGTTGTCCGTCGTCGCCACGACGACGCGCGCGCGGTTCATCTGCCACAGGTGGGCGCGCACGGAACAGACGTCGCCGAGGCCGATGCCCGTCCGGGGCGCGTACGCTTTCTCGATCCAGCCCGCCACGGTTTCCCGCACGCTGCCGATCCGGGGCAGACGCAGGTTGCAATCCACCGCGACGCCTTTGGCCCGCAGCGCGTCGAACCCGAACAGCTGGCCCGCGGCCAACCCGCCGGCTTCCCCGGCCCGCAGCCGCCGCAGCGTCTCGCGGCGTTCCGGCGTATCGCGGAACAGATAGAACACGTCCGCCGCCGGTTCGCTTTTCCGGAAATAGCGGCGCGGCGCGAACACGTAGGCCAGTTGGCGGCCCGATTCCGGCGGCCGTCCGCCCGCGCGGACAAAGGCCCATCCGTCCGCCAGGCGACGCCCGAATCCCGCGAACGGGCTCCGCGTGGCGACCAGGCGATCCACGCCGGCGCCGGCGGCCGTCATGGCCCCAGCTCCAGATAGCCGTCCGCGTCGCGCGGCAAATCGGCCGGACGGACGCCGGAAGCGACCCGTTCCGCAGCGCGGACGACGCGCGCGGAGTGGCGGCCATCCAGCGGACCGCAAAACCGGTGCGCATAGGCGCGCCGGGCGGCGGGATCCAGCGCGAAATCGGCCAAGCTCATTTCCGGCGCCCGGCGGATCCATTCTCCGGCCCCGAAGGTCCACGCCGCGCCGGGCTGGTCGAACAGGCCGACGAACATGCTGGCGAGGCGCTCCCAGACTTCGCGGTTGTAGCCGGGAATGCCCAGGTTGACGAACGGATGGCCGGCGGCCACGGCCTCCGGCGCGCCCGTCGTGAAAAAACCGAACATCACCGCCGAGATCGCGGCGAGTTCGACGGCGCTGTGGGGATAGTAGGATTCCTCGCCGACGATCCGGTCCGCCAGCTTGCGCATCCAGGGCGCGGCATCCTGCGTGTGGCGCATCTTGACCACCAGCGGCGCGCCGTTGTTTTCGGCGAACCGCTTGAGCGCCCGCATGACCTGCGGTTCGCCCGGATCGGGCGCGGCCACGCCGCGCCAGCCCTTGTTTTTCCAGTTCCAGTACAGGCGGCCCCGCCGCGTTCCCGCCGCGAACGCTTTTTCCCAGGGCGCGTCGAGCACGGCGCCGTAGGGCGAAGCCAGGCACCCGACGATCGGCCCCGTCTCCGGCAGCCCCCAGCGCCGGCGGACTTCCGCCCCGTCGATGCCCTGCGCCGAATCCAGCAGCGGGTAGCCCGTCCGGACGGCATGCGCGCGGAAATGCGCGATCGCCGCCGCGCTCCAGGGACGCGCAACGCGGTCCTTCATCAATTTGATCTGCTGGATGCCGTGGCGGCCCGGTTCCGCTTCCATCCGCGCCAGCAGCGGCCGCACGTCGGCGACGTGGTCGTCCACCAGGCAATTTTCCTCGTGCGCCGTGCGCAGCGCGATCAGGCCGTGGGCGGCCATCCGGTCGGGCGGCACGTCGCCGACGAAAGAATCGTTGGTCGCCAGCGTCGTCCA
>DAOTNL010000345.1:0-1907 GCA_035450765.1 Kiritimatiellia bacterium | reverse complement strand
AGTGCACCCACCCTGCGGAGAGAACCGATGAAGAAGGTCCTGAAGATTGGATTAATGGCGTTCTTGGCCCTGGCCGGAATCGCCTCGGCGGCGAATTACGGCGTGTTCGTCGGCTTGAACAAGTACAACAGCAGCTACATCGGCTCGGACAGCTGGCTGAACGGCTGCGTGCCGGATGCCAACCATGTCTACACGAACGCGATCTTGCGCGGCGATTGGACGGCGGGGACGGTGACCAAGTTGCTGGATTCGGCGGGAACGAAGGCCGCGATCCGCACGGCGATTTCGAACGGAATCGCGACGGCCGTCTCCGGCGACACGTTTTTTTATTATCACTCCAGCCACGGCGGGCAAAACAGCGGAAAATCGGTGTATTTGTGCACGTATAACGCCGACTATCAGGATACGGAACTGGCGGCGGATTTGGCGAAATTCGCGTCGGGCGTCAAGGTCATCGTCATGGTGGACGCTTGCCATTCGGGCGGCCTGTTCCAGTCCGTCAAGGCCGGAACACGCGCGTTGGCGCCGGCAAGCGGCGGATGGGATCTGGCCGGGAATGTGACGCGACTCATCGAGGAAATCCGCACGGGCGAGTTGGCCCGCGGCGCGAAAGATGCGGGCAAGCTGATTTCCGCCAGTGAAATCGGCTGGGTGACGGCGGCCAACTACGATCAATATTCGTGGGACGGGGATTCGGGTGGGCTGTTCACGGACAAGGTCATCGAGGGTTGGACGAACGCTCCGGCTTCGAGTTGCGACCTGAACGGGGACAAGTACGCGAATTTCTGGGAACTGTACAAGTATGCCTCGAACGTGGCGTACAACGCCGACTACGAGTATACAACGGCCATGGCCTACAACACGAACGTGCTGTTGGGGTCGATCGCCGGCTGGATCGGCAGCGCGGCTCCCGGCGGGCTGGTTACGTTCAGCAATCTGGCGGACCAGGTCGCGACGGTCGGGCAGACGCTGGTCGTGCCGGTGGGGGCCTACACGTCGGGGACGACCACGCCGGCGGTCGTGACGATGTCGACGGTGCAAGCCGGCGCCAGCTACGGCGGCGGCAACCTGACCTTCACGCCGCCGACGGATGGGGTCTACGTCTTCAACTTCTCGGCGACGAACGCCACCGGGGGCTCGGCCAGCGCGACGCTGACGGTGAATGCGCTGCTGGCCGCGCCGCCGTTGTTGGCGGCTACCGGCATCGGCAACGACCGCTTCACCGCCAACTGGTCGGCTGTGGCGGGGGCCGCCAGCTATGCGCTGGACGTGGCGACGGCGACCTCTTTCTCGCCGGGCGGCAGCGGGGCGCTGTCGGTTCTGGCGTCGAACCTCAACACGGGCCTGTCCACGGGCTGGGAGTACGTGAATGGGGCTTCGAACGCGGGGACCTACCACAAGTTGATCACGGCCACCGATCCGGGCGTGGTCAGCCCGTCCTTTTCCACGGTTGGCTTCACGAACGCCTTGGCCGGCTTCTCGGTGGCCACGTTCGGTGGGTCCACGGCGAACGGCCTAGTGGTGTCCTATTCTCTTGACGGCGGGAGCACATGGACGCGGGTCGGGACCAACACGAGCGCGACCGCTTCGTCGCCTTACGTGGCGGGTTCGATGGACCTGCCGGCGGGGGCGCTCGGCCAGGCCGGCGTGCGCGTGAAATGGCATTGTCCGGGCGCCACGGGATCCATCGGCATCCGCCTGCAGAATCTGGCGGTGAGCGGTGCGCAACCGGCGGGCGCGAGCACGCTGGTGGTGAACGGACAAGGCGTGGCGGGCACCAGCCAGACGGTGACGGGGTTGGCGATGGGCACGCCCTACTACTGGCGCGTGCGGGCCGTGGGCAACCTGAACGGGCCGTATTCCGCAACGGGAACGGTGACCACCACGGCGGCGGATTCCGCTCCGGC
>DAOTNL010000344.1:0-1914 GCA_035450765.1 Kiritimatiellia bacterium | reverse complement strand
CGGTGACGGGGGCGACGGGCTACCACGTGTTCCGCGACACGGACGCGGCGCCGGCGGGGGCGACGGGGCTGGGCGCGCAGTCGAGCCCCTACGCCGATACGTCCGCCACCCCCGGCCAGCTCTATTATTACTGGGTGGTGGCGTCCAACAGCACCAGCAGCAGCACCAGCGATTGGAGCACGGCGAATTCCGGCTACCGCAAACTGGCGACGGTGACCGGTGTTGCGGCCACCGAAAACCTGTCCGACAAGATCCGGGTGACCTGGACGGATATCGCCGGCGAGACCGGCTACAGCATCTGGCGGAACACGGAGGATGCGCCCGGGTCTGCCGCCATCGTGGGCACGGCTGCGGCGAACGCGACCAGCTATGACGACACGTCGGCCGATGCGGACCAGGATTACTACTACTGGGTGCGGGCCACGAACAGCACCAGCGCGAGCATGAGCGATTTCAGCGCGTCGGACACGGGCATGAAGACGCTGAGCGAGCCGACGACGGCGGCTTCGGCCATCGTCTTCGGCGATCTGGACACGACGTCCTATACCGTGAGCTGGACGCGCGGCAACGGCGACTACGTCCTGGTGGTGGCCCGGCAAGGCGCCGCGCCGGCCGACCCGACCGACAGCGTGGTCTACGCGGCCAACGCCACGATGGGCCTGGGCGACACGACGGCGGCCGGCAGCTACGTGGTCTACAAAGGCACGGGCACGAACGTGGCGGTGTCGGGCCTTTCGGTCGGCACCGAATACACCTTCGCGGTGTACGAATTCAACGGCGACGCCACGCCCAACTACCGCACGAGCGACGAGCCCACGGCCAGCCGCCACACGCTGGCGGCGCAACCGACCACGCAGGCGTCGGGCATCGTCGTGACCGGCACGAACGAGGTGACGCTGGCGGGCATCAACTGGACGGACGGCAACGGCGCCAGCCGCCTGGTGGTCGCGAAGGCCGGCAGCGCGGTGGATGCTTTCCCGGTGGACGGCGCGAACTATGCAGCCAGCACGAATTTCGGCGGCGGCACGCAGATCGGCACGGGCAACTACGTGGTCTGGGCCGGCAGCGGCCCGATCGGCGGCCTCAAGAACCTGCTGCGCGACCAGAGCTACCATCTGCGGGTGTTCGAATTCAACGGCACCTTGGGCACCACGGCCAATTTCCTCACCAACGCGGCCAGCGGGAATCCCTACAGCCTCAAGACCATGGCGGTCGTGCCGGGGGGCAATCCCACCGATCTGGCCATTTCCCCCATCGGCACCAACGGCTTCACGGTCACGTGGACCAAGGGCACGACGGGCACGAACACGCTGATCGTGATCCGCGCAGGCGGCAATCCCGTCGATCCGACCGACCTGAACAGCTACACCGCCGATCCGATTTTCGGCAACGGCTCGAACCTGGGCTCGAGCAGTTTCGTGGTCTACAACGGCACGGGCAGCAGCGTGGCGGTGACGAACCTGGCGCCGGGCACTTCGTACACCGTGGAAGCCTCGTCGTTCAACGGCAGCGGCGGTTCGGAAAATTACCGGGGCACGCCGGCGTCGGCGACGGCTTCGACGCTGATGCCGGAGCCGACCCAGGCCAGCGCCATCGCGTTCGGCACGCTGGGCGCCACCAGCTACGCGGTCTCGTTCACGGCGGGCAACGGCCTCAGCCGCCTCGTGGTGGCCAAGCAGGGGAGCGCGGTGGATTGGACGCCCACGGACGGCACGGCCTATGCGGGCGAAAACAACGCCTTCGGATCGGGCACGGATCTCGGCGGCGGCAACTATCTCGTGCACCGCGGCGCGAGCCCGTTCACGCTCTCCGGCCTGACGGCGGCGACGGATTACCATCTCCGCATCTTCGAATACCAGGGCACGAACGCGACGCTGAACTACAACGTGGCGGCGGCGAGCGGCAACCCGAGCA
>DAOTNL010000343.1:0-1937 GCA_035450765.1 Kiritimatiellia bacterium | reverse complement strand
CAAAAAGCCCTCTTGCATGAACTGCGGAAAGCCGGGTTCAAGGCTGCGGAGCAGGTTTCTCTGCGGGTAACGTACGATGGCGTTGTGGTGGGGGACTTCTATGCGGACATTGTGGTGGAAGACAAAGTCATTGTGGAAAACAAAGCCGTGGAAGCTTTGGGGAAAGCCCATGAAGTCCAAGTGGTGAACTATTTGACGGCAACGGGACTCAACGTGGGGCTGCTCTTCAATTTTGGCGCGCCAAAATTGGATTTCAAACGCAAACATCGCATCTATCGGCAACCGCTGTCCGACTGAAAATCCATATGACTTATCCTGTTTATCCTGTAAATCCTGTCATCCTGTCCAACTGATGCGCAATCTTTCCATTCTGCTGGTTTTGGCCGCGATCGTGGCGTTGCCGTTCCTGTTCCGGCAGGAGACGGGGGTGCGGGAATGGCAGGCGGGCGATCCGGTGCTGGTGGTCATCACGCCGATGAACGAAGCCATCCGCCACGAGTACGCCTTGGCGTTCTCGCGCTGGCACGCGGCGACCTACGGCGCGCCCGTCAAGGTGGATTGGCGCAACATCGGCGGCTCGACGGAAATCTCGCGCTACCTGACGAGCGAGTTCACGTCGGCCTTCCGCGCCTGGTGGACGGGGCAGGGCCGGCCGTGGCGCGGCGATGCCGGCGCCATCATCCTGAACAAGTCGTTCGATCCGGACCGGAAGCCGGCGGACGCGACGGACGCGGACTGGGCGGAGCGGTGCGCGCTGTACCGCGCCTTCCGCGCAACGGACGACCCGGAGGCGTTCACCAGCCAGATCGACATGTATTTCGGCGGCGGGGCCTACGACGCCGACAGCGCGACGCGCCAAGGCCTGCTGGTTCCCGCGTGGGCGCCGGACGACGTTCCGCCCGGCCTGCTGGCGACGGAAACCGGCGCGGAACTGATCCCGACCGGCATGAGCGGCGAAACCTGGCGCGCGCCGACCTGGTACGGGACGACGCTGAGCACCTTCGGCATTTGCTACAACCGCGACCGGATGCGCGCGCAGGGCCTCGCGCGCGAGCCGGAGCAGTGGGAGGATCTGGCCGATCCGCGCTGGCTCGGCACGCTGGGTCTGGCCGATCCGACCAAGAGCGGCAGCATCGCCAAGGCGTTCGAGACCATCGTGCAGGTGCAATGCCGGAAGGCGGCCGGGGCGGCCGGATTCGGGCCGGCGATCGACGACTACGAAGCGCGGATCGCGGCGGCGGGCCTGCCGCCGGGCGAAATGCCGCCCGGCGTGCCGGCGGCCTACCAGCAGGCGATCGAAACGGGCTGGGCGAACGGCCTGCGGCTGCTCCAGAAACTCGGGGCCAACGCGCGCTATTTCACCGACAGCGCCAGCAAGGTGCCGCTGGACGTCGGCATGGGCAACGCCGCGGCGGGACTGGCGATCGATTTCTACGGCCGCTTCGAAGCGGAAGTCAGCAACGGAGGGCGCCCGGACGGCGCGATGGCCTACGTCACGCCGCGCGGGGGCTCGGGCGTCAGCGCCGACCCGATTTCCATTTTGCGCGGCGCACCGCACCGCGAAACCGCCGAGCGGTTCATCGAATTCCTGCTGGGCGAGGACGGCCAGAAACTGTGGTGCTATCGCGTGGGCGCGCCCGGCGGGCCGGAGCAATATGCGTTGCAACGCTTTCCGATCCGGCGGGATTTCTATCCGTCGGAACAGCCCGAGTTCCAGGCCGCCTATGAACGGCACCGGGCGCACACGACGGACGATTTGGGCACGCCGACGCTGGATGCCTATCGCCTGGCGCGGGAATACGTCTACCGGCCGCGCTGGACGGCGGGCTACTTCGGCATTCTCCGCGATTTGGTGCGCGCCATGTGCCTGGATTCGGGGCAGGAATTGCGCGCGGCGTGGCGGGCGATCGTCGCTGCCGGCGGGCCGGAGCGGTGTC
>DAOTNL010000342.1:0-1940 GCA_035450765.1 Kiritimatiellia bacterium | reverse complement strand
TGGTTCGGGTTCTTCGATCCGCGCCTGACGACCCAGGAGCCGCGGCCGGATCCGATGAATCCGATGGGTCCTCCCATTCCCACGGACATCTATTTCCCCGTCGCGGGCGTGCCGCCGTTCGTGGATCTCAACGACGTGGATTACGGCAACTTCGGTTACGTCGCAGGTTATTTCCAGCCTTTCGCGACGGCCATGTCGGGCCTGTACTATCTGGACGAAGACGGCGACGGCGCCTTTACGCCGGGGGCCGATGCCGTGTGGTTGGCGATCAACGCGCCGGAATTCTTCACCCCGGCCGACCCGGGCCCGCCGCCGGTCGATGCCGACTTGATCCTGGCGGATCCCAACGGCACCTTGGCCGGCGCTGCCGGTCCCATCCCCGCCGATGGTCCGCTGACCGACGCCATTCCGATGGTGTGGCCGATGCCGGGATGGGACACGGACAACGACGGGTTGCCGGACGCGCTGGAAATCCAGATGGACGTCGTGGCGGGCGAGGAGCCGACCAGCCCGGTGCAATCCCATGGCCCCTACGTGCAGCGTTCGGCGCTGATCACGGCCGACACGGGCGTCAGTCCCGTGGAGTTCGCCTTGTCCCAATTGTCGGACAGTCGTCGCTTCTTCTCCCCGGACTTCACGGTGGAAACCTGGGTTTACCTCACGCCGGAAACCGGCAACAACGAGTTCAAGGGTTCGCTGATCGTGGGCGAGATGACCTTCGCCACCTTGACCCGCAAAGCATTCGACTTGGGTCTGACCACGACCAACGGATTCGAATCGGTTCCCTACATTTCCTACCAGACGTTGGGAACGGGTAAAAACACCCGCACCGTCGCCGCGGCCCGCTCGATTCCCTACGACCAGTGGGTGCATCTGGCCGGCGTGTTCGACCATCGCAACAACCGTTTGAGCCTGTACATCAACGGACTTCTCGAACAGGCGGTTCTCATGGACGAGGGCAGCTGCTCGCAATTCGCGGCGACCAGTCCGGGCGGTTCGCGCCTGGTGACGTTCGGCCGGGCGGACGGCGGGTGCGGGTTCGCCAACCGGCTGCGCCTCGACGAAGTGCGCATCTGGGGCGAGCCGCGCAGCTCGACGCAGGTCTCCGACAACATGGCCAGGCTGGTGGATCCGGTCCAGGCCTGTTCGGGCGACATCTATCCGACGGTGGTGCCCAACTCGCTGCTGGCCTACTACACCTTCGACGACGGAGGAACGATGGCGGTGGATTCCACGCGCCGCGCCAAGTCCAGCCAGCTGGCCTATGCCTATCCGCACACGGCGGACGTGCTCGGCTATCCCAACCAGGAATATCTCTATCCCGACACGGGCTTTGGCCTGCCCAGCGACAACGTCCTGGGCCCCGGCTCGACGTTCGCCTTCGACGCCAACAACCCCGCCCCGGTGCGCGGCATGCTGGATGCCTCCCGCGGCGCCTTCGACAGCGACGGCGACAGCCTGCCCGACGCTTGGGAAATCGTCCATGAGCTCAATCCGTTCCTGTGGAACACGCCCGACCATTCGCAACTGGGCCAGCCGGCGGTCGGCGGTCTCTACGACGCGGCCTGGGGCGCCAGCGAATACGTCATCGTCGACTGGGTGAGCGAACTGGAATTCCGCGCCAGCGCGGACTTCGGCCTGACCTGGACCAACAGCACCGCGCCGCGCGTTTCCACCGGCTTGAACCAAACGGGGCCGGACCCGCTGCACGTCATCATCGGCGAGTACGAAACGGAAGTCGTTTCTTCCAGCGAGTATCAGGTGGTAACCGCCGTGGTCACCAACTGGGAAATCCGGGTGCTCGACGTTTCGGGCTTCATGGCCGTGGGCGAGCGGTGGTACGTGTCCAAGGCCGGCAATCCGATTTCCCGCGTTTCGGCCGATGGCGTGCCCGAGGCCGGCATGGAGTCGGATTCGACCCGGGACATGGACGGCGACGG
>DAOTNL010000341.1:0-1964 GCA_035450765.1 Kiritimatiellia bacterium | reverse complement strand
CGGTCAAGCTGGCGTTCAGCTTTTCGATGGCCTTGAGCATTTCAATGGCGTTCATTTTTCTGATGGTCTTTCTTTGTTTGGTACTAAAACGGGAGGATGCTACCCAAGGCCGCGCGGGCGCGCAACCCCCGAAAAAAGGAAATCGGCGGGGCGGGTCAAGCGTTCTACAGCCGCTCGATGTCCGCGTTTTCGCGCAGCTGGACGAGGGCGGCGATCTTGGGGACGTACATGCGGGTTTCCGCGGGCAGCTTGTCGTGGATGTCGTCGAACGTGCGCCCGCCGGTCTTGCTCAGGACGCCGGAAACCCGCCCCTGGCCGCAGTTGTAGGCCGCCAGCGCCAGCGGCCAGTTGCCGAAACGGCGATGCAGCAGCTTGAGGTACTTGGCGGCCGCGCGCGCGTTCTTGATGGCGTCGAGCCGCTCGTCCTGCGGCGTCAGGCTCAGGCCGAACTGCTGGGCCGTCGCCGGCATGAACTGGTAGAGGCCCACCGCGCCCGCCGGGCTGCGCGCGGAAGGATTGAACGTGGATTCGGCCTCCGCCTGCCACACCAGCGCCGCCGGCACGCCCTCCGCCTGGAACGCGCGCTTCAGGTCGGGCAGCAGCGCGGCGGCGCGTGCCGGCGCCGGGCGGTTCGCCAGCTTGCGCAGCCAAACCTGCTTGCTTTCCACGTAGCGGTTGCGGGCCTGGGCGACGTCGGTCGCGACCGGCGCGGGCTTCGGCGCCGGCGCGGGCTGGGCCGCGGGCGCGGGCTCCTTCGGGTGCGGCATCAACGGCGGCTGCGGTTCCTTGGGATGCGGAATCAGCGTGGGTTGGGGTTCCTTCGGATGCGGAATCAACGGCGGTTGCGGCTCCTTCGGATGCGGAATCAGCGGCGGTTGCGGCGCGGTCGGGTGCGGCGGCAGGGCGGGCTTCGGCGCGGGGATGGCGCGCTCCACTTCGGCGGCCATGTCGACGTAGTCCATGCGCGCCTCGAGCCAGTCGGCGTAGTCCTGGGTCTTGGGATCGGCCCGCAACCGCGCAAGGGTCTGCCGCACCTGCGGCGCGTTGGCGGCGAGGGAGTCGAGGCTTTCCCCGCTCAGCGCGGCCTGCAGCGTCGTGAACAGGCCGGCCATTTCCTGCGCGGTCAGGACCTCGTAGTTCTCCTTGACGGCCGCCGGCGCCACGCGGTCGAACACCGCCTGGCCGGTGTCCGCCATCCGCTCGTAGTCGAGTTCCCAATCCTGCAGGAACGCCGGCGCGGAAACGCCGAGCGCCCAGACGAGCGCAACGGCCGCGATCAAGCTGGAACGCACCGGCTTCATGTCACCACGGCAGACGATACCCCGGTCCGAGCGAAAATGCACTCTCGACGTGGCGCACGACCGGCGGCGGGCCGTCGGGTGCGCCGACGACTTCGACGACGTCGAAACGGATGCGCGCCGGCTTGGCCTTCACGCGGCGCAGGTAGCGCACGGCCGCGCGGCCCAGCGCGCGGCGCTTGGCGCCGTCTACCGCCGAAAAGGGGCGGCCGAACTCCTCGGTGCGGCGCGTTTTGACCTCCACGAAAACCAGCGCATCCGGCGCGGGCGAACGGGCGACCAGATCCAGTTCGCAGCGCGAACCGAAGCGCACGTTGCGCCCGAGGATCCGGTAGCCGCGCCGCTCCAGGAAATCGGCGGCGATCCGTTCGCCCCAGGCCCCGGCGCGCTGGGCGGCCGTCGCGGCGGTGCGCCGCCGCCGGAACAGGGAAAATGGCCAGGGCCAGCGCATCTCAGAACCCGAAGGAAAGCTGCGCGACGGGCGCGAAGCTCTTGCGGTGGGCGGGGCAGGGACCGTGGCGCCGCAGCGCCTCGAGGTGCTCCCGCGTGCCGTAGCCCTTGTGCCGCTCGAAGCCGTAGGCGGGAAATTGCGCGGCCAGTTCGACCATCAACCGGTCGCGCGTCACCTTGGCCATCACGCTGGCGGCGGCGATGGACAGGCTGGCG
>DAOTNL010000340.1:0-1966 GCA_035450765.1 Kiritimatiellia bacterium | reverse complement strand
CGCGGTCGCGCCCCGTCGCCAGCAACAAGAGCCAAATCGCGGCCAGCGCCGCGCCCCAGGCCGTCAAGGTCCGTCCCGGACGCCGCCAGGCCAGCACCCCGCGCACCCCGCCCAACGCCAGGCGCCAGCCCCAGCCCCACAATCCGGCGAAAGCCGCCAGATAGGCGAACCGACCGAAACCCGAGCTCGACGACACGCCGAAGCCGAACAGCGTGTAGGTGAAATTGTCCAGCAGCAGCAACGCCGTCGCCGCCAGCAGAAACCCGGGCAACAGCGCGCCGATCCGCACCAGCGCGCCGCGCCACCGCGGCGCAAGCCGCGCCGCGAGTCCCAGCGCCAGGCCGAGCGCGGCCGCCCCCAGCACCGGCGGCAACGGCGCCAGCAACAGGATCCGCACCCGTTCCCCGCCCCCCAGCGTGCTCATGAACGACGGCTTCGTCGCGAAAAAGACCCATTCCATCAGCACATACAGAAACGCCGCCGCGGCCGACACCCCGCCCAGCGCCGCCCCGGCCGGTCCGCTTGGAATTGCTCGCGCGTTTCTTGTCGACTGCATCCGTCGCATCCCGTTTCGTCCTCGTTTGCGCTCTACTCTCGCCCGGCCAGCGCCTGGCTCGCGGCGGCGCGCACGCCGGCATCCGGATCGTCGGCCGCGATTTCCCGCAGCGCCGTCTCCGCGTACGGAGACCGGACGCGCGCCAACGCCGTCCGGCAGGCCGGACTTTCCGCTCCGAAATCCGCCAGCAGGCGGCACGCCCGGCCATCGCCGATGCCGGCCAGCGCCGCCGCCACCGTTTCTTGCACGGCGACGCGGGAATCGTCCAGCAACAAATTTCCCAGCGCCGGCACGTTCGATGGCCGCGACACGCCGGCCAGCAGCTCCAGCCATGGCTGCAGATCCTCTTCGCGCTCCGCCGTCCGGATCCGTTCGGCCAACGTTTCCACGATCGCGCCGCCTTCCAGCGCCGCCACGACCGCCTGCAGATTGCGGCGCTCCTCCGGGCGTTCTTCGCGGACGGCCATGTCCGCGACGGCCTCCGCGACCGGCCGGGAATCCGCGTTTCCGAAAACCTTCCGCAATTCGTTTTGCGCGTCGCTGGCGGGTTCCTGGCACAACCGGACGAGGCCCGCCGCCAAAGCGCGGGGCGTGCCGATCCGGACCAGCAGCCGCAGCGCGGCGATCTCCGCGCTTTGTTCACCGCTCCGCAGCGTTTCCTCGAGCGCATCCACCGCGGCATCGCCGCGCCGCACCAGTTCCGCGGATAGGGCGATCGTCTCGGGCGATTCCCCCGCGCGGATCCGTTCCGTCAAGCGCCGGCACAGCGCGGACGCGGTTTCCGTCCGGACGTCCTCCGGCGGCGGCGCGACGGGTTCGGCCATCGCGGCAACCGGTTCCGGCAACGGGGCCGCGACGGGTTCGGCCGGCAGGAGTTTGGGGGACGCCGCGGTAGTCGCCGGCGCAGAAGCGGCATGGGGCTCGCCGGCGCGACGAACGACGACGACGAGCAGCAGCAGCGCCAGCGCCATTCCGGCGATCGTCCAGCGCTTGTTCGAGCCCGCGTCCATCGGGGAAGACGGCGTGCTACGGCCCGGGCGCCGCCACCAGTTTGTAGGTGCCCTTCAACGGCGGCGGCGCGGTGATCTTGACGTAGTACGTGCCCGGCTCCAGCGACAGGACGAGGCGCGACGCCAATCCAACCGCGTTGTCGTTCTGGCCGACCAGGTCGTTCCGGTTCCCCGGTCCGTAGAGTTTCAGGATCGTGTCGGTCAAGGTGCCCAGCGCCGTCTGGATCCGATAGGTTCCGGAGGTCGGCGCCGCGAATTCGAACCAATTCGCGTCGCCCGCGTACCGGACGTTGCCGGTCAGGTTCGTCGTGCCCAGTTCCAGGACGGTCGGCGCCGCGCCGGTTTCTTCGATGTCGCGCAGAATCCGCTCGGCGCCCGCCTCGATCCGGCCGTCCACGCC
>DAOTNL010000339.1:0-1967 GCA_035450765.1 Kiritimatiellia bacterium | reverse complement strand
CGCGCCAGCCGGCAGCTCCTGGAAGAAAAACCGCTGCCCGAAGGCGCCCGCCAGGCGGATTATTCCGTCGAGCTCGTCAACGATCTGGCCTCGCCCGTCCGCATCCAGGTGGTCGAAAAGCCGGCGACGCCGATGCAATGGAGCCTCGTCCGTTCCTCGCTGCCCTGCACGGAAACGACCCGGTCCCTGCAGTTCGAGCTGACCTTGCCCCCGCAGTCCGCCAAAACCATCACCTACCGCCTGCGCCTCGTGGAGCGCAAGCAGACCTGAAGCCAACGGAGACCCCCTCATGCCCCCCGTCGTCGATACCGTCATCCGCAACCTCGGCCCCTGCCTGCACGATTCGCCGCTGGCGCTCAACGTGCAGCGCGGCGACCGCATCGGCAATTTCGTGTCCGACAAAACGCGCGTCCGCCACCAGGTTGAAATCGCCCCCGGCGAGCCGGTCGATGCCGACACGTACTTCGAGAAGGCCGGTCCGCGCCAGAAGATCTTCTTCGATCCGCGCAAGACCCGCGCGGCCATCGTCACCTGCGGCGGCCTGTGCCCCGGCCTCAACAACGTCATCCGCTCGGCTTTTCTCGAATTGCACCACAACTACGGCGTGCGCGAAGTCCTCGGCATCCGCCACGGCTACCAGGGCCTCGCCTTCCAGGCCGAACCGCCGCTCGCCTTGACCCCCGAACTGGTCGACCACATCCACCGCGACGGCGGCACCATCCTGTCCTCCTCCCGCGGCCAGCAGGATGTCGCAGAAATGGTCGACTTCCTCGTCCAGCGCGGCATCTCCATCCTCCTGTGCGTCGGCGGCGACGGCACCCAGAAAGGCTCCCATGCCCTCGCCGAAGAAATCGCGCGCCGCCGGTTGCCGATCGCCGTCGTGGGCGTGCCCAAGACCATCGACAACGACATCCAGTACGTCCGCCAGACGTTCGGCTATTTCAGCGCCATCGAATCGGCGCGCGCCATCCTCGACGGTGCCCACTGCGAATCCAAGGGCGCGCCCAACGGCATCGGCCTCGTCAAGCTGATGGGCCGCGATTCCGGCTTCATCGCCGCCGGCGCCGCCGTGGCCTCGCAGGAAGTCAATTTCGTGCTCGTCCCCGAAGTGCCGCTGCGCCTCGACGGTCCCAAGGGTTTCCTCGCCGCGCTGCACCGGCGCATGGTCGAGCGCCACCACGCCGTCGTGGTCGTCGCCGAGGGCGCCGGGCAGGACCTGCTCGGAGCGGAAAGCGGCGCGGACAAGTCCGGCAACCGCAAAAAGGCCGACGTGGGCGTTTTCCTGCGCGACCGCATCGCGGCCTTCTTCAAGGAAAAGGGCACCGAGGTCAACCTGAAGTGCATCGACCCATCCTACGTCATCCGCTCCGTGCCCGCCAACTCGCAGGACGCCCGCCTGTGCGACGCCTACGCCCGGAACGCCGTCCATGCCGCCATGGCCGGCAAGACCGACCTCATCGTCGGCGACTGGCACGGCGTCTACGTCCACGTGCCGATTCCCTTGGCCGTCGCCAGCCGCAAGAAAATCGATCCCGAAAGCGACCTCTGGCACGCCGTGATCGCCGCCACCGGCCAGCCCCAAACCTGGGATTGAACATCCCACCGCAATTTTTTCTCGAAAAGGGCTTGATTTCGAGGTAAAACGATTTACTCTGTCCGCCATCGATCGACGAAAGGCGAAGTTTTGCTCGCCAGCGCGCGGATCGAAGTGATAGCGTCTTTCCAGTTTGGCCTAAATCAGGAACATTATGCTGTCTTTCATCGTTACGGCTCTGTTTTCGGGCGCGGTCTACCTGCTGCTGACGGCGGGTTCAGGCCCCGTCCTGCGGCTCTGGTCCTCTCAGGAACTCCTTGTTGCCGTTGTGGTCGCGGTCGCCGTGGGTTTCGTCGCCCGGCAATACTTCGCCGGCGCCCGCCGGCGCGCCGCCGCCAACCCCCTCCGCTGGCTGCAGGCCGTCGCCTACGTC
>DAOTNL010000338.1:0-1986 GCA_035450765.1 Kiritimatiellia bacterium | reverse complement strand
CCGCAACGTTGCCGAGCAAAAGGCAGTCGATCAACGTCGCGCCATACGCCCCGCCGCCCGAGCCGGACGCCGTGTTCCCGGCCAAAACGCAGTTGGAGACCACGGCCGAATGGGTGGGAGCAAATATCCCGGCTCCCGAGCCGGCCGTGCCGTTGGTGATCGTAAAGCCCGCCAGAAAGGCGTTGGCCGGCAAATAGACCCCGCGCAGCGCGGGACTGCCGACAATCGCCGTGACCTCCGGGCCGTTGACGCTCTGCAGGCGAATCGCACTGGCAACACTCACGCGGCTGCCGGAAGCGCCGCCCACGTCGTACACGCCGTTGGTCACCCAGACCACGCTGCCGGACACGCAGATGGACACGGCGTCCTGGATCGCATGCGCCGCCGTGTTCCACGTCGCATAGGGCGGTTGAGGGTCCGGGCTGTTCGTCCAGACGTAATATTCCCCCGGCACGTCCCCGCGCACGGTGAACCGATAGGGATTTTCATCGCTGTCGTTGTTGGCGATGGCCACCATGGCCGTCGCCACCCCCGGAGCATCCGGCGTGAAGCGAATCCGCAAATCCCCGCTGGCGCCGGGCGCTACGCTGGCCGGCCAGGCCGCGGCCGCAAAGCGGCCGGCGCCGGCGCCCGCGAACGACACGCCGCCGATGGCCAGTTCCGCCACGCCCGAATTGGTGATGGTGAACACGCGCTCGACCGGTTCCGCGTCCAGTGGCACGTTCCCGAAATAGGTGCCGTTGGCGTCCGTCGTCGCCGCCGTTCCGTCGGCGATAAGCTGCCCGTTCACGCCCCGCACCGCGATCTCCGGTTCGTCGGGCAAGCCGGTGCCACCGACGGCAAACTCGTAGGGATTTCCGGCGGCCGCATCGCTGGCAATCTGCACCGTGGCCCGACGCAGTCCGGTCGCCGCCGGATCGAACTTGACGACGATATTGCCCCGATTGCTCGGGGCGACCGTGGCCGGATACGTCGTCACTTCGAAATCGCCCGGATGGTCCCCGCCCAGTGCGACCGCCGCAAGATTCAAGGTCGAATTGCCGGCATTGGTGACGATGAACGTGCGCGAGGTCGCGCCGCCGGTCAGATACTGCGCGCCGAAATCCGTGCCCAAGGCGGCGGAAACGTTCGTGCCGCCGTTGGCGATGGACGGATGCCCGGCGACGTTGCCACGAACCAGGATCAGCGGAACGTCCTCCTGGCCGGTCCCGGCGATCGCAAAGGAATATACCGGATCGTCCGCATCGTCGCTGGCCACGACGACCGTCGCCGTCCGCAACCCGACGGCCGCCGGATCGAACCGAAGGGTCAGGTTGGACTGGGTGCCCCACCGAACCACGCTCGCCGGAGTTTCGATAATCTCGAATTCATCGGCCTGGTCGCCGGTCACTTCCACGGACGAAACGGCCAGATCGACCGTGCCCGTATTGGCGATCCGGAAGGTTCGGCTGGCCGTGCGGCCCGTCAGGAACGTTTCGCCGAAATCCGTGCCGGCCGCCGCGGAGACGGTCGGCGTTCCATTGGTCACGACGGCGGAATTGGTGCCCCGCACTGAGAGTTGAACGGCCAGAGGCAACAGCGCAATCTCGTCCAAATCTCCAGATGAAGTAAATCCGAACACCTGCGGCCCCACCACGGTCCAGCGCAACGTCTGTTGACCCTCGCCCAAAACGAATACCTGGTTCTTCCATGCGGAAGCCCCATATTGAACCTGCAATTCCCCATTGATCGAAAAATCGAAGGATCCCGCATATTGCATGGTGGATTGGAAGTTCCACCAAAAGGATATCGCTCCCGGGCCGGTCACGGTCGTTTCAAGCGATGCGTAACCGAAGGAATCGGCATAACCGCGTACCAAGTCCACGCCATCGTGCGCCCCCCAGCTTTCAATTTGCCACATGGAGAATCCCGACGCATTCGTGGTCCACGTCCAATCCGGCGCATCCAGCGCGTCGCCCAGCGAAATCCCCTGCGCATTTGCCGGCA
>DAOTNL010000337.1:0-2012 GCA_035450765.1 Kiritimatiellia bacterium | reverse complement strand
GTGCGCTGGGGCATGTCGCCGGCGGAAGTGCGCGCCGCGGAACGCGCCGAGCCGCTGCGCGAAAACGCCGCCGAACTGACCTACGCGACGACGACGCTGGAACTGCCGTGCCTGCTGACGTACACGTTCGCCGACGGCCAGCTGGTTCGCGCGCGCCTGGAGTTTTCGGACCCGGCCGGCGCGGACATCCCGCCGCTGACCGTGGCCCAGGCGCAGCGCCGGTTCCTCTACCTGCGCGAACAGCTCCGCAGCCGCTACGGCGAACCGGTCGAGAAAACCGTCGCCGTGCCGCGCGACGCCTCCCAGCTCGAGCGCACCGCCCAGAAGCAGGACGAACTGGCGAAGCAGTACGACGTGGAAATCGCCGAAGCCGAGCGGCGCCTGAAGGAACAGCGCGAGCGGCTGAAAGCGCGCTTCCGGCGCTGGAACAACCCCGCGGAAATGGTCGCGCGCGGCCTGGCGCCCTACGAGCGCGACCTGCGCGACCTGCGGCGCTGGAAGAAGGAAGCCCTGGAACTGGCCGGACAATCGCGCAAGGGCATCCAGGAGCGGCGCGAAGCCGACGCCCGCGCGCCGCTCGTGGCCTGGATGAACGCGCGCTGGCCGTTCGCGCAGGAGCTCCACGACGTCGAACTCGTGCTGGATTGCCGCGGCCGCGCGCCGCGGCTCGAGGTGCGCTACGACGCGACCCGCGGCGCGCCCAGCCGCATCCGCCACGCGCTGTAGGCCGTTCGCGCCTCAGCGCGCGCCTTTGGGGGGCTGCAGGAACGTTTGCGCGACGAGGGCGTCGCGGACTTCGCGCCGGGCGCGCAGCTTGGCGCGCAGGGGCGCGCCCGTTTGCTGGACGGGCGCGAAGCCGGGCAGGGGCAGCCGCGGCCACGCGGAGAGCTTCAGATCCATCGCGCCGATCCGCGGCAAGATCGCGCCCGTGCGCCGCAGGGCGGATTCCGTCGCGCGGCCATCGCCGGCTTGGCTGTGGACGCCGGCGCCGGCGCCGGGCGCGGCATCCGCTTCGGCCTGGCGCGCCGGTTCGGCGCGGCGGGCGGCTGCGGCGGCTTCTTGCTGGACGCGGGCCAGGCGCTTGGCGATGGCCGGCGACACCCGCGGCGGGCGCTTCGCGGGCGGGCGCGTGACCGCCGCCGGCGCCGGTTGCGGCGCGGGGGCCGGAGGCGGCGTGCCGGGGACGTTCGCGCCGAGGCGCTTGAAGATTTCGGCCAGTTCGTCCGCGCCGGGCGTTTCCGCGGATCCGGCGGGCCGCGCCGCGGACGCGGCTGCGGCCGCTTTCTTTTGCCGCTCCTGTTTCTTCTTGGCGCCGTGGATCTGGGCGATCAGCCAGAAGGCGCCCGCCACGAGCCAGACGACGACGTCGACGAGCGAGTCGTCGCCGGCGGCCAGGCAGATGGGCGGGAGCAGCGGCATCAGCCTTGCGCGGGTTTTTCGCCTTCGGCCAGGGATTCGCGCATGGCGGTGTCGGCCATGACGTTCTGCATGCGCAGGTAGTCCATCACGCCCAGCTTGCCGTCTTTCATGGCCGCGGCGATGGCGCGCGGGATCTCGGCCTGCGCGGCGACGACGTCGGCCTGCTTGGCCTGGATGAGCGCGCGGTTTTCCTGTTCGGCGGCGACGGCCGTGGCGCGGCGGCCTTCGGCTTCGGCCTGGCGCAGCTTCTTGTCGGCCTCGGCCCGCTCGGTCTCGAGCAGGGCGCCCACGTTGGCGACTTCGCGCGCGCCGGAGACGCCGGCGACGGAGACGTCGGCGATGTCGATGGAGACGATCTCGAAGGCGGTCTGCGAATCGAGGCCGGAGTTGAGCACCTTCTTGCTGATGTCGTCGGGGTTCTCCAGCACGTTCTTGTAGCTGGGCGAGGAGCCGATGGCGGAGACGATGCCCTGGCCGACGCGGGCGATGATGGTGTCTTCTGTGGCGCCGCCGACGAGTCGGGCGAGGTTGGCGCGGACAGTGACGCGCGCCTTGACGAGCAGGCGGATGCCGTCTTTGGCGACGGCGTCGAG
>DAOTNL010000336.1:0-2030 GCA_035450765.1 Kiritimatiellia bacterium | reverse complement strand
GGCCGCGTTCCTGAGCAGCTGGTCGGACTCGGCCAGGTGCCGCTTGAGCTCGAGGAGCGTGCTCTTGAATTCGTCGGTGACCGTGACGCCCTTGAGGGTGCCGTCGACGGCCTGCTGGAGCTTGAGGACGTTGTCGATGCTGGAAGCCAGCGCGGTGACCCGGCCGAGCTGCGTGGCGACTTCGGCCTGGGCCGTGCCGATCTTGGCGGAGGACTGGTCCAGCGCCGCGGTCAGCTTGGCGGTCATGTCGGCCTGGGACTTGGCGATCTGGGCCGAGGCTTCCGCCTGCGCCTTGGCGATCTGGGCGGCGGCTTGGTCCTGGGACTTGGACAACTGCTCGACGAACTTCGCCTGGGCGGCGGCGAGGGCCGCCAGGGATTCCGAGGCGGCTTTGCCGGCGGCCTGGGCGAAATCGGCGGCCGCGGCGGCGGGCGTATCGTTGCCGATGCGGGCCAGCAGATGCGATTCGATGTAGCCGGCGCACTGGGAAGCCAGCTGGAAGCGCGCCAGGCCGACGAGGGCCACCAGCGCCATGAGGCCCGTGCCCAGCGTGAGCAGCGCGCCCGGCGCGGCGAAGCCCGCGGCGGCGAACAGCAACACGAGGATCGCGCCGGCTTCGCCGACGAGGATCGCCAGCAGGCGGCCGGTCTGGTTGGCGGCCATGACGGCGACCTGCGGGCCGGAGGCGCCGGCGCCCCACGCGCCCAGCAGGCGGCGGGCATGGCGTTGGAGCAAGGAGCAGCCGGTCAGCGCGGCCACGCGCTCGCGGGCGATGGCGCGGTCGGTCAAATCGAGATCGGCCGGGAGGGGATTCTGTGCAAGGGCGAGGCGCTGCACGAGCCAGTCGGCCGCGCCGAGCAGGACGTAGGCCAAGGCGATGCCGGTGGCCAGCACGGAAGCGACGTCGGAACAGGTCCACGTCTCGGGCTTGAACGGAACGGCGAGCGCGGCGCCGAGAACGAGGCCGAGAATGCCGATATACAAAATCCCCGTAAACATGCCGTAGCGGCTACATTTCGCTTTGCGCTGCTCCATGTCTTCCACCTTTCGCGTCGGATTGACGATTGCCGGTACAGTATGGGGATTTCGCGGTGGAATGTCAAAGGCCGATACGCTTTAATACGGAAATGAATCGAGGCTGGGTCATGGGCATGGCGGGGTGGCTGGTCTGCGCCGCCGGCTGCGGCCGGGGAAACTGGACGGCGATTCCGTCTCCGGCACCGGAAGTCGCCGGAACCGCCGGCTTCGAAATGGCGCGGTTCGAGACGACGGTCGGGGAATTCGTCGGCTTTCTGAACGCAACGGGGGCGGCGGATTTCCCGGAAACGGCGCAGATCGTCCGGCGGCCGGGCGGGGGCTACGCGGCGAATGCCGGCGCGTCCCGGCAGGCGGTGGCGGAAACGACCGCGGCCGAGGCGGAGGCCTATTGCGCCTGGCGCTCGCGGCGGGAAGGCCGGCCGGTGCGCCTGCCGACGGTCGCGGAATGGGAATGGGCGGCCCGGGGCGGCGTGGACGGCGCGCCGTATCCGTGGGGTTGGGGCGGCAACCCGGCGGAACGAGCGCGGTTCGATGCGGAGGGCCCGGCCTCGCGGGTGGGCTCGTATCCGGCCAACGGATTCGGGCTGTACGACGTGGCCGGCAACCTCTACGAATGGTGCGCGGCGGAACCGGCGGAGGCTCCCGGCCGGCGCCGGGCGTGCGGCGGCAGCTGGGCGGAGCGCGATCCGCGGCGCCTGGAGGTCGGCCATCGGCAGGACTTCCCGGCGGACTATCGCGGACGCGACGTCGGCTTCCGGACGCTGCGGGAAGCAAAGGAGACGGCACGATGAACGCGGACGTTCCGGGAATGGCGACGCACGAGGCGCGCATGCGCCTGGCGCTGCGGCAGGCGAAATTGGCGGCGGAAGCCGGCGAGGTGCCCGTGGGCGCGGTCATCTACAACGGCGGGGAACTGGCGGGACAGGCCTGGAACCAGACCCGGACGCTGAAAGATCCCACCGCGCATGCGGAAATCATCGCCATTACCCAGG
>DAOTNL010000335.1:0-2090 GCA_035450765.1 Kiritimatiellia bacterium | reverse complement strand
CGACCTGAAAGGCGACTGGACGACCAACTGGGGCACCGGAACGATGTCCACGAACGCCGTGATCAACAGCACGATCGGCCAAGGCCACCGGAACAACGCGACCGGCAGCGACGGCGGCAACCTCAGCTACGAAGGCCAGACGAACGGCATGCGCTACACGTTCCGCATGGACGGCGATCACACCTGGTGGTACCGGACCTACACCATCCAGGCCACCACCAACGATCCGGTGGCCATCACGAACGTGTCCGACAACAGCGGCACGGTCGGCACCAACGCGGTGACGGTGACGGCGCAGCTGAGCGCGGCGCCCAGCGGCGAAAAGGTCTATCTGCGCTATACCACCAACAGCTTTTCCACCTGGTCGGACCTCCGCACCGCATCCGTGGCGGGCGCGACGGCGACGCTGACGATCCCGGGCATGGTCACGGGCCGGACGGTGAAGTACTACGTGCTGACCAGCGCGATGCCGACGAACCGGATCGGCACCAATCCGGATCTGTGCACGCTGCGCGCCGCCAACGCCGGCGGCACGAACTACGCCTATCTGGTGGGCGAGGCGATCCCGGTCTTCGGGAACTGCTGGCACTATCCGACGAACGTGGAGCCGGCGACGGTGACGATGCGCAACCCGACGAATCCGACGCCGAGCGCGAACACCTACGTCTACGTGGGCAACTACCAGGGCGCCGCGGACATGACCGGCGGCTGGGTGGTCTACAAGAAGTCCACGGACGGCACGTGGTCGTCGAACAGCCTGGCGTGGGATTCGGCCGCCGGCGACAACGCCTACTGGGTGGGCCTGATTCCCTCGAACGCCGTGGCGCTGGGCGAGACGCTCCAGTACTACCTGCGGGTGGACTACGCCAACGGCGGGGCCGACACGACCTATATCGGCACCACGACGCAGGCGGACAACGTGAAATACGCGCAGGCGACGAACGCGGCGGCGCATCCGTTCGCGGTGGCCAGCGCGGCGAGCTTGGGCAACGCCTGGCACGTGCCCGCGAACGCCGAGCCGGCCGGCGCCTACATGCGCAATCCGCGGCATCCCTACGCGACGAACGCGGTGACGATCTACAGCGGCAACCAGTTCGCGGGCGCCGGCAACGCGGCGAACCAGAGCGGCGGGACGCTCTACTACCGCCTGGCGGGCGCGGGCGGCTGGAGCTCGACCGCGCTGGCGTTCGATTCCGAGGCCGGCAACAACAAGTACTGGCGCGGCACGATCCCGGCGGGCACGTTCGCCAAGACCCAGACGGTCCAGTACGTCCTGGCGATCACCTACACCGATCGCGACACGACCTATCTGGGCGCGACGGAGGAGGGCACGGCGAGCCAGGCCTTTGCCGCGCTGGCCGCGGCCCAGGCGGAGCCGTTCGAGTTCACCTTCGGCGACGATCCCGGGCTGGAACCCGGCTTCGTCTACCACGGCGGCAACGTCGTCAAGGTTGCGGGCGACACCCTTCAGATCTGGACCAAGATCGGCTACGAGGCGACGGACGGCTATCGCTGGGCGGACCACGCCGAGGTGCGCTACCGCATCACGACCAACGGCGCCAGCAAGCGGACGTCGAGCGGGGTGTCCATCCTGAGCAAGCTGGCCCTGCCCAAGGTCAACGAGGGCGATCTGGCCCTGACCAACGCGATGGCCTACAGCCACGCGGAATCCGATCCCAGCCCGAACGGCAACGCGATGTGGTGGGTGGCGACGATCCAGGACGCCGCGCTGACGAACCTGGACGCGCTGGTGCAGTACCAGGTGGCGGCGTGGAATTCGGCGACGAACGGCGGCAACGGCGTGGTGCGCAAGGCCGAATGGCAGGCCGACGGCGCCAACGACGAGTTCTTCGAATACCGGGTCTACGGCGAGGGTTCCGGCGCGCTGACCGTCAACGGCCAGAACGCGGACTACACCACGACCAAGTTCTTCATCGACGAAGCCGCCAGCGAAACGGCGGCCGTCTCCGTGCGCTACAGCCCGCCCGCCGGCGCGCAGAACGTGGAGGTCTTTTCCAACGTGGGCCGGCGCGACCGCGTGGACGCGGACGTCGATTCCGACGGCGTCCCCGACGGCATCAAGCCGCCGG
>DAOTNL010000334.1:0-2097 GCA_035450765.1 Kiritimatiellia bacterium | reverse complement strand
TATCGCCGGCTGTTGAAGAAATATTTTCCGCTCCGCCAGCGTTGGCGTCCGGCGCTGGCCAGCGCGCTGGCCGAGTTCTATCGCGCGCTGCCGGGCGTGCCCGCGCCGCGCCAAACCCCCGCGAGGGCCCGATGAACGCCCGGCTGGGCATCAGCATCCCGACCTACAAGCGGCCCGAACAACTGCTGGAAACCGTGCGGTCCGTGGCCGCGGCGGGCGGGCGCGAATTCGAAATTCCCGTGTTCGTCGCCGACGACTCGCAGGACGACACCAACGCGGCGGTTTTGGCGACGCTCCGATCCGAATATCCGTTTCTGCGGGTTTTCCGCAACGAACGGAATCTCGGCATCGACGGCAACATCCTGCATGCCGTGGACGTGAACGACTGCCGCAACGCCTGGTTGCTGGGCGAAGACGACCGGCTGGTGCCCGGCGCGATCGCCCGCGTGCTGGGCGTCCTGGAAAAGGAAGACGCGCCGTTCGTCTACGTCAACTACGCCTCGGTCAACGCCGATTTCAGCCGGACGCTCAAGCCCGTTTCGCTGCCGTTGCAGGCCGATGCGAAAATATCCGTCGATCGGTTTTGGCGGGAAAATGCGTGGTCCGCCGGCTTCATCGGCGCGTGCGTGGTGCGGAAGGCGGATTGGGAGAAGGTGGACCGCGCCCGCTACGTCGGCACCTGGTTCGCGCACGTCGGGACGATCATGGAACTGTGCCGCGGGAGCGAAATCCCCATGATCGCCGATCCGCTGGTCCGGAACCGTTGCGGCACGACGGAAGTGTTCACCTGGACGTCGTCGCTGATGGACGTGCTGGACGGCTGGCGGCGGCTGTGCGCGTTGCTGGAGCCGCTCTACGGCGCGGACGCCTGCCGGGAATCGCTGCGTTCGTTCCGACGGGCGCACGGCCTGGGCACCGTGAAATTCCTGGCCTATGCGCGCGCCGGCGGCGCGCTGACGCCCGCGGTGGTGCGCGAGCAGATTTGGCCGGGCGCGGAATCGCTGGGCTTCAAGCTCTGGGCGCAGGCGCTGGCGCGGCTTCCCGTCGGATGGTTCCGCGCGCTGCAGCGCTGGAGGCATCGGGCATGACCTTGCCGCCGCCCCAACTGGTCCAGGTGACTGGCATCCAGGTACTGCTGTACGCACTGGTGCCGGCGTGGACGCTGGTGCGGTTCCGGTGGCGCGACGCGGGCGAAGTCCTGTTCGCCGCGCTGGTCGCCGGCTTGGCCTCCGCCGCGTTGTGGGGGCGGATCTGCGACGGCTCCGGAATCGGAATCGCGCCGGCGACGGCGATCTGGATCGCGTCCTGGATCGGCGCGGGCGCGTGGGCGCGCCGGAAGAAGCGCGCGGCGGAACCGTTGCGGTGGGACTGGGTCTTGGCGGCGGTTTTGCTGCTGGCCTGGGCGGTCCGGGTGCTCCATCCGCTCCAGACGTGGGCGCTGGGCCAATCGGACGCCTACAGCCATCTGGGATTCCTGCGCGACGTGCTGGAAAAAGGGCAGGTGGGCAACGGCGATTATCCGCCGGCCTACTCCTGGGTGCTGGCGTTTCCGACTTGGCTGCTGCACGGAAATCCGTATTGGACGACGCGGTTCGGCGGCGCGTTTTTCGGCGCGGGACTGGCGCTGGGCGCCTATGCGCTGCTGGCGCAGGTCCGCGGCCGCGCGGCGGGCTTGGCCGCGGTGGCGCTGGTGGCGGGCTGTCCGGCGTTTGTCCTGCTGCAGAAGACGGGCGTGGGCTGTTTCGCCAATCAACTCGGTCTTTTTCTGATTCCGGCGGCGCTGTGGGCCTACGCTTCCGGTCGCCGCGGGTGGCTGGCGCTTACGCTGGCGGCTATGGCGGTCGCGGTGCCGATGATGCTGTTGCACGCGGTGCTGCTGCTGGGCCTCCTCGTCTTGGCCGATCGCGATGCGGGCCGTACCCGCTTCGTTTGGCTGGGGATTCTGGCGTTGGCGTTCGTCTTGGCGCTGGGGATCGCGGTGCGCCTGCCGCCTGCCCGCGGCATGGTGATCGCGGCGATGCTGACGGGGCAGTACGGGTTGATGGAAACGGCCGGGGCGGGGTGGGGCAAAATCCTGCGGGCGCTGGCCGCGGATTT
>DAOTNL010000333.1:0-2138 GCA_035450765.1 Kiritimatiellia bacterium | reverse complement strand
GCGGGTGGAAATCCTGCCCTGAGCGGCGCATGGCGGAGGGAATTTCGCATTTGCCCAGCTCCCGCCTTGACTTTGGCGAAGCAAACTCGGCACTCTAGTCCACAACCCGGAGAATCTATGCCCCCACTCCAACGTCGCAAGGTCGAAAAATCGCTCCAGTACCGCTGGGGCTTTGTCGGCGCGATTCTGGCCATCGCCGGCCTGTTCTGGTTCGCCAAAACGAGCGGCATCCTCAAGTACACCGCCGAGACCTACGAAAATCCCAACGTGAAGATCGTTTGCCCGCGCTGCAGCGGCGACGAGGTGAAGAAGATGACCTGCTCGTTCTGCAACGGCAAGGGGTTCATCTGGGTCGACAAGACCAAGTACCTGCCCGAAGAAGTCGTGCCGGCCAACTGAGGGAGATCGGCGGGCGTCGCGCCCGCCGCGATCGTCGCCGCCGATGAAGCTGGTCAGCCGTTATTTGCTCCGCCATCTGGGCCGGCCTTGGGTCTACGTCATGGCCGGCTTTTCGCTGGTGGCGATCCTGGTCGATCTGTTCGGCAATTTCGTCGATTTCATGGACGCCGGCACGCCGCTCGCCGACGTCGTCGCCTACTACGTCCGGCTGCTGGCGACCTATTGGCCCTACCTGCTGCCGATTTCCCTGCTGCTGGCGCTGCTTTACGCGCTGTGGCAACTGGGCAAGAACGCCGAACTGACGGCCATGCGCGCGAGCGGCCTGAGCCTCGGCCAGCTGACCCTGCCGTATTTCACGGTGGGACTGCTGGCATCGGTCGCCCTGCTGGGCATCAACGAACTGTACAATCCCGGCGCGATGTACCGAAACCGCCAGTTCCTCGATTCCCAAGGCGCCCGCCGCGGCGGGCAAACCGTTCTGGCGCCGAACCTCGCCTACAAGAATCCGACCGGCCGCCGCCTGTGGCGGATCAACCTCTTCGACCCCCGCCCCTCCAGTTCCTTTGAAATGCTCGGCGTCAACCTGACCCAGCAGCGGCCGGACGGCTCCGACGAATACCGGCTCGACGCCGCGCGCGCCCGCTGGGTCGATGGCCATTGGTGGTTCGAGAACGTCGAAACGCGCTATTTCGACGTCCGCAACGATCCGACCGGCCCGATCGAAACCAGCCCCAGCCTCGAAATGACCATGCTCTCCGAAACGCCCAAGGATTTCATCAACGAAATCAAGGACGACAACGAGCGGTCCTCCTACGAAATCCTCCAGTTCATCGAATCCCACCCCGGCATTTCCCGGGAAACGCGCAACCGCCTGATGGTGGATTTCCACTACCGCCTCGCCGCGCCGTGGCTGTGCCTGATCGTCATCCTCGTCGGCGTGCCCTTCGGCTTCCAGACCGGCCGCCGCGGCATGGGGCTGGGCATCCTGTTCGCCCTGCTGGGGTTCTTCGGCTACTACGTCCTCATGGGCCTGGGCCTCGCCTTCGGCAAGCAGCAGCTGCTGCCGCCCGCCGTGGCCGGCTGGCTGCCCAACGCCGTATTCTTCCTGGTGGGCCTGGTGCTCCTCCGGCGCATCCGCTGACCGGCGCGGCGGCGCCCCCGAACCGCGGGAATCTTCCCCGGCCGGCTCCTTTTTGCGTTTGCAGGGATCGGGCGGTTTCCCTAGGATGGACAGCGTGGGCATCGCATGAAAACCGTCGTCTTGCTGACCATTTCCAACCTGTTCATGACCTTGGCCTGGTACGGCCATCTGCGGTACCTGCGCGGCGGACATTGGCCGATGCTGGCCGTGATTTTCATCAGCTGGGGCATCGCCTTCTTCGAGTACTGCTTCCAGGTGCCGGCCAACCGCATCGGCTACGCCTCCTACTCCGCCACCCAGCTCAAGATCATCCAGGAAGTCATTTCTGGCCGTGTTCTCCCTCTTCGCCATCGCCGTCCTCGGCGAGAAACTGCGCTGGAACCACGCCGTTTCTTTCCTCTTCCTGCTCGGCGCCGTCTTTTTCGCCTTCCTGAAAGCCAAGCCCGGAGGCGCCTGAGATGACGGCCTGCCGGAACCGGTTGTCCCGCGCCCTGGCCGCCGGCCTGCTGTGCGCCGGCGCCGCGGCCGCGCCCGCCGCGGATTACCGCGAACCCCTGCTGCTGGGCGACGACGAGCGCATCCTCGTGCTGGCCGCCCA
>DAOTNL010000332.1:0-2149 GCA_035450765.1 Kiritimatiellia bacterium | reverse complement strand
GACTTCATCCTCGACCCCTACCAGGTCTACGAAACCGCCGCGATGGGCGCCGACGTCCTGCTGCTCATCGTGCGCATCCTCGACGACGACCAGCTGGCCTCCCTGCTGTCGCTCGCCCACGGCGTCGGCCTCGAAACGCTCGTCGAAATCCACGACGAAGCGGACGCGAAACGCCTCGCCGGCCTCGCCGTCCCGGTCGTCGGCATCAATAACCGCGATCTCGCCCATTTCCAGACCGACGTCGACCGCGCGGCGCGCATCGCCGCCTTGTTGCCGCGCGGCGCCGCCGTCGTCGCCGCCAGCGGCATCCACGACGAAGCCGATATCCGGAAATCCCTCGCCGGCGGCATCCGCCGTTTCCTCGTCGGCGAAACCCTCGTTAAGGCCCCCGATCCAACGGCCCTCCTGAAAGAATGGACGTCGCTGCCCGTGCCGCAAATCCTGAACTCTTAATCGCAATCCCAATCGTAATCTTCAGCGACCCCATGTTTCTCCCCCACGTCAAAATCTGCGGCATCACCCGGAAGCAGGACGCCGTGCTCTGCGCCGAAGCCGGCGCCGGCGCGCTCGGGGCGGTTTTCTACGAAAAGAGCCCCCGCAACGTCGAACCCGCCTTCGTCCGCCAGCTGTTCGCCGGCCTCGATCCGCGGATCGCCCGCGTCGGCGTGTTCGTGAACGCTTCCGTCGACACCATGGTGCGCACGGCCCGCATCGCCGCCGTCGACGTCATCCAGATGCACGGGGAGGAGACGAAGGAAACGATCGAAGCGCTGCTGCGCGAAGGCTTCCGCGTCGTCCAAGCCATAAAACGGACGGGCCCGGAGCTGCTCGCCGCCGCCCGCGCCCTGCCGCCGCAGGTGGGCATCCTCGTCGAATGCGGCCGGGGCGCCCTGCCCGGCGGCAACGGCTTGGCCTGGAACTGGAGCAAGGCCGCGCCGCTCGCCCAGTTCCGCGCCTTCGCCATCGCCGGCGGCCTCAACCCCCAGAATCTCGCCCAAGTCGCGCGCGACAGCCTCGCCGCGGCCTTCGACGCCAGTTCCGGCGTCGAAACCGCCCCGGGCATCAAGGACGAAGCCGCCGTCCGCGCCTTCCTGCGCGCCGCGGGAAATCTGCCGCCGCGCCCCCAGCTTTTCTCTTGGAAAGGAACCCCGCCGTGAGCCATCCCCGCCTGGAAAACGTCAACATCGAGTCCGTCGTCCCGCTCGCCACCCCGCGCGAGATGAAGGCGGCCATTCCCCTCTCCGCCGCCGTCATCGCCACCGTCGCCAAAGGCCGCGAAACCATCGAACGCATCCTCGACGGCGAGGATCCGCGCCTCTTCGCCGTCGTCGGCCCCTGCTCCATCCACAACCTCGACGCCGCCGAGGAATACGCCCTCAAGCTCAAGGCCCTCGCCGACGAAATCGCCGATTCGATCTATCTCGTCATGCGGGTCTACTTCGAGAAGCCGCGCTCGGCCCTCGGCTGGAAGGGCCTCATCAACGATCCGTACATGAACGACACCTTCCACATCGAGGAAGGCATCCGCATGGCCCGGCATTTCCTCTTCCGCGTGGCGGAAATCGGCCTGCCCGCCGCCACCGAACTGCTCGACGTCCTCATGCCGCAGTACATCGGCGACCTCGTCTCGTGGAACGTCATCGGCGCGCGCACGGCCGAAGCCCAGACCCACCGCGAAATCGCCAGCGGCATTTCCACCCCCATCGGCTTCAAGAACGGCACCGACGGCTCCCTCGACGCCGCCATCAACGGCGTCCGCTCCGCCATGGGCCCCCACCACTTCCTCGGCGTCACCGAGGACGGCCTGCCCGCCGTCTTCTCCACCACCGGCAATTCCTATCCCCACGTCGTGCTCCGCGGCGGCAAGCAGCCCAACTACGACGCCGCTTCCGTCGCCGCCTGCGAAAAGGCCCTCCGCGAAGCCCATCTGCCGCCGAACATCGTCGTCGATTGCTCCCACGGCAATTCCGGCAAGAAGCCCGAGCGCCAAGGCCCCGTCCTCCGGGACGTCCTCGCGCAGATCGAAGCCGGCAACCGCTCCATCCGCGGCTTCATGCTCGAAAGCAACCTCGAGTGGGGCGCGCAGCCCATGCAGGCCGATCCCAAGAAACTGAACCCCCGCTGCTCCGTCACCGACGCCTGCATCGAC
>DAOTNL010000331.1:0-2171 GCA_035450765.1 Kiritimatiellia bacterium | reverse complement strand
CGAGACCCCGGCGCTGGTGATCGAACCCATCTGCCCCACACGCTGAGCAACCGGCCCCTCGTGCTGCCCAGCGACCGCCTCGTCGCGCTGCGCATCGCCGACCGCCGCAAGAAGCTGCTGCTGTCCGTCGACGGCCAGTCGCACGGCTGGCTGCAATCCGGCGACTGTTTGGAAATCCGCCAAGCGCCCGAGAGCGCCTGCTTCGCCCATCTGCCCGGCTACTCCTGGTTCCAGCTCCTCTCCCAGAAGCTCCACTGGCGCGGCTCCAGCGCCGACCCGAAATAGCCGCCGGCCAAAACCGCGCCGACGTTTTCGTCGTTTTCCCGTTGACCGTTTCACCGGTTCGGGTTAGCTTCCACCCAAGTGAAGGGCCTCTCAGGCCTTCGCCAGTTGCTCCGAGGAACGGCGGAATTCGGCAACGACCCACATAGACGGAACCGCAAGGAGGCCGTTGATGAATCACAATTTGCCGCGGCATATCGTTTGGATATGCTCGTTCCTCGTCATGTTCTCGGCCGTTGCCGCGGATTCGACTCCGGTCGTGCCGCATGCCTTCCGCATGCCCACCGCCAACACCCAGTTCAAGAACATCACGTTCGTCATTTTCGACACCGAAACCACCGGATTCAGCCCTGCCAACGACCGGCTCGTCGAAATCGGCGCCGTCAAGGTCCGCGACGGCCGCAAGCTCGGCGAAAAGACCTGGCTCATCAATCCCCAGCGCTACATCCCTTGGTACGTCCAGAAGGTCCACAACATCTCGCCCGAGATGCTCAAGGACTGTCCGACCTTCGCCGAAGTCTATCCCGAGTTCCTCGAGTTCATCGACGGCGCCGTCCTCATCGCCCACAACGCCCCCTTCGACGTCCGGTTCGTCGCCGCCGAAGCCGCGCGCAACAACATGCCCGCCCCCAAGAACGCGGTCCTCGACAGCCTCGCCCTTTTCCGCAAATGGTATCCCGAGCTCAAGTCCCACACCGTCTCGGACCTGATCGACCTGTTCGAGATTTCCACCGACGGCCTCCAGGCCCATCGCGCCACCGACGATTCGCTCTTCGTCTACTACGCCATCCAGAAGGAAATGGACCGCCGCAGCGACGCCCCCCGTTTCAGCGAACTGCTCGAAAGCGCCGGCAAGGTGCTCCGCTTCGCCGGCGAATGACGCCGCCCGTCCCGTGACGCCGCTCCTGCGCCTGGGAATCGGATTGCTGGCCGCCGCGCTGGCGGGGCCGGTCTGTTGGTTCGCAGGCGACTTCTTCTACGTCCGCCACGTCCGCGCCCGCGCCGCCCGCCACGCCGACCATGCATCCACCGAGCCCTTCGCGCTCAACCCGGACGGTTCGCCCGCGCTGCTGCTCGTCCACGGCTTCGCCGACGGCCCCGCCGTCTTCGCGAAACTGGCGCCGCTGCTGGCCGCGGAAGGCTGCGCCGTGCGCGCCCTGCACCTGACCGGCTTCGGCGGCGGCCCCGACCGGATGGCGGACGCCACCCTCGCCGCCTGGCGCGGCGACCTCGACCGCGAGATCGCCGCCCTGCGCGCGGAAAGTCCCGACCGCCCGATCTGGCTGGTGGGCCACTCCCTCGGCGGCGCCCTCGCGTTCGACGCCGCGCTGCGCCCCGATAACCGGATCGCCGGCCTCGTCCTGCTCGCGCCGCTCGTGCAGGTTTCCCGCGCCCGCAGCCCCGTCCTCTCCCCGCGCCAATGGTTCGAGATCCTCGACCGCCTGCTGGTCTTCACCGACGTCGTCGAGTCGCGCCTGCCCAAGGATCTGCGCGATCCCGCCGCCCGCGCCGAATACCGCACCGACAAGTACATCCACCGCGCCGCCTACCGCGCCCTCTTCGCCGCCGTGGACGCCGTCCGCCCGCGCGCCGCCGAGTGGCGCGGGCCGCTCTTCATGGCCATCGCCCCGGCCGACCAGATCGTCGATTCCGCCGCCACCCGATTCTTCTTCGCGGCCACCAACGCCGTGCCCGCGCGCCTGACCGAAATCCACGCCGCCGGCCACGTCCTGCCGCTCGACTACGGCCACGACAAGCTCGCCGCCAAGATCGCCCGCTTCGTCCGCGAAACGCCCGCCGCCCCCTAGGCCCGGTTTTACGTAATACGTAATTTTTGTCGAGTCCTGGTTTCAAGTTGTCACTTTTCGTTGTTGTTTGACTCATGGTTC
>DAOTNL010000330.1:0-2177 GCA_035450765.1 Kiritimatiellia bacterium | reverse complement strand
AGGATGCCGGTCCGCTGGCGCCGTTCACGACCACGTACGCCGATGCGCTGGTGTGCGCTTCGGCCGACGAAACGGAAATGCGCCGGCAGGCCGCTCTGGCCGGGCCGCGGCCGGTCCTGTGGATCGCCGCAAATCCCGGCGTGTCCGCCGTGGCCCTGGCCCGAGATTTAGGATTTGTCAGACCCGGCGAAATCGGGGAGGATTGAACCATGTTCGAAACCCCCGCTGGACGATTGCTGGGCGGCCCCGTGGCCGCGTTGGAACAAGGTATCCGCGCCTGGCAACGCCAGGCCGTGGACTGGGACATGATGGCCGAGGCCAAGCCCGCCGCGCCGGCGCGCTCGCAGACGACCATCGAGCGGCCCGCCGAAGTGCGCGGCCGCGGCACGTTCTTCGGAAAAAGCATCCGCACGCTGAAACTCTGTCCGACGGACATGGAAGGGTGGTGGTTCGAACGCACCGACCTGCCCGATAGCCTCCCGGTGCGCTCCTCGATCCGCAACGTGTGGACCACCGGCAACGTCGTCAGCAACATCGTGCTGCGCAGCGGATCGCCCCACAACTATATCCGCATGGCCGAGCACATGATCGCCCTGCGCATGGGGCTGGGCATCGACAACCTGCTGATCCAGCTCGACTCCGGCGATCCGCCGCTGTTCGACCGCGGCAGCACGGAGCTGGTGCAGGCGCTGCGCGGCGCGGGCCTGCGGCGCGTCAACCGCCCGGCCAGCTACGTCACGGTGCGCGAACGCGTCACGATCTGCAACGGCCACGGCGGCTTCCTGACCCTGGCGCCGCCCGCCGATCCGGCCAGGCCGCTGCTGGCGATCGACGCCGCGGTGGATTTCAAGACCGCCATCGGCAAGCAGCGCATCCGCTTCGCCGTCGATCCCGACAAATTCGCCTACGGCGCGACGGCGCGCACCAACACCTCCGCGCTCAAGATGCTGTATTGCAAGACGATCGGTCTGCTGTTCGCCGACATCCGCAATCTGGGCTACTCCTTCGACAACCTGCTCGTCGCCGGGCGGCTCGGTTATTGGAACAAGCCGCTGCTGCCGCACGACGGCAAGTCCCTCGAGGCCGTCTGGCACCGCGCCACGCTCGATCTGCTCGCGGCCATCGCGCTGATCGACGACGGCCTTTTCGTCGGCGAGATCATCTCCTACAAGTCCGGCCACGGCCTGGACGTGGAGATGGTCCAGCGGCTGTACCAGGAAGCCCTGCTCACGCCGTTCGTGCCGGCCGGCTAAGAGCGGCCGCCGTTTCGGCGCGAAAACCCTCCCATTAGGGTTGTCAAACGCCGCCGCATGGGCAAAGGTATCGGTATGGGCATGCGCATGACCATTCTGGGCGGATTCGCGGCGGCGCTCGCGCACGTGGCGCTGGCCCAAACCGCTGCGCTGCCTGCCACCTACACCGGACCTTGGCGCGATGCCTTGCCGCCGGACGGCTGGACGTTTTCCGGCCTGGGTGCGCCGGATTACCTGCCCGGGTTCGATGGCTTCGGCGACGGCGCGGCCAAACTGGACGGCACGGGCGACTTCATCTCCGTCCGTTTCGCCGCCCCGCCGGAATCGGTTTCCTTCTGGATCCAGGGCTTTTCGTTCTCCGGGGGAGTGTTCCGCGTCGAGCAATCCATCGACGGCACCAACTGGCTGACGCTGGCGTCGTATGCGCCGCCGCCGACCAACGCGACCTTCCAGACCTTCGGCCTGTCGCACCATGCGCGGCAGGTTCGGTTTCTCTACCAAACCCGCGTCACCGGCAACGTGGGGCTCGACGGCATTTCCGTCGCCCCCGATCCGTCCGTGGTCATCGACCGCGTCGTGGTTTCCAACGGCCTCGCGCGCATCTACATCCAGCCGACCGAGATCGGGCGGAACTACGCCCTGGACGTTGCGACCAATCTGGCGGCCACGTCGGCGTGGAATCGGGTGTTCATCACGGAAGGCACGGGCGGGGAGCTGGAATTGATCGACTTCTATTTTTCCTATCCGCGCTACTTCCGCGCCGTCGCCGAGAGCGAAGGACCGGTCGTTGTCCATTGCGCGGCGGGCAAGGATCGCACCGGCATGATCGTCGCGCTGACGCATCATCTGGCCGGCGTGCACCGCGACGACATGATGGCCGACTTCCTGCTGACCAACGACAAGGCCGTGTTCGATGTCCATGCG
>DAOTNL010000329.1:0-2178 GCA_035450765.1 Kiritimatiellia bacterium | reverse complement strand
GAGGATGGACATGCTCATGGCGACGCGGTGGTCGCCGTAGCTGCGGATGCTCTTGGTGGGCGAGATCTTCGCGGGGCCCTCGACGATCATGCCGTCGGGCTGCTCGGTCACCGCCACGCCCATGCCGGCGAGGTTCTCGACCATGACCGCGACGCGGTCGGATTCCTTGACGCGCAGTTCGCTGGCGTCGCGGATGACGGTGCGGCCCTGCGCCAGCGCGCCGAGCACGGCCACCAGCGGCAGCTCGTCGATCAGGTTGGGGATTTCCGCGCCGCCGACTTCGGTGCCCTTCAGCTCCGCGCCGTAGACCGTCACGTTGCCGTAGACTTCCGGATCCGTCGGCGCCGAGGTCCGCTCGATCTCGACGCGCGCGCCCATGCGCCGCAGGACGTCGAGCAAGGCGGTGCGGCGCAGGTTGAGGCCCACGCCTTCCGCGCGGACGGTCGCGCCGGGGATCGCCGCGGCCGCGGCCAGCCAGTAGGCCGCCGAGGAGAAGTCGCCCGGCACCACGTAGGGCCGCGCGAGGAACTTGGGGCCCTTCGGCCCGTAGCCGTCCACGGAAATGTTCTGGCCTTCCACCCGGATCGGCGCGCCTACCGCGCGCAGCATGCGCTCGGTGTGGTCGCGGGTCGGAATCGGCTCGAGGACCGTCGTGCGGCCCTCGGCATAGAGGCCGGCCAGAATGCAGCAGCTCTTCACCTGCGCGGAGGCCGTCGGCAGCGAATATTCGATGCCGTGCAGCCGGCCGCCGCGGATCGTCATCGGCGCGGTGCCCTGCGGCGTCAGGTCCACCTGGGCGCCCATCAGCTCGAGGGGCTCCTTGATGCGCCGCATGGGCCGGGAATTCAGCGAGGCGTCGCCCGTCAGCGTCACGGTGATCGGCGAACCCGCGCACAACCCCGCCAGCAGGCGCATGCCCGTGCCCGAATTGCCCACGTCCAGCGGACCGGCCGGCTCGATCATCTTGCCGCCGGTGCCTTGGACGGACAGCACGCCTTCGTCGTCGATCCACGACCGCGCGCCGAAGGATTCCATCGCCTTGAGGGTGTTCAGGCAGTCTTCCGCCTGCAAAAAACCGCGGATTTCGGAAGTGCCGGAGGAAATGCCCGCCAGCAGCGCGGTCCGGTGGGAAATGCTCTTGTCGCCCGGCACGCGCACCACGCCGCCGTCGAAGCCGCCGGGATGCACGATCTTGGTCTGTTTTTGGATGGCCATGTTTATGTTCTTGGTTCGGTTTTCATGCAGGCGCGGCCTAGCGGCCGCGCCCCTTCAGGAGTTCCGCCCGGGCCGCGCGGGCCCGCTCCAGGAACTGCGCCACGTCGCCGAAGCGACCGGCTTGGAGATCATCATATACCCGTTCGACTTCCAATTTGAAAGCCCGCAATTCCTCGGCCACCGCCGGGGCATTGGTCATCAGGATGTCGTGCCACATGTCGATGGAGCCCGACGCCACGCGGGTCGAGTCGTAGAAGCCCGTCCCGCAGAACGCGCCGACCTGGTCGGCGCAGTCGCGCCCGATGGCCTTGGCCAGCGCCGCGGCCGCCACGTGCGGCAGATGGCTGGTGCGCGCCAGCAGGCGGTCGTGGTCTTCCGGTTCCATCCGGCACGTCCGCGATCCGGCCGAGCGCCACAGCGCGGTCACGCGCTCGACGGCCTCGGCGGGCGCGTCCGGCGCCGCGGCCACGACCGTCAGGGCGTTTTCGTAGAGATCGGCCGAAGCCGCCTCCAGTCCCTGTTTTTCGGAGCCGGCGATGGGATGGCTGCCCACGAAAGCGCCCGCCGGCAAAACGCCGGCCATCTGGCGGCAGAGCCAGCCCTTGGTGCTGCCCACGTCCGTCACCAGCGTGCCCGGCCGCAGCGCCGGCGCGACGTCGGCCGCCAATTCCACGCAGGCCCGGATCGGCGCGCACAGCACCGCCAGGCTGGCGGCGGCCACCGCCGCGTCCGGATCGGCAAACGCTTCGTCCACGATGCCGCGGGCCAGCGCCTCGCGGCGGGTCGCATCCTTGCGCGCGAACGCCACAAGCCGGCCGGCATAGCCGCGCTTGCGCAGCGCCAGCGCCAGCGAGGCGCCCATCAGCCCCAAGCCGAGGATCGCGATGCCCGGTTCGCGCGTCATGGTCGGTTCGCCGCTCAAATCCATGCCCCCGTCAATGCAGGTTCCGGCCCACGGCGCGG
>DAOTNL010000328.1:0-2191 GCA_035450765.1 Kiritimatiellia bacterium | reverse complement strand
TTCTTCCAGGAAAAGGAACAGGGCGGCGGCGGCGAAGACGAATCCGGCGCGCTGGAGTGTTTCCGTGGCGCGTTTCGCGCCCGCCAGCAAGGCGACGAACGAGACCAGCAGGAGCGCGGCCTGGGCGTTTTCCAGCAGGCCGAATTCGCGCCAGGAGTGGTACGACAGCGGCGGCAGCTTGGGCGCGACCAGGCGCTGGGCCACGAGATGGTCCGAAAAATACAGGGTCGCCATCGCGGCGGTGGCCGTGACGGGAAGGACCAGATAGACGAGCCATTTCCACGCGTTCGTTTTCATGCGGGCAAGACGATATCAAAGATCAGGTGTTTGGCCAATCGGCGGGCAGGCGCGCTGCGATGTCGAGGGCCCGGCCGGTGGCGGGATGGGTGCAGATGATCCGCGCGGCATGGAGCCAGTGCCTCGGAACGGCCAGCGGCGAGCCGTAGAGCGCGTCGCCGACGATGGGGAAGCCGGCGGCGGCGAGATGGCAGCGGATCTGGTGCGTGACGCCGGTGTAGATCGTCACGTCGAGCAGCGAAAATTCGTTGCCGGTTTCGAGGGGGACCCAAGAGGTTTCGGCGGCGAACAGGTCGCTTTTGGACATTTTGTCGGGATTGCGTGCGACGGCCATTTTGCAGGGATTGCGGGTCTGGTGCGTGAGCGGCGCGGCGAGCGAGCCGGGCTTTTCGACGCGGCCGTGGACGAGGGCGAGGTAGTGCTTTTGGACGGTGAAGCGCCGGAACTGCGCGCGGAGGTTCGCGTAGGCGCCGGCGGTCTTGGCGGCGAGCACGAGGCCGGAGGTCTGGGTGTCGAGGCGATGCAGCAGCGCGGGGAACAGGCGGTCGTCGCCGATTTCGGCCAGCGCGGGATAGCGTGCGACGAGGGCGTTGGCGAGGGTGTCGGTTTCGGCCCAGCGGAGCGGGTGGGTGGGCATGCCGGCGGGCTTGTCGAGGGCGAGGACGACGTCGTCCTCGTACGCGATCTGCAACGGCAGGTCGGGATTGGGTTGGAGCTTGAGATCGGCGGGTTCGGGGACGTCGCGGCAGTCGAGGACGTCGCCGGCGGCGAGCTTGGCGCCTTTCTTGGCGGGGCGGCCGTTGAGCCGGATCTGGCCAGCGGCGAGGAGGGCTTCGACGGTGGCGCGGTCGAGCCAGGGATAGGCGTTGAGCAGGTGCCGGTCGAGGCGTTCGCCGGTGCCGGCGACGGTGCGCTGGTCGTGGGCGATCATGGCGGCGGCATCCGGCGGTTTTTACGTAGAACGTAAAAAGTTTTAAGGAATTTTACGTAGAACGTAAAAACTTTGCGGGGATTTTCCATGGAACGTAAAAAGGTTCGAGTCGCAACTAAGCGGGCGGGGGGCATGGGGTTTCGAGAAGGTAGGCGAGGGTTTCGCGGGCGGCGAGGAGGCCGGCGGCGGCGACGACGGCGTGGAGGGAGCCCATGGGGGGGCGGAGGCGGCCGCGGACGTAGAAGTCGGCGGCGGGCGCGACGGGTTCGAGGGGATCGGTCGGCGGTTCGGTGGAGAAAACCGCGCGGATGCCGGCGGTGCCGCCGCGCTTGGCGAGGCGCTTGCGCAGCAGGCGCGCGAGCGGACAGGTGTGGGAGTCGGCCAGGTCGGCGGCAACGAACCGGGTGGGGTCGAGCTTCCGGGCGGCGCCGAGGCAGGTGAGGATGAAGGGCACGCCGGCAGCCCGGGCGGCGAGCAAGAGTTCGGTCTTGGGCAGGAGCGAATCGATGGCGTCGATCAGGACGTCGCAAGGGTGGTCGGCGAACAATTTGGGGGACGTCTCGGCGTCGAGGAATGAGGAAACGGGGACGATGTCGGCATCGGGATTGACGTCGCGCAGGAAGCGCGCGGCGGTTTCGACCTTGGGCTGGCGGAGGGTGGAATGGAAGGCGAAGGGATGGCGGTTGAGGTTGGAGGGGCGGATTTCGTCGAAATCGACGAGGGTCAGGTGGCCGACGGCGGAACGGGCGAGGGATTCGGCGGCGGCGGCGCCGACGGCGCCGAGGCCGGCGACGACGACGCGGGCGCGGGCCAGGCGCGGCAAGGCGTCGGGACCGAGCAGGAGTTCGAGGCGGGCGAAGGGCGTCGTCATGTCGAAAAGCCAGACTAGCCGAACGGGAATGAAGATTGAAGAATTAAGAACGGGGCTAAATCCGGGCTTGCGGGGCGGGGGGGCGGGGGCGT
>DAOTNL010000327.1:0-2191 GCA_035450765.1 Kiritimatiellia bacterium | reverse complement strand
GCGCATGTCCTCGTGGAGCATCGAATGGACGTTCAGCAGCCGCGAAAACTTCTGCCGCTGGTCGGCCGTCGGCAGCGCGCCGTGGATCAGCAGGTAGGCCACTTCGATGAACGTGCAGTTTTCCGCGAGGTCCTCGATGGCGTAGCCGCGGTGCGAGAGGATGCCTTTTTCGCCGTCGACGTAGGTGATGGCGCTGCGGCAGACGGCCGTGTTGACCATCGCCGGATCGAACGCGTAGCAACCCGTCGCGGCCTTCAGGCGGCTCAGGTTCAGGGCGCGCTCGCCCATGGTGCTTTCCAGCACCTCCAGTTCGACGGTCTTGCCGTCGACGCTCAGGGTCGCCGTGGGGCTTTTCTTGGTTTCGCTCATGGGTTCCGTTCCCTTCTGGTTCATCGGCTAGAAAGCAAAACACCTCGTCGCGCGTGCGCGGCGGGGTGTTTTCCGGGAGCCGGCCGGCTCCGCTGGGCGGCGCGTTTCTCCGCGGGCCCTACGCCTTCTTGGTGGCCTTGCCCGCCTTCTTGACCTTGCCGGCCTTGATGCAGGACGTGCACACCGTCAGCGTCTTCACCCCGCCACCGACCTGCGCGCGCAGCTTCTGCAGGTTGGGCTTGAACGTCCGCTTCGTGACGGCCGTCGTGTGCAATCCGATGCCGCCTTTCTTCTTGGCCAAGCCGTGGCGCACGATCCGCGACCCCGTGGCCGCACCTTTTCCGCAAATCTGGCATACTGTGGACATTCTTCTCTCCTCGTAAAAAGTGCGCGAACTATATCCCCCGCCCCCGCCCCGCGCAAGCGAAAAGCGCGCGCGGCCGGCACAAAGCCGTCCGCGCCGCGCGCGGCCCCCGCCGCAGCCCACGCCAGCGCGCCGGCCGCGGGGTTGACCCCGCCGCGGCCCGTGCCGTATGATGCGCCCGTTTTCCATTCTTCTCAGCGAGGTTTTTATGGGATCGTTGTTCTTGGCCGGAAGCCTGCCGGTGGCGGGCGTTTTCTATTCCTTCCAGATTTCCGACAACGTCGGCAAAGGCATCGTGGTCTTCCTGATCCTCGCCTCCGTCTGGGTCTGGACCATCATGCTCGCCAAGCATCTCGAACTGCTGCGGGCGGAACGGCTCGACCGCGACTTCAGCCGCGCCTTCGACCGGCAGATCAATCCGCTCGAGATCTTCGTGCGCGGGCCGGCCCATCCCAACAGCCCGATGGCCAAGGTGTATGCCGCGGCCTGCGTCGCCGTGAAACGCGAATTCGAATCCCAGGCCAGCAAGCAGAACCGGGCCCTGAGCCAGATCGACCTGTCGCAGGAGCGGCTGACGGCGCTGCAGATCGACGCGATCCGCAAGGTGGCCGAATGCGCCGCCGCCGACCAGATCCTGCTGCTGGAAGACCAGATGGCCTGGCTCGGTTCCGCCTACACGGTCGCGCCCATGCTGGGGCTCTTCGGCACCGTCTGGGGCGTCATGACCGCCTTCGAGGCGATGGGCCAACAGGGCGGCGCCGACATCACGGCGGTGGCGCCCGGCATCGCCAGCGCCCTGCTGACCACCGTCGTCGGCCTGATCGTCGCGATTCCGTCCGCCATCGGCAACAACAAGCTCAACGAAAAGATCCGGTTCCTCGGCATCCAGATGGAGAACTTCGCCGACAAGTTCGCCACGAGCCTCCAGCAAGCCTTCCTCTACGAGTAACGGAGACCGCCCGTGGCCCGCCGCACCGCCCTCAACCGCAGCCGGCTCATCAGCGAGCTCAACATGACGCCGCTGATCGACCTGACGTTCCTGCTGCTGATCACCTTCATGATCACGATCCCGCTCGTCGAGCAGGGCATCCGCGTCCGCCTGCCGAAGGGCAAGGCCAGCGAACTGGACACGTCCCGCACGTTTTCCATCGCTCTCAACGACAAGGCCGAGCTGTTCTTCGACAACCTGCCCACCACGCCGGAACTGCTGGCGAGCGACCTGAAGGCCAAAGCCGAGGCCGATCCGGACGTGACCATCCTCGTGCGCGCCGACGAAACGATCCCCTACGGCAAGGTGGTCGCCGTCCTGCGCCTGATGCACGACGCGAACGTCACCCGCATGGCGCTCGTCACCGACCCCCGGTAAATCCATGATGCGGGACTTCCAGCGCGCCGGCTTGCGGGTCAGCCTCGTGCTGCACGGCATCGCGCTGGTCCTGATGCTCGTGCTGCCGTGGA
>DAOTNL010000326.1:0-2199 GCA_035450765.1 Kiritimatiellia bacterium | reverse complement strand
CCGTCGCCGACGTCCGCACGCAGCTCATGGTGCGCATCGTGTTTTTCGACGCCAATTCCACCAGCAACTACAACGATTTCTACTATCTGGACGAAATCCAGCTGAAGGGCCAGGCCGGCGCCGCGCCGCCCACGACCGGCGCCTTGTCCGTGACGCTCCAGCCCGCCGAAGCCGTCGCCGCCGGGGCGCAATGGCGCGTGGACGCCGGGTCCTGGCGCGCCAGCGGCGCCGTGGCCACCGGACTGACCGCCGGCGCGCACACGGTGTCGTTCGCCGCGGCCCCGGGCTGGATCGCGCCGGACGACGTCGCCACGGCCACCACCAACGGCACGACCAATTCGTTCGTCGCCACGTACGCGGCCGCGCCGGACAACAATTCCATCACCCTCATCGACGAACCGTTCGATGCGGCGCTGACCAACGCGCCGGCCGGCTGGACCTTCGGCGGCGTCACCAACTACGCCGCCACCTACTACGGCCGCGCCGTGCCTTCGGTGAAATTCGATTCCGACGGCGATTACGTCGTCAGCCCGAACTTCCAGGGCGCGACGAACGTCTCGTTCTGGATGCGGGCCGTCACCGCGGCCGGCACCGGCACGTTCGCCGTGGCGCAATATGTCGGCGGCAGCTGGGCCACCGTGGGCGTGGTCACCAACCCGTCGAACGTCGGCACGACCTACGCCTTCGATCTGTCTCCGTCCGCCGTCCAATTGCGGTTCACCTGGAACAAGGTCTACAGCAACATCGCCTTGGACGACGTGATCGTCACCGGCGCGCCGTACGAAGGAGAAATCGACAGCGACGGCGACGGCATGTCCGATGACTACGAAAGCGTCTTCTTCAGCGGCGCGACCAACGCCGTGCCGTGGGCGGACGACGACGGCGACGGGCGCAGCAACTACGACGAGTTCATCGCCGGCACGAACCCGAAGACGAACTCCTCGGTGCTGGCCCTCGCGCCCTACGCCACCAACCAGACCGCCACGGCGAATCTCGTGTTCCGCTGGCCCAGCGTGTCCGGCCGCGTGTATTCGATCTGGCGCGCGACCAACGTCGCCGGGCCCTACACCCAGCACATCGGCAATCTCTCCGCCACCGTGCCGACCAATTCCGTCACCAACGCCGTTCCCGCCGAACTCGGCACGTATTTCTACGGCATCCGCGTGCAGCGCGCGCCTTGATCCGCGGCAAAGCCGTTCGGGCGGGCCCCATGGCCTTGCGCCATGGGGGAGCCAACTTTCCCTCCCACGGCACAAGGCCGTGGGGGAGCTATCCGGCAACTCGTGCCGCCGCGCGGACCGCGAGGCGCCGCAAACAGTCCGCCGGCCGCGCGCGCGACTCAGCCTCCGTCGCGACGTCGGGCACGATGGCCCGTGCCGCGAAGTGGTTGGAGCCCCCGGCGACTCCGTCGGGGGAGGGATCGCGGAACGACGCTGAAATCTGCCCCGCCAAGCAAAGGCACCGCTTGCCGGCGCGCGCCGCCAAGTCCGCGACGAACCCCGTGCCTTTGCCCATCCGCGATTGTTCGTCCAGCGCGCCTTCGCCGGTGATCACGAGGTCCGCTTGCCGGATTCGTTCTTCCAGTCCCGTCAGCTCCGCGAAGATCGTCGCGCCGGGCCGGAATTCGCCGCCGGCAAAGGCCTTCAGGCCATAGCCCAACCCGCCGGCGGCGCCCGCGCCCGGTTCTTGTTCCGCGGCCGGGCCGGGGCGCGGCCGGAGCGTTTCGGCCAGGCGGGCAAGGCAACCCTCGGCTTTGGCCAGGTCTTCGGGCCGCAGTCCCTTTTGCGGGCCATAGACTCGCGTGGCGCCGCGGGGACCGAGCAGGGGATTCGACACGTCCACCGCGACGACGATCTGCGCGAAACCGAGCGGGCGCACCGGCGGCTCCGCCGCGGCCAGCCGGTCCAGCCCGGTCCAGGACCGGATTTCCGTTCCGGCACCGTCGCGGAAAACCCATCCCAGCGCCCGCGCCAGGCCGAAGCCGCCGTCGTTCGTCGCGCTGCCGCCCAGACCGAGAATGAGCCGCTGCGCGCCAAATTTCTCGATCTCGCGCAGGACCGCGCCGATGCCGAAAGTGTCGAGCTGGAAGGGGTGGTATTGTCCTGGCGGCAACCGGGCCAAGCCGTTCACCTGCGCGGTCTCGAAAATCGCGGTGCCGGAATCCGGCGCGGCCCACCATTCCGCGCGGCAGGGGTGGCC
>DAOTNL010000325.1:0-2200 GCA_035450765.1 Kiritimatiellia bacterium | reverse complement strand
CCGTCGTCAGCAACAACAACCTGGCCTGGGGCGGCCCCGGCGTCCCGGCCTTCGGTGCGGGTCTTTCCTGCCTGGGCGGCGAGCTCCTCGAACGTTGCGACGTCCGCGACAACTGGGGCTTCGAGGCCGACGACCAGGGCGGCGGCATCGCATGCCAGAGCTACGGCCCTTGGACGACCCGAGTCGTCAACTGTTCCATCCGCGGCAATTCCGCCGGCAACGGCGGCGGCATCTTCGTGGCCACGTCTTCCTATTGCACCGTTTCCGCCACCGGCACCAACGGCATGTATATCCGGGACAACTGGGCCACCAACTTCGGCGGGGGCGTCTTCGCCTCCAACCTGGCCATGTTCCAAGCGTACGGCAACGTCCAGATTTCCACCAACCGGGCCCTCTACGGCGGAGGATTGGCCGCCAGCGCCGGAGGCCATGTTCTCATCGAAGCGGAAAACGGGCGCTCTCCCGTTCTCTTTGGCAACATCGCCTACGACGTCGGCGGCGGATTCTGCGTGGACGGCACGAACAGCATGCTGATTCTGCGGAACGTGCGCATCGGCCGGGCGGACGGCGCCGGCGGCGGCAACGCGGCGCTGGGCAACGGCGGCGGCGGCGGTATCCTCTCCCGCGGCGCCTTCCTCGACGGAATCGACCTGCGCGTGGAAGGGAACGCCGCCGCGTTCGGCGTCGGCGGCGGCCTGGTGCTCTTCGAGGCTCTGATGACCCTGGACTCGACCCCGCCGGCCAAACCAGCCACCGCCCAGCCGCGCACCCTGTTTTCCCAGAACTCCGCCCTGCCGCGGGGCGGGGCCATCGAAGCCTACCGGAGCCAACTCTTCGTGAGAAACGCGGCCTTTTTCGACAACCAGGCCGGCAACGGCGGCGCGGTCTACCTGCGCACCGCCAATACCGCGCACTTCGACAACGTCGTCTTCGCCGGCAATCTGGCCACCAACGGCGGCGGTCTCCGGGTCTCGCCCGATTCCGGCGCCGACACCCGCTTGCATCTGCGCCATTGCACGGTGCACGGGAACGCCACCGGCGGCGTCATCGCCGTCGCCGGCGGATCCGATCTCTACGTCCTGAATTCCATCGTCTACGGCAACGTCGGCTCGCAGGTTTCGGCGGCGTTCGACGTCGCCGCCAGCGACGTCCAAGGCGGCTTCCTGGGTGCCGGCAACATCGATGCCGAACCGTATTTCCGGAATCCCGCCCTCCGCGACTACCATCTGACCGTCGATTCCACCGCTTCCGTCGTCAACGCCGCCACGGATGCGGGCGTCACCAACGATTGCGTCTTCCGCGCGCGCCCCCTCGGCATCGGCTTCGACATGGGCGCGTACGAATACCGGCCCGAATACGACGACACCGACGGCGACGACATCCCCGACGGCTGGGAAGTCGCCCGCGGCCTCGATCCGCGCGACCCGGCCGACGCATCCGCCCACGGCGACGGCGATGGCCGGTCCAATTACGACGAATATCTCGCCGACACCGATCCGCTGGACGGCGACGATTTCTTCCGTCTCAACGACTGCCACTACAATCCCGATCGCCCCGACCGCGGCATCCTCGTCGGCTTCCCTTCATCCGCGATCCGCCTTTACAGCCTCTATTCCACCGCGGCGCTTTCCAACGACTGCACATGGGCCGCCGTGCCGGGGCAGATTCTCCGGCTCGGTGCCGGCACGACCTTCGACGGTCTGTCGGACACCAATGCCCCCGCCGATGCCGGCGCCAAGACCTACCGCGTCGTCGTTGGCCCCATCCCCGAATAACCGGCGCGCCGCGCGATCCTAGAACCCGGCGTCCCGCGCCATGGCGGCGCCGGAGCGCGGCTGGATCGACGTCTCGGCCGCCGGCGTCCGCGCGGTCGGCGAATTCGTTTCCGCCGGCGGCCGGCCCGGTTGCGCCGGCTGCCCGCCGAGCGTCGCGCCCCAGCCCGCCACCCCGGCCAAATAGTAGTTCCGGACGTTGGGGCTCCCCGCAAACGCCTCCGCATCGACCTGCGGCGGCGCGCCCGAATAGTAGATCGCCGCCAGCGCCGGACACTCCCCGAAGGCCCAGGCGCCGATGAAGTTCACCCGGCGCGGAATCTGGATGGAGGCCAGCGCCGCGCAGTTGAAGAACGTCCGCTCCTCGATCCGCTCCAACCGTTCGGGCAGCTTGACCCGCGCCAACCGGCGGCAGCCGTAGAACGCCC
>DAOTNL010000324.1:0-2205 GCA_035450765.1 Kiritimatiellia bacterium | reverse complement strand
GCGCCGGGCGGCCGGATCGGCGGATGCTTGCCCACCGCCGTCCGCCGCAGCGCCAGCGCCGCGGCCCCGCCCGCCGCCGCGCCGAGGAATTCCCGGCGGCTCAAATCGAGCCCGAAGGTTTTATCCGGCGCCGGAGTTCCCTGCCGCGCCGCCGCGCGCCTCAGCCGGGCCGCGAGGTCCTGCGCCGCGCCCAGCGGACACAGCTTCTGGCACCACGCGTTCGGCGCGAACGCGCTCAGCAGCAAAATCAGCGGGAACCCCGCCGCCAGCGCGAACGAACTGCCCGCCAGCGGCACGCGCCACGCCGCGAAAAATCCGCTGAAAATCGACAAGGGATCCAGCCAGATGAACAGCGGGAATCCGCAGGCTGCGCCGCCGAGCAGGATCGCCAGCAGCACGCGGCCGGCGTTGGGCCAGCGCGCAAACCGGCCGCGGGCGCGCGGATTCAGGCGGCCGGCCAGCTCCGCGACGAATCCCGTCGGACACAGGTAGCGGCAAAACCACCGGCTGCGGAAGGCGGCGATCGCCAGCACGGGCAAGCCCAGCAGCAACCACGGGGTCGCCGCGCGCGCCGCCAGCGCGCCTCCCAGCCCCAGCACCGGGCTCAGCCCAAGAAATCCCCGCGCCGCCGCCCGCCATGGCAATACTTGAACCGCCAGCAATGCCGCGACGAAGAAGGCCAGGATGCGGACCCCGCGGCGCATCACGCCTCGAGATGCTGGACGTCCACTTTCGCCAAGTCGCCGCAGCCTAGACCCATGTCGTGGGCGATCTGGATATGCGGCACCGCGAACGGCTGCATTCCGAACAGCGTGGCCGCGTAGGCGTCCACCGCCACGGGGTCGGTGCCGAACACGAGCTGGTTCGGCATCTTCAGTTCGCCCGGCCCGCGCGGTCCGTTCGTGACCATGATGCGCGTGGCGTCCACGATCGTCAGGCGGGCTTTGACCAAGGTGGCGAAATCGGCAATGCACTGGTGCAGGCCGTTGCGGTGCCAGAAACCGCGGTCGCGGACGGAACCCATCCAGTTTTTCAAACCGAGCGTCAGCTTCGCGCCGCCGTGGCTTTTGGCCACGGGCACGTTGATCAGGCAGCCGGTTTCGAGCACGTCGCGGACCACGGCGACCTGCTTGAGGGTTTTTCCGCCGGGCACGGCGACCTCGACGAAGTCCTTGTCGTCGTCCGGTTCGTAGAGCCGGCCGCCGGCGTTTTTCGCCGCCGCGCCGATGCCGCTCATCGCAAACGAGCGCGCCGCCGGCGAACAGGGATTTTCCGGCAACACGACTTCGGACGCGCCGGCGACGCGGATGGCGCGGATGGCTTCTTCAACCAGTTGCGGATGCGTATTGGCGCCTTGCTCCGGAGTGGACGCCCAGCCCGCGTTGGGCTTGAGCGTAGCTTTCTGGCCCGGCCGCACGAACGCGCCCCAACCGCCGAGGGCGGCGATGCCGGCGGCCAGCATCCGGGGAATATCCGTGCCGTGCGCGACGACGACGCGCGCGGCGGAAGCGCCGGCTTCGGCGAACAGGCGGCGCGGCGCGAAGGCCAGCGCGGCGGCGGTCGCCGCCGCCGTTTTCAGGAAATCTCTGCGGGGCATCGTCGCCATGGCGGGTTCCTCCGGGTCAGTCTTCGCGGCGGATATCCGCGCCCAGGGCGCGCAGGCGCGCTTCCAGGCGCTCGTAGCCGCGGTCGATCATTTCGGCCTGTTCGATGACGGTGGTGCCCTTGGCGCAGAGCGCGGCGATGACCAGGGCCATGCCGGCGCGGATGTCCGGACTCGTGATCAGCTGCGAACGCAGCTTGGCGGGGCCGCTGACCACCACGCGGTGGGGATCGCACTGCACCAGCGTCGCGCCCATCTCCAGCAGGCGGTCCACGAAATACATCCGGCTCTCGAACAGCTTCTCGAAGAACAGCACTTCGCCGCGGGTCTGCGTCGCCAGGACCAGCGCCACGCTCAGCAGGTCCGACGGGATGGCGGGCCAGATGCCGTCCTCCATCTTGGGGATGGCGCCGCCCAGATCCTGCTTCACGCGCAGGCTCTGGCGCGCCGGCAAAACCAGCTTTCCGTCGGAGACCGTCCAGCGCACGCCCAGGCGGCCGAACGCGCGCTGCATGACCCGCAGCGTCGTCGCGTCGGGCAGGTCGGTCACGGTCAGCGCGCCGCCGGTGGCGGCGGCGGCGGCGAGAAAGCTGCCCATCTCG
>DAOTNL010000323.1:0-2239 GCA_035450765.1 Kiritimatiellia bacterium | reverse complement strand
TCACGTTGCCCAATTTGAGATTGGCGTCCGTGGCCATGCCCAGATCGACGACGGTCTTCAGGCGCTGCACCAGTTCGGGGTTGTCGCCGAACAGGGACAGGAGGTAGTTGTCGGACAAAACGTCGTCGGCGGGAACGCCTTCGATCGTTTCGCCGGATTCCAGCAGATAGCGCAGATGTTGGAAGCCGCCGACGGCGGCCTGGTAGACGCTCCATGCGCGCCAAGCCATCACGGCGCCCGCGCACAGGGCGACCACGAGGCATAACGCTAAACTTCGCAATATGATCTTACGCATGGCGTCTCCATCCTTTCCGGATGTTCCCATATCAATATAGGGGACGGACGGGCGGCGTACAAGGGCAAAGAGACGGCATTTCCGCCGGACAACTTCCGGCTGAAGATTCCTGTTGCGTCGCGGACGGGGGTAGGCTATTGTGCGCCGACTTTTTCGCTTGGGCGAAGCAGACGACCCCATCGTCTAGAGGTCTAGGACACCAGGTTTTCATCCTGGTAACACGGGTTCGATTCCCGTTGGGGTCGCCACCCGATCCATTTGGAAGAGCAAGGAGAAGCACCATGTCCCGCAATGCGAGAAACAACGACACGACCCGCCCCCGCAAGAGCGGTGCGGCCAAGACCCGCCGCCTGCTTGAGCACCGCCGCCGGCTGGTCGCGCTGGGCGTCGACGAGAAAAAGGTCATGCAGATGGACCACGAGCGGATCCGCCTGCTGATCGCCAAGCCCGCCCTGATCAAGCGCTACGTCAAGTAGACCGGCGCGAACCGGTTGCGCCGCCCGGCCGCGAGGCTTGGGCGGCTTTTTCATGATCCGATCCGGTCCGGCCGCCCGGCGCGGTTTGCCGCAGCCATTCCCGGGGCGACTGGCCCAGCGCGTCCGTGAAAACGCGGTAGAACTGCGCATAGCTGCCAAAGCCGGAATCGAGGGCGTGCGCGAGCAGGCGGATGTCGGGGCGGGCATGGCACCGGCGGAAGAACTCCTGCAGGCGCAGGCGGTTGCGGTAATCGGGCAGGGCCAGCCCCGTTTGCCGGCGGAAGAGTTCGCTGAGATAGAACGGAGACACGTGGACGCGGCGCGCCAGTTCGGCCTGGGTCAAGTCTAGGTCCGGTCGGGCCAGCAGGGCGAGTGCCGCTTCCAGTTTGGGATGGAACGGGCCGCAATCCGCGACGGGCTCGGCGGCTTGGAATTCGTCCCACAGCGCCAGCAGCGCAAAATCGAGCCCCCGGTTGAACGCGTCCGGGCGGATTTGGGCGGCAACGGCGGCCAGCAGGCCGTCGAGGCGCCGCAGCGCGGGCGCGGCGAGCCGGCGGCAGAACGGCGCGGCTGGATCGGCCGGCGGCGGCGCGTCGCGGCGGCGGGCGCGGCGCAGGCGCGGCAGGAATCCGGGCCGCCACTCGACGATCCACAGCAGCATGTCCGCGGACCAGCCCGCCGGCACGTGGCGCTGGCCGGGCCAGAGCCAGATCAAATGTCCGGGCATGAGCGGATAGCGGCGATTTTCGAGCAGGACCTGGCCCGAGCCGCGCAGGACGAGGTTGATTTCCAGCGTGTCGTGCGCGTGCCACTGTCGCAGATACCAGCGCTTGTCGGCCAGCGACACGACGACCCCGGCGCAACCGGGTTTCCGGTCGAAAGGCGAGCGGTTCGCGTTCATGCCAAAAAATGATAACTCGCGATTCCCGGATGAGAAGAACATTCGCGCGGAATGCAGCAAATTGGGCTCCATGAAAGATCGTTTGGCGGTTGCCATTCTGATCGGGAGCCAAATCATGAACAGTTCCGTTTCCGCTGCGTTCGTTGTCGGTCCGGTGCGGGTGCAGCCGCTGGGGCCCTATCTGGTGCGGATCGAAGCCCGCGGACTCCGGGATTTTGAAGACCGCGAAACCTTCACCGTGGCGGGCCGCGGCGGCGAACCGGTCGCGGTCCGGGAACTGCGCGGCGCCGGCGCGACGACGGTCGCCACGGCGCACTATCGGGTGGTTGTGCCGGACAACGCCGCGGGCCTCGACGGCGTGCGGGTGGAGGACGCGGCCGGCGAAACGCTGTGCGAGTTGTCCAGCGCGCTGCTGGGCAAGAAGTTCCTGCCGGCGCCGTCGGCGCTGCCGGCCGTCTGGGTGCTGGGCGACGCGCCGCGGGTGGTGCCGCCGGCTTGGGGCGCGCTGCCGCCGCCCGCCGGCGTGGAAGATTCCACCTCGGGCTGGGATCTGGCCAACGACGCGCC
>DAOTNL010000322.1:0-2247 GCA_035450765.1 Kiritimatiellia bacterium | reverse complement strand
TCCACGTCACCGCCACGATCACCAATTTCGTCTCCAGCGTCCCCCGCGGCAACGTCTGGATCAACGAAATCGGCTACGCGGCCTACGGCGAAGACGAGCCGTGGTCCTTCAATTGGGACACGTTCGAGTTCGAATTCACCGGCGAGCGCCATGAATTCGTCGAACTGTGCGGCCTTAGCGGCACCGACATCGGCGGCTGGCGCCTCGAGCTCGCGTTCGGCGCCGACGCCGACATCGCGAAAAACGGCGGCCAGCCCATCTACGCCACCTACGTGGTGCCGACCAACACGGTTCTCGGCAACCAGACCAACGCCCACGGGTTCTACGTCTTCGGCGATGCCGAACTGGCCAGCAACTCCCCCGTCGACAAAGTCCTCGCCACCTTGGTGCCGACCAACGTCGCCACGTGGAATCCCGACTACAAGGACCACGTCTACGACGGCGTCGGCGTCGTCCGCCTGCTCAACCAGTACGGCCACGTGGTCTATTCGCTCTCCTACATCGGTTTCGCCCCCAATTCCGACCGCATCCCGGCGGTCCAGGTCCCCAGCGAAACCAACACCATCGGGCTGGTCGGCACCGGCGCCTATTACGACGATTTCGATTTCGACTGGCAGCTGGCCATCATCACCGTCGGCGCGGCCAACGTCGGCCAGACGCTGGAAGAGCCGCCTTCCGGCACGAACGTCTACGCCTGGGCCTGGCACGACCAGACCCGGCGGATCGTCCCGGCCAACACCAATCTGGTGGCGCCGTTCTACATGCTCGACCCGCTGGGCGCGGCCCATTGGGACACCATCGGCATCTACTACGGCTACACCAATTCCGCCTATCCCGCCCCCGCCGGCACCCTCTATCATCGCCTCCAAGGGGAATACGCCTGGACCGCGCTGGGCATGATCGTCCGCGAAGGTTCCGCCGACACCAACGGCCATGCCTACGTCTGGGCGCAGATCAATCCGCGCACCTACCATCGCCGCGACGTCCTGGAATACGTCCTCGAAGTGAATCCCAACAAGTCCGGCGTCCAGACCGCCTGGCTGGGCGGGGCCGGCGCCAACGCCAGCACGGTCTACACGAACTTCAACGAGGCGGCGGCCCAGCCGTTCACCTACGAGCTGCCCATTCCCGACGAAATCTTCATCACCAACGTCGTCTTCGGCACCACCAACGTCCTGATCCAGACCGACGGCAACGACTTCTACGAACCGGTCACCCTCTACGAAGTCCGGTTCGCCACGAACCTGGCCGCGCCGACGTGGCTGCCCACCAACTTCACGCACACCCTCAACGCCGCCAGCCAGAGCATGTTCAACGTGCGCCGCAGCACGTCCGTCTGGCCCAAGGCCTACTACCAGCTCAAGCTCCTCGGCACGCCCTGAGCGCGCGCGCCGGCGCCCCCCCCCGGCCCGCTAGGCCGAAGGTCTATTGCCACCCGTTCGACGCGCCTTGAGGCTCAAGCCGCATGCCGGCTCGCCGCCCCGGCCTGCAACGGTCCCCACTTCAAAATCGAATATTGGATATTGAACATTGGATATTGGGGTTCCCGCTTTCCGGCGCGGGGGCGCGCCGGCTCCAAGCCGCTTTGGAGGCCCGACGCCATCGTCGGGCCGGGCCGCGCTGCACGTCGAGCCCTCCCCGAAACCGACCGCCCCGCCCCGACTGCCGGCTTCGCCCCCCCGGGGACCGTCAATCGTTCAGATACCGGAACATCCGCACGAACATTTCGTGGTGCAGGTTGTTGCCGTTCTTGAACGGGTCGCGCCAGACCAGCGCCACTCCGCGCCGTTCGCCCGTGATCATGTCGGCGTTGGCGTTCCAGACGCCGACCGGATCGGCCGACGCGGGCGCCTCCTTGATGGCCTGCGCCACCACCACCACCGTGAACAGGCTGTTTTCCGGACTGAACAGCCCCCAGGTGTTGCGGATCAGCGATTCGCGCTGGTTGTTGTTGAGTCCCAGCTTCGACAGCGCGCCGCCCTGCTGCATGGCCTTCACGCGCACCCAGTCGGTGCCCGCCTGGAACGCCGCCGTCTCCGGATCGTTCAGTTTGCCCGATTTCGTCTCGTCGAGGATGCTTTGGGCCAGGACGTACGCCTGGTCCGCGGTGATGGGCGCGGCGGACACGACGTTGTTGCTGACGCTGGGCGCTTCGTGCGTGGACAGGCCGTAGAACGCCGACGCCAGCACGTTCGAACTGCGCGTGTTGGGGTTGATCGTCCCGTTCGTGTAGAACACCTTGCCGAC
>DAOTNL010000321.1:0-2261 GCA_035450765.1 Kiritimatiellia bacterium | reverse complement strand
AGTATTACCAGTGATGGTGCAGTTGGTGAGGGTACCACCGCAGCTTCCGCCGCCGGCACGTCGGCCGCCGCAGCTTCGACCATCGGTTCCGCCGTCATTTCCGGCGCGGCGACCGCCCCCTCTTCCCCCGCCCAGACGCTGCCGGCCATCCAAAGGCCAACGACAAAACACAACACTCCCGCACTGGCTTTTCTCATCATGCGATCTTTCTGCAACCGGTTGGACAAGGGCCTGTTGCCCATTTGTAAGAAGTAAACTCCAAACGCATTCCGCTGGCAATCAAAAAATGCCGCGGCGCGGAGGTCGGAAGTCCGCGGATGCCACGAGGATGGCGGGCCCCGCGGCGCAAGGCCGGCGAAGGCCGAAAAACGGCGGCTAGAGCGCCGCCAAAAAGGCGTCCATTTGCTCGTCGGTGCCGACGCTGACGCGCAGGTAGCTGCCGGTGCGGCCGCCGGGAAAATAGCGCACCAGGATCTTGGCTTGCCGCAGGCGCGCGAACAGTTCGGCCGCGGTCGTCCCCGCCGGAGGCGAAACGAACAGGAAATTCGAGGCGGAAGGCACGATCCGGAAGCCCCGTTTCCGCAGTTCGGCGGCCGTCCGTTCCCGGGTGGCCACGATCTTCCGGGCGTTGGCTTCCATCCACGGCAAATCGCCCAGCGCGGCGAGCGCCAGGGCCTGCGCCAGCCGGTCCACGTTGTAGGAATCCTTGAGCTTGTACAGCGCGCCAATCAGCTCGGCGCTTCCGATGGCCCATCCGATTCGCAACCCAGCAAGGGAGAACGACTTGGACATCGTGCGCGCCACCAGGACGTTGGACAGTTTCTTGGCCAGATCCAAGGCGTTGCGCCCGCCGGAGAAGTCCACGTAGGCCTCGTCCACCAGCACGACGCCCGGGAACCGCCGGCAAAACGACTCGATGGCTTCCAAGGGATAGAAAACGCCCGTCGGCGCGTTGGGGTTGGCCAGGAAAAAGAGCGAAGCATCCAGATTGGCCGGGGGCTCCGTCCAGCTGAAGTCGTCCGGCAGCGGAACGGTGCGGAAACCGACTTCTTCCGCCGCCGCCAACACCGGGTAAAGGGAGTAGGAGGGCTCGAAAGCCGCCGCCGCCCCGCCGGGCCGCGTGAACGCCCGCGTGACCAGCCGCAGCACTTCGTCGGAACCGTTGCCTACGAACACGTTTTCCGGACCGACGCCGGCCAGCGCCGCCAGGCGCGCCCGCAGGGCCGCGCAAACCGGATCGGGATAGAGCCGCAGCGACTCGGACGCGAAGTCCGCCAGCGTCCGCGCCACCGCCGGGCTCGGCGGGTACGGATTTTCGTTGGTGTTGAGCTTGACGAGCCCCGCCACCTGCGGCTGTTCGCCGGGGGCGTAGGCTTGCAGATCCTGGACGGAGGGACGGACGTATGCACTCATGGACGCTCTCGATTGGGCCGGGAGTCTCCCCCGCCCCGCGGATTTGCGCAAGCCGTTTTTGCGGCGCCCGCCGGGTCAATCGAACGCGGCGGCGACGTCCGCCAGCCGCACGCCGGTCCGCGCGGCCATGGCGCGGATGGCCTGGCTGCACGCCCGGCCGTCGTCCGCCCATTCCCTGTGGGAGCCGGACAGCGGCGTCAGGGTGCCGACGACGGGAATCGCGTTGTTGGCCTTGGCCGCGTTGACGATCGACTCGATGTTGGCCACGATCGTCTCGATGGGGGCGTCGCCGCCGCTGACGTCGTTGATCCCGGTCAGGATGCACAGATAGGCCGGCCGGTACTCGGCCAGCACGCCGGGCGCGCGCGCGGCCGTGCCGCCGCTCCCCTCGCCGCCTTTGCCGGCGTTGACGACGGGCAACCCGGTCAGGTCGGCCAGATACGGCGGATAGCCGCGCGCGGTAATGCTGTCGCCGATGCACGCGACCACGGGCGCGGGATCGCCGCCGGCATCCGCCGCGGGCGAAATCTGCCGGGCAAATACCTCGGCGATGGTCCGGCTGGCGGAAGCGGTGGGATGCAGGCCGTCGGGGAAATCGGGATCTTCGGGCGCGGCCGCATCCGCGTCCGCCGTTTCATTCGTCCCCATCGTTCCCGCCGGGACAGACAGATCCTCGTCGTCGCCGTCCCCTTCGCAGCCGGAGAGCAGGAACGCGGCCAAGGTCGGGACGGCCAGCGCGAAAACCATGCGGCGGATGTTTCTACGGACATTCATGGCAGCCTCCTGGCCGCGCCGCCCTGCGCCGGATGCGGAGGGCCGCGGCGATTCATCGAGGCCGTTCTAGCGCG
>DAOTNL010000320.1:0-2293 GCA_035450765.1 Kiritimatiellia bacterium | reverse complement strand
ACCAGGCGCGCCTTTGCCAACGGCAGGGGGGCGCATTTACATTGTCAATTCACCTTCCGCGGATATAATTCGATCTTAACAGCTGGGCCGTTGACATTCGGGCTCTCCGGATGTCAAATACCAAAGATGCGCAATTGTAGTCATAGCCTGCGCTTTCTGGGGGCTTTTTTTGCTTGTTGCTGGACCGTTGCGGCGTGGGCCGGACCGGGCAACGGCCTCACCGTCGCGTCCTGGGTGCTGAGTCCCTACGTGGATCTGAACTTCTCCCACGATTCGAACGTCTACAAAGACGGCACGAACGTGATTTCCGATACGTTTTTCGAGCCGGAACTCGGCTTGCGGTTCAGTTCCTCGGCGGAAACCAACACGTTCCTGGTCAAAGGCAACCTGTTTCTGTCCGACCGCAGCTACGACACCGAAAGCAACCGCGACTTCACGACCTACGGGGATCATCTGACCCTGCAGCTCGGCAACGGCCGCAAATCCATGTTCGAAATCATCCAAAGCTACCGGTTCCTCGACGACAACGACCGGCACGCCTCCGACATCGAATCTTCCCGCCTTTCCGGCGAAATGGTGGAAGACAGCAACGCCCTGGACCTCGAGCGCGAGCTCAACCAGCTGGGCGCTTCGCTGTCGCGGCGCATGTCCGACAAGCTGCTGCTGTCCTTGTCCTACCGCTATTCCGGCGTCCATTACCCCAACGAGACCCACGACCGCCTGCGCCGCAAGCAGGAAGAATACGTGCCCGAAGGCCTGGATCTGGACGGCCACATCTGGCAGGTGGAAGGCGCGTGGGGCGTGACCGACAAGACCGACGTCCTGCTCACGCTGCGCCAGGGCCTGCAGTACCAGGAAGGCACCGGCGATCCGGCCGAACTGACGACGATCCGCCTGGGCCTGCAGACGCAGGGCGCCCAGAAGCTGGTCTACCACCTCGGCGCCGGCCTGGAATACTACGCCCGTCCGTACGAGCCGACGTTCGCCGAAGCCGATCTCGACGAAACCGACGTCCAGGTCGACGAAGACGGCGTCCACAGCGACGACGACCAGATTTCCTTCAACTTCAACGCGGCGGCGGACTGGTTCATCACCGAAAAGCTGACCTTCCGCATCGGCGGCTACAACGGCACGGAATTCTCCTCGTTCTACGAGCAGAACGGCATGGAATACGTCAGCGGCTGGGCCGGACTGGGCTACCGCTGGCGGCCGAGCTGGATCTTCTCCATGCGCGGAATCTACCGCTACGACGACTATCTCGATCCCGTCACCCACGAAGGCGTCACCAAGGACCGCAAGGACGTCCGCGTCGAGGGCCACGCGCGCATCGACTACATCGCGCCGGGCAACTTCCTGCGGGTCTATCTCGAGGCGATCTACGACGAAGTGGACTCCAATTTCGATTTCGTGGACTACGACGACCGGCGCCTGATCCTGGGTGCCATCGTCCAGTACTAGGAGGCCGGCAGCATGAGCGCGAAAATCCTCGGATGGGCGGCGGTGGCGGTGTGCGTGGCGGGGTTGCAAGCGCAGGCGGCGTTCGACCGGCCGACGCGGGCGGAGCTCAAGGCCGCGGCCGAAGATCTTTCCAAGGTGGTCGAACTGCTCCAGGATGCCTCCATCGACCAGGCGGCGGAAGTCGCCCGGGACGTCGTGATCGAGATCGTCAAACTGGATCTGGACCGCGCCGAGCGCGACAGCCGGGCCTCGTCCCTCGTCGGCTACCTGTTCATGACCTTCCCGGAAGGCGACTGGACGGATCTGGCGATCGTGTTCGGCCGCATGGTGGCGGCCAGTCCGACGGCCAGCATGGATCCCTCGTTGCTGTCCGCGCTCCAGCGCGCGATCATCGAAGTGTGCGGGGTGGGGGTCGCCAGCGAATTCGGCAACGCCTACAATCTGGCCATGCTGACCGTGGCCGGCGCGCCCGGCGGCGGCAAGAACGTGCCGCCCCAGCCGCCGCCGCCGCCCGTCGCGCTGCCCCTGCGCCCGCCCATCGCCACCCCCTACGAAGCCCAGCGCCTGCGCTGATTTCATCCGGCGCAATGCCGCCATCCGGAGTGGGTATGTTCAAAGCGTGCCCACGCAATTGGTGGAGTTCCGACAACTACAGGCTCCGGGTGAGAGCATGTTGTTGTTAATCAATCGAGCGGTCTTGCCCCCGCATTTGGTGGAGAGCCGTGTTTCAGGTGTCCGAGCGGGAGCCCGCCCTGCGTGTGGAATACCCCGCGCCGCTCCATGCTGTCGCGGCGTTTTCCGCGCTGTCCCCCGCGCAAAAACAGGATCGTACTAT
>DAOTNL010000319.1:0-2295 GCA_035450765.1 Kiritimatiellia bacterium | reverse complement strand
CCGAAGCCCAGGCGCGTCAGGAACATCAGCATCTGTTCGCGCGTGGTGTTCTGGGCTTCGTCGAGGATGACGAACGCGCGGTTCAAGGTCCGCCCGCGCATGTAGGCCAGCGGCGCCACTTCGATCGTGCCGCGCGCGATCAGGTCCGGCACGTCCTCGGCCGGCATCATTTCGTAGAGCGCGTCGTAGAGCGGCCGCAAATACGGCAAAATCTTCTGCTGCAGGTCGCCGGGCAGGAAGCCGAGCGCCTCGCCGGCTTCCACGGCCGGCCGGGTCAGCACGATGCGCGCCACTTCGTTCTTCAGCAGCGCCGAAACGGCCATGGCCATCGCCAGCCACGTCTTGCCGGTGCCGGCCGGGCCCAGTCCGAACGTCAGGTCGCTGCGCCGGATGGTTTCGATGAATTCCGCCTGGCCGAACGTGCGCGGGAACACCGGCGCGCGGCCGGGCGCCACGTCGACGCGCAGGCCCGCCAGCCGGTCCACCTCCGCGCCGCGGCCCTCCGCGTAGGCCTGCCGGGCGTAGCCCACCGCGTGCGGATTCAGCGTCATGCCGGCGTTGCGCGCGCGCAGCAGGCCGTCCACGAACGCGCCCGCGGCCGCGACCGCCGCGGCGTCGCCGGCGAGTTTCAGCCACAGGTCGCGCGAAACCGCCGCCACGCCGAACGCCTGTTCCAGCGGCGGCAGGTATTCCCCGCGCGGACCGGTCACGTCCTGCGCTTCGCGCGCGTTGTCGAAATGGATCGTGCGTTCGGCCATGGTCACGCGCCGGCCTCCGTGCGGGCCCACTCGGCCCGCAGCGCCGCGCAGGTGTCCGCCAGCGCCTGCGGCACGACCCGCGCGCCGCTCAAGACCGGCATGAAGTTCGTGTCGCCCTCCCACCGCGGCACGACGTGCACGTGCAGATGGTCCTTCAGGCCCGCCCCCGCCGCGGCGCCCTCGTTGATGCCGACGTTGAACCCTTCCGGCCGCATGACGCCGGCCAGCAGCCGCTGGCCGCGGCAGACCAGATCCATCAGATCGCGCATCTCCTCGGCGGTCAGATCCGCCAGCGCGGCCACGTGGCGCACCGGCGCCGCCATCAGGTGGCCGCCGTTGTACGGATAGCGGTTCAGCAGCAGCAGCGCCGACCCGCGCCGGCCCACGACGTGGTTGTCCGCGTCGCGCGCCGGCTCGCCGGCGATCCGGCAAAGGAAACAGCCGGATTCCTTGGGCGCGCGGATGAACTCCATGCGCCACGGCGCCCACAAACGCTGCGCGGTTTCGAAATCGTTCATATCTTGTTTATCCTACCGCGCCCGGCGCCGGAAAACAGTCTAAAATGCGAATTGGAAACCGGCATTGAGCGTTGAAATGCTGCCTTCAAGCTTATCCCTCTGGACCTGATTCACCCACGGGACAAGCCCGTGGGGGTCTTCGATCCCGATTCCAGGCCCCCACGCCCTTGCGGCGTGGGTGAATCAGGTCATTCACGGATAGGGCGACTTGGCCCAAGTCGCCGTTGAAGCAAAAAAATCCCCGGCGGTTTCCCGCCGGGGATCGCATTCGCGGCTAGGCGAAGATTAGGCGCGGCGGCGACGGATCGCCATCACGAGCGCGCCGAGGCCCAACAGGCCCATCGTCGCCGGCTCCGGAACCGCATAGGGCTGCAGGTTCGGGATGAGGGGACCGCCAGCCGGATCCACGAAGAAATCCTGAGGCGTGGAAGTGCCGCCAGCAAATGTCGTGTCCAACGCAAGCAGGCCAGTTTGATAGAAGTATGTGCTGCCAGACAGCGGGGTCGAAGATTCAAACACGCGCTGATAGACAAATCCTGCCGTCGTCCAAGACAAATCTTGGAAAACAGGATCGGCAGTTCCGATCACGCCCATAAGCCATTCGTCCCAAATGGTTCCATCTGCGGCCGTACCGCCGCCCATGGGGATGATGCGGGAAGCCAGCAACTGGTCGTCGCCGCCGGGACGCAGGTAGTTGTTCGCCACCCAAGCCGCAGGATCCATCGGAGACACGACGCCATCGTTGTGGATGGGATCCGCCTGGTTGTCGACGCCGGCATAGATCAACTGCCAGAGCACGTCGTTGGCCGCCAAAATGGCGCCGCCGCCCACGTGATACTCGCCCCAGTTCTGGGTCGCCCAAGAGATGCCGATGCCGGCGGTCGCGACGGAAGCCGCAACGGCGAAGGCAAAAAGCGCCATCAAGATTTTCTTCATTTCGTTACTCCTGTTGTTTCTTTTTAAATGGTTGTCGTTGGATTAGGGCCAGGTGTAGGGAGCCACCGGCTCGGTCCAGGCAA
>DAOTNL010000318.1:0-2296 GCA_035450765.1 Kiritimatiellia bacterium | reverse complement strand
CAAACAGTTATGATGGACAGCGCAGCCAAAGCGGCGATCAAGCAGGAATATCAACAGCACGAGAAGGATAGCGGTTCCGTGGAGGTCCAGGTGGCCCTCCTTTCCAAGCGGATCCAGGACCTGACCGCGCATCTCCAGGTCCACAAAGGGGACCACAACTCGCGCCGCGGACTGATCGTCATGGTCAGCCAGCGCCGCCGGTTGCTGGACTACCTGCGCGACTCGGATCTCGCCCGCTACCAGAAGCTCATCGAGCGCCTCGGCCTGCGCCGCTAGTTCCCCCGGGGGTCCCGTTCCCCCGCCGGGGGAGCGCCCACCCCCGTCCGCTGGCGGCCTCCGCGGCCGTGGACGGACCGAGTCTTTTCTCTTTCCTTTCATCGAGCCGCGCCGGAATCCCCGCCGCGCCGCGCCCCCGCGCGCACCGAAGTATCAAGCCAGAAGCAGAAGAAGAGAAGAAGCAGCAAGGAAAGCAGACAATGAAAAACACCACGTCCGTCAGCATCGCCCTCGGCGAGAAAACCATGACGTTCGAAACGGGCCTCTTGGCCCGCCAGGCGGCCGGCCAGGCCACCTGCCAGCTCGGGGAGACCATGGTCTTCTCCGCCGTCACCACCACCTCCAAGCCGCGCGAAGGCATCGATTTCTTCCCGCTGCAGGTCGAATACCGCGAGCGCTTCTACGCCGCGGGCCGCTTCCCCGGCGGCTACTTCAAGCGCGAAGGCCGCCCCACCGAGAAGGAAATCCTCACCGCCCGCGTCACCGACCGCCCCATCCGCCCCCTGTTCGCGGAAGGGTTCTTCAACGACGTCCAGATCAACAACGCCCTCATGACCGCCGACGGCGAGAACGAGAGCGACATCCTCAGCATCAACGCCGCCTCCGCGGCCCTCATGCTCAGCGAACTGCCTTTCCTGGGCCCCATCGGCGCCGTGCGCGTCGGCCGGCTCAACGGCCGGTTCATCCTCAACCCCTCCCATAGCCAGCTCAAGGACTCCGACCTCGACCTCGTCTACGTCGGCCGCCGCGACCTGCCCATGATGATCGAAGGCTCGGCCCTCGAAATCAGCAACGCCGACATGGTCGCCGCGATGAAGTTCGGCCACGAGGCCGTCGTCAAGATCTGCGACGCCCAGACCGAACTGCGCGCCAAGATGGGCCTCGCGCCCAAGACCTTCGCCGAAACCCTGCCGGACGCCGGCCAGGTCGCCAAGTTGCGCGAAATCGCGGGCGCGGACCTCGAAGAGGCCCTCTTCACCGTCAAGAAGCTCGAGCGCCAGGAGAAGATGCGCAAGGTCTTCGACGCCGCCTTCGCCAAGATGAAGGAAGCCTACGGCGAAGAGCTGATGACGGAAAACAAGTTCAAGATGCTGTTCGACGTCGTCGAAATCGAGATCGTCCGCAAGGGCGTCCTCGAAAAAGGCAAGCGCATGGACGGCCGCGCCATGGACCAGCTGCGCCCGCTCGTGGCGGAAGTCGCCCTGCTGCCGCGCGTGCACGGCTCGGCGCTGTTCACCCGCGGCGAAACCCAGGCCATGGCCGTCGTCACCCTCGGCACCGGCCAGGACGAGCAGGAAATGGACGGCCTCACCGGCGGCGAAACGACCAAGCGCTTCACGCTGCACTACAACTTCCCGCCCTACTCCACGGGCGAAGTCAAGCGCCTCGGCGGCCTCAACCGCCGCGAAATCGGCCACGGCGCGCTCGCCGAGCGCTCCATCGAGCCGATGGTGCCCAAGGACTATCCCTACACCGTCCGCGTCGTCTCCGAAATCATGGGCTCCAACGGCTCGTCCTCGATGGCCTCCGTCTGCGTGGGCACCCTCGCCCTCATGGATGCCGGCGTGCCCCTCAAGAAGCCCGTCGCGGGCATCTCCATCGGCCTCGTCACCGGCGAAGGCCACAAGCCCGTCCTGCTGACCGACATCCTCGGCGCCGAAGACCATTGCGGCGACATGGACTTCAAGGTCGCCGGCACGCGCGAGGGCATCACCGGCTTCCAGGTGGACCTCAAGATCCGCGGCCTCGAGTGGGATCTCGTCGCCGGCGCCTTCGACCGCGCCCAGCAGGCCCGCCAGAAGATCCTCGACACGATGCTGGCCGCCCTGCCCGCCCCGCGGCCGGAACTGTCCCCCTACGCCCCGCGCATCGTCGTCGTCAACATCAACCCCGAGAAGATCGGCGCCCTCATCGGTCCCGGCGGCAAGAACATCCGCCGCATCACCGAGACCACCGGCACCCAGATCGACATCGAGGACGACGGCAAGGTCTCCATCTTCTCCAACAACAAGGAGAACCT
>DAOTNL010000317.1:0-2300 GCA_035450765.1 Kiritimatiellia bacterium | reverse complement strand
CGCTGTCGGTGGCGATCAAGAAGCTGGAAGAGGAGCTGGACGTGCGCCTGTTCGAGCGCAGCTCGGGCGAGATCGCCGTCACCCCGCTGGGCGAGGAGATCGTCCGCCAGGCGCAGAGCGTGCTGGAGCAGGCGGCGGAAATCGGCGGCGGGCGTTTCGAGCGCGCGCATGGGCCGCGCGGCGGCGGCCTCGCCGTCCGGCCGCACGCGGTGGAACGTCAGCACGACGAGCCGGCCGGCGTGGCGCCGCCCCAGCGCGCCCGTCGCCGCGGCGGCGCGCGCGAACGAGGCTTTGAGGAGCGTGCGCATGGCCCGGTCTATTGGCCGTCGACGAACGTCACCTTGGCGATGTGCGGCAGCTCGCGGTGCCGGCCGTCGTAGTCGAGGCCGTAGCCGACGACGAAGGCGTCTTCGATCTCGAAGCCGACGAAATCGGCCTCGAACGGCACGATCCGGCGGGAGGGCTTGTCCAGCAGCGCGCAGGAACGGACGGTTTTCGCGCCCTTGGCCCGCAGGTGGGCCACCGCTTTCTGGAGCGTGCGGCCGGTGTCGAGGATGTCGTCCACCACCACCACGTCCGCCCCGGCCAGGTCGAGGGTGCAGTCGCGGGTGACCGTCGGCTCCTTCTGGGCCGTGGTGCCGCTGCCGTAGCTTTCCATGATCATGAAATCGATGCGCGGATGCAGGTCGTTGAGCGAGAACCACCGCACGAGATCGGCCAGGAAGATGAAACTGCCGCGCAAAATGCCGATGACCACGAGATTTTCGCCGGGGCCGGCCGCCGCGATTTCGCGGGCGACTTCGTCCACGCGCCGGGCCAGTTGGCGGGGGGTGATCAGGACATCCTCGACGTGGTAGGGCCTCATGGGCGCTTCATCTCCTCTTCAGGCGGCTAATCCCGCCGCGAACAGTCTTGCAAAAACGGCCCGGATGGGGGAAGTTAAAAAGACATTCCATGAGGAACCCGCGCATGAACGTATTCCGGACCGCCGCTTTCCGCGTCTTGGCCTTCGGCCTCGCCCTGCCCCTCGCCGCGCTGCTTTGGACCGTCGGCTGCGACGTCGATTCCACGGACAGCACGACGTCGACGATTTCCGACAACGACGGCAACATCTACAACTACGCCGGACTCTACATGAACACCGAGGAAGGCAGCACCAACGGCTACGGCGCGCTGGTCTTCCCCGCCAACCGGCAAAGCGGCGTCAAGCTCGTCTGGTTGCGCCTGCTGCAGTACGGCAGCGTGCTGGAAGGCTACGACAACGCCGGCATGACCTGGTCCGGCAGCCTCACCGCGCAGAACGGCGCCGTCGCCAGCTTCAACCTGAAGGGCCGCACCACCGCCGGCGTGTCCGTGGACATCGCCGGCACGCTCAGCTACGCCTCCCAGAAATCGACCCTCGACGCCGCCTGGATCGAACCCGGCTTCGCCGGCAGCATCTTCGGCACCGCCACCGTCTCCCCCGTCGCCACCAACAGCCCCATCGTCACCAACAGCACCGATGTCGTTGTCAGCCCAACGAGCGCCAGCCTGACCACAAACGGCCAGACCCGAGGGTTCACGGCTACCGGCGGCGACGGCAGCTATGTCTGGAGCTACAGCGGCACCGGCGGTTCGGTGTCACCCACGACCGGATCTTCCACCACGTTCACCCGCTCGGGTGTGGGCAGCGGCGTCCTCCAAGTCAGTTCCGGCGGCGACAGCGCCTCGGCCACCATCTCCTGCCCATGAAAAAATCCCCCGCAAAATCCGCCCCCCGCTGCAATGCGGGCGCGCCGGAAGCCGAAATCTGCAAGACCGCCAACGCGCTGGCCGGGCTGTTCAACCTGGAAGCCACGGACGCGCCGGACGGTCTGCTGACGCACAGTCCCGCGCCGAAGAACGTGGTGGACGCGCTGCGCGTGCTGCTGGACGTCATGTTTCCCGGCAAGATCAGCGCCACGCCGGTGGACGGCGCGGAGCTGGGCGTGTTCCTCGTCCGCCGCCTGAGCGAGGCCTGGCGCCTGCTGCGCCGGGAGATCCGCCGCGCCCTGCCCTACCGCTGGATCGGCGAGGCCGCGCGCGTGGAAGGCGCCCGCCCGCCCAAGATCGACAACCTCGACCGCGAAACCGACCGCATCCTGCAGGCGTTCCTCGACACGCTGCCCGGCGTGCGCCGGCTGCTCGTCGCCGACGTGCAGGCGGCCTACGACGGCGATCCCGCCGCGCTGACCTTCGCGGAAGTCCTGCTGGCCTATCCCGGCCTGCTTCTGGTCGCCGCGCACCGGATCGCCCACAAGCTCTACAAGCTGAACGTCCCC
>DAOTNL010000316.1:0-2319 GCA_035450765.1 Kiritimatiellia bacterium | reverse complement strand
AACGGCGCTCCCGCTCACCGCCCCTCCGGTGTCATGGTCTTTTGAGGCAACACGCTTCCGCGCTGCGGGCCTTCGCGCAATATGACCCGACCTTCCTGTGTTCCTGCTAAACCTCTTCCTGTTTTCTGGCTGGCGTTTTGGCGGAGAGCACCGCATTCTCTCGCCCATGATTACATCCACGCCGCTCGCGCTGTCGCTGCTGGTTCTGGCCGCCTATTTGCTGGGCGCGGTTCCCAACGGACTGCTCCTCGCCCGCCTGAAGGGCGTCGACCTGCAGAAGGTCGGCTCCGGCAACATCGGGGCAACGAACGTGTTCCGGTGCGTCGGCAAGGGCTGGGGCGTGCTGGCGTTCGTCCTCGACGCGGTCAAGGGCTTCGTGCCGGCGTTTTGCTTCCCGCGCCTGCTGGAATCCGCCCCGCCGTGGCTGGGCTTGGCGTGCGGCGTGGCGGCCGTCGCGGGCCACAACTGGCCGGTCTGGCTGAAGTTCAAGGGCGGCAAGGGCGTCAGCACCAGCGCGGGCATGCTGTTGGGCATCGCGCCGGCCGCCGTCGGCATCGGTTTCGCCGTGTTCGCCCTGACCGTCGCGCTCACCCGCTTCGTGTCGCTGGGGTCGATCCTCGCGGCCGTCGCCGTGCCGGCCGCCTACCTCTGGATGAACGGCGCGGACAACCGCCTGCTGGCGGGCGCGCTGGTCCTCATGGGCGGGCTGGTGATCGTCAAGCACCGGGCCAACGTCAGGCGCCTGCTCAACGGCACCGAACCGCGGATCGTCGGCAAGAAATAGTCAGATCCACCGTTGTTTCCCGGGCATCGCAATGGGTATTATTTTATAAAACAATACCCGGTTCCGGAGGGCGCAAAACACGGAAGCGGCGCGGGCTATTCCTTGGAATCTGCGGCCAGTTCGGCGATGCGCCGCATGACAAGCGCGCCGACGGATTCGTAGTCGTTCTTCTTCGTCATCGCGGCGAGGATTTCTTCCGGGGAAATGGCCGGGCCGTAGCGCGCGACGATCCGCGAAGGGCGCAGCCGGTTCGCCCCCTTCGGAAACGCCGCGAACGTGCCGGAAATGTGCAGCGGCACGACGGGCACGTTGCCCTTGGCGATCAGGAACCCGATGCCGCCCTTGGCGGCGCGCATCTGCCCGTCCGGCGAGCGCGTGCCTTCGGGAAACAGGCCGACCACCTTGCCTTCCTTCAGGGTGGCGAGCGCCTTCTTCAGGGCGCCGAGATCGCCCTTGGTGCGGTCGAGCGGGATCACCCCCACGCGCGGGAAAAACCAGCGCGCGAGCGGGTTGGAAAAGAGCGTGTCGCGCGCCAGAAAATGCACGACGCGCCGCGAATTGGCGCCGCCCATGACCGGCGGATCGAGATAGCTGCAGTGGTTGGCGGCAATGACGGCCCCGCCCCGGGCGGGCACGTGCTCGCGGCCGACCACCCGCATGCGGTACTTCAGCAGCAGGCAGAAATAGACGAACCCGCGGGCCAGCCAGTACAGCGGCTGCGTGAAGAACCCCTCGCGCATGGCCTTAGGCCGATGCCACCCCGGCGGCCTTCAGGTCGGCGACGATGGTCTCCACGACCTGCTCGACGGTCATGCCGGTGCTGTTGATGATCTTGGCGCCGAGGGCGATCTGCAGTGGCGCGGTCGCGCGGCTGGAGTCCTTCTGGTCGCGCCGGCGCAGGGAGCTGAGCACCGCATCGACGTCGTGGGTGCCTTCCTGCACCTTGATCTCAGCGGCGCGGCGGCGGGCCCGCTCCTCCGGGTCGGCGTCGAGGTAGTACTTGAACGGCGTGTCGGGAAACACCACCGTGCCGATGTCGCGCCCTTCCATCACCAGGCTGCCGAACTTTGTCATCATGCGCAGCTTCTCGACGATGTAGACGCGCACCGACTGCTGGGCGGCGATGTCCGCCACGCGCTCGCGCACGGGTTCGGCGCGGATTTCCTGCCCCGGATCCTCGCCGTCGATGAGATAGCCCACCGCGTTGTCCTTCAGCACCAGCTCCATGTTCATGCGGATCAGGAGGTTCGTCACCGCCTGCGAATCCTTCACGTCGATGCCTTCCTTCACGCACTTCCAGGTCACGCCCCGGTAGAGGGCGCCGGAATCCACGTAGATGAAGCCCATGGCCTGGGCCGTCCGGCGCGACACGGTCGATTTCCCGGACGCCGAAGGGCCGTCCACCGCCACGATGGTCGTTTGCTTATTCAACTTTCACTCCCAATTGGCTCAACTGCTCCCAAAATTCCGGATAGGACGTGTCCACGCAGGCCACGTTGGCGATCGTGACCGGCTGGTCGGCGAAGATCGCGAGG
>DAOTNL010000315.1:0-2349 GCA_035450765.1 Kiritimatiellia bacterium | reverse complement strand
GCCCCTTTCATGACGTGGCTGAAGTGCCAGATCTTCGTGCCGGCGCCGATCTCGGCCCCCTCGTCCACGTAGGCCGACTCGTGCTTGAAGTAATCGCCCATGGGATTCCTTTCGTCAGAACGACAGCATTTCCATCAACCGGATGCCCGAGAGGACGTCTTCCTTGGAGGGAAACATGGCCCACTTTTCCTCGAGCAAATAGCGATACAGGGCGTTGTGCCCTTGGCCGTACTGGTGCTCCAGCTTGAAGTCCAGGTCGGGCTTCTCCAGCCCTTCCACGTTCCAGAAATCGATTTGGTTCAGGTTGGTGCCCGACAGGCGGATGGTGCCCTTTTCGGCGACCAGCGTGAATTCCGTCGCGAAGTTCTTCTCGTAGACGTCCACCGTGGCGTTGATGGTGCCCACGACGCCCGACCTGAAGCGGAGCACGGCGGACACGCTGTCGTAGACCTCGAAGCCGCGCAGGGCGCCGCCCTCGCCCTTGTGCGAGGCGACCTCGCCGAAGAAATAATGGACCATGTCGACGTAGTGGCTGGCCTGGGTGTAGAGGACGCCGCCGTCGAATTCCGACGTCCCGTGCCAGTCGATCTTGAAGTAGTCGTCGTTGCGGTTCCACAGGACGTTGCAGATGAACTGGTGGATCTTGCCCAGCCGGCCGCCGTCGATCAGGTTCTTCACGCAGGCGACCAGCGGATTGTAGCGGTTCTGGTAGACCGGCAGGAGAACCTTGCCGGCCTTTTCCACGCGCCGATAGACTTCGTAGGCTTCCCGCAGGGTCAGTGAAAGCGGCTTCTCGCAGATCACGTACGCGGCATCCGTCAGTTCCGCCACGTTGGACACGTGCCGGGGGTGCAGGCCCGACGGCGTCAGCACGCTGACGACGTCCGCGCCGCGGATCTGGCGGTAGTCCGTCAGGTACGGGACGCCCAGTTTTTCGGCCGCGGCCCGGGCCTTCGTCTCGTCCTTGTCGCAGACCAGGACGATTTCGAGTCCGGGATTGGCGGCGATGGCCTCCACGTGGCGGGCCATGATGCGCCCACACCCGACCAATGCGATTTTTTTCATGTCGTTTTCTCCTGCATCTGCCGTCCGGACGCGGCGGCGGCGCGCGCCCCCGGCCGCATCGGCCGCCGCAGTTCCTCGGTGGCCAAAAACGGTCCGCCCGCGCCGTCGAACCGCATTTCGCGCCGGATGTCGGGACAGGCGGCCAGCACCGCGCCCAGGCCGACCAGCGCGGGCACGAGGCGCAACTGTTCCGCCGGGGTGCCGGCGCGCAACAGCCAACGCACGAGCCGCGCCGCCTCCGGCGGCAGAAGGCCGGCCTGCGCCATTTCGCCGGCGCGCGCCGCATACTCCGCGGGCAGGACGCGCGGGCGCAGCGCGGCCGCCGGCGCCTTGCCGCGGCGCAGGATGCGCCGCCGCAGCACGTCTCCGGCCAGCGATTTCAGGTGCGGCCCCAGCGTGGACCACGCCAGCGGCGCCATGACCATCCCGTAGTCGTTCGGAATATCCCGCAGGCCGGGAGCCAGCCGCGCCAGGACTTCCAGGGACAGCCGGCGGTTCACCCGCTGCCACCAGGCGGCGCCCAGCGCCGCGTCGAGGAATTCCTTGGCCAGCAGCGGCAACAGCACGGTCTGGTCCGGCGCATACGCCCAGGCCACCGCGGTTTTCTGCGCCAACCGGCCGATGTACAGCAAATCCAAGACGTAGAATTTCGACGCGCCGGACATGCGGCCGGCGACGTTCCGCAGAGGCGCCAGCAGATAATCGTCGTGGTCGCCGGCGGACACGTCGACGCCGGCGGCGGCAACGCACCGCGCGTTCCAGGGCGAATACAGGCGCCGTTGCAGCAGGTACGCGAGATCCGCGCGCCGGGGGGCCCAGAACCGGAAATATTCGTGGCGCCAGAAATAATCCCGCGCCAGCTCCCCGCCCAGCGAGCCCCAATGATAGTGGTATCCGCCGTAGTCGTGCCGCGCGGCCCACATCCGCCGGGCGTTCCCCAATCCGAGAAAATACCCGTCGAACCGCACCCCGCAGGCGGAGAAAAAATCGACCGGCACGTCCGGTTCGCCATCGCGGTCGCGCAACAGGATTCGGGCGCCCAGGCGGGACGCGATTTCCCGGGCCAAGGGACCATCCGGATCGCCGGCGTTTTCCCCGACTTGGAAAACGGCGGCCGATGCCAAGCCGACGGCCTGCAAGGCGGCGGCGGTCAGGCGGGAATCGTTTCCGCCGGTCAGATCGACGAACGCCGGCGCCAGCGTCGCGCAACGGCGCGCCGTCCCGCACATGGCCGCGGCCAGCGCGGTGCGCAGGCGGGCATTGGCGGCGAGGTCGCCGCCGCCG
>DAOTNL010000314.1:0-2358 GCA_035450765.1 Kiritimatiellia bacterium | reverse complement strand
GGATTTCCGCCACCGCCGGGGCCCAGTCCAGTTCGTCGCCGCGCCAGCCGAAGGAATACGGTTCCGCCGGCGCGTTTCCCGCCAGCGCCTCCAACCGCATCGCCGCCTGGCCTTCGTGGCTCATTTTCAGGCACGTGCCCAGCAGCGCCGCCACGGCGTCGAACAGCCGCCCCGCGCTGCTCGTCCGCACCACGTTCACTCCGCGCGCCAGCATCTCGTCCAAAACCACCAGTTCCGCCGCCGCGAAGCCCGGCGGCGGGAAATCCGCGCCCATTTCCCGCAGGACGCCCAGCGCGGCGCGGCGCGGCTCCCGCGCCGCCGCGTCGCCGCCCACCAGCGGAAACGGCCGCAGCCACGCCGCGCGGCGGAATTCCGCGCGGGTGCAGACCAAAAACTCCCCGCCCCAGACCGTGCCGTCCGTCCCCAGCCCCGTGCCGTCCCAGGCGATGCCCAGCACGGGTCCTTCCAGGCCGTGTTCGGCCATGCATGCCGCGACGTGCGCGTGGTGGTGCTGGACGCGCTCCGTCGGCACGCCCCATTCGGCGGCGCCCTGCGCGGAAGCGTAGTCCGGATGCAGATCCACCGCCGCCGCGATGGGTTTCAGTCCGTGCAAGTCCGCCAAGTCCGCCACCGACCGCGCCCAGAGGCGCGCCGCGCCCGCGTGGTCGAGATCGCCGACGTGCGGACCGATCACCGCGTTGCCGCCGGCCGCCAGCGCCACCGCGCTTTTCATCTGCGCCCCCGCCCCCGTCCAGCCGTCCGGCGCGCCCGGCAACGGTACCGCGTACGGCGCCAGGCCCCGCCCGCGGCGCATCGGAATCGGCTCGCCGTCGGCGCCGACCGCGATCACCGAATCGTCCAGCGGCCGCGCGATGGGCCGATCGTGCAACAGGAAGAAATCGGCCACGTCGCCCAGCCGCGCCCGGGCTTCGTCGTTGTCCGTGCAGATCGGCTCGTCGGTCAGGTTGCCGCTCGTGGCCACCACGGGAAATCCCAGTGCGCGCAGCAGCAGATGATGCAGCGGCGCATAGGGCAGCATGGCACCCAGCCACGGCAACTCCGGCGCGACTTCTTCCGCCAGGCCCGCCGCGCCGTCGCGCCGCCGCAGCAGCACGATCGGCGCCGCCGGCGACTCCAGCCATTCCCGTTCCGCCGCCGAAACCGCGCACGCCGCGGCGACGGCCTCCAAATCCGGAAACATCAGCGCAAAGGGTTTTTCGTCGCGCCGCTTGCGTCGCCGCAGGCGCCGCACGGCATCGCCGTTGCGCGCGTCCGCCAGCAGGTGGAAACCGCCGATCCCCTTGGCGGCCACGATTTGCCCCGCGCGCAAGGCTTCCGCCGCGGCCAGCAGCGCTTCGTCGCGCGCGGCCAGCGTCGGTCCCGCCGCCCGCGCCCACGCCAGTTGCGGCCCGCAAACCGGGCACGCGTTGGGCTGCGCGTGGAAGCGCCGGTCGCGCGGATCGGCGTATTCCGCCGCGCAAGCCGGGCACATCCGGAAATTCCGCATCGTCGTGTGCGCCCGGTCGTAGGGCAAGGCTTCGAGGATGCTGAACCGCGGCCCGCAGTGCGTGCAGTTCGCGAAGGGATAGCGGTAGCGCTGATCGGCCGGGTCGAAGATTTCCCGCAGGCAATCCGGACACGTCGCCAGGTCCGGCAGGATGCCCGCCGTGCGCGCGCCGTCCGCGGCGGCGCTCAGCCGGATCTCGAAACCGGCCGGCATATCGGCCGGACCGGGCCGTTCGTCCACGTGCTGGACGTCCGCCGCCGCCGGCAGCCGGCCGGGCAGCTCCGCGCGGAACGTCGCGATGGCATCCGCGGAACCGGCCAGCGCCACCTCGGCGCCGGCCGCGTCGTTGCGCACCCAGCCGCGCAGCCCCAGCTCGTGCGCCAGCCGGAACGCCGTCGGCCGGAACCCCACGCCCTGCACCCGCCCGCGCATCCGCAACAGAATGGACCGTTCTTCCGGCATGTTTCGCGAATATACGCCACGCCCCCGCCCCGGTCGAGGTGGGAAAGAATCGGCTACCCGACGTTGCTGCGCTACCGCCGCGCCCGGAAGAGCGCCGCGCTCAAGGCAAGATGACCCTGAGGCGCAAGAATCGGTTGGACGCCAGCGGCTCCGGATCCGCCACCGTGCAGGTCACCGGATTCCCGGAGCCTTCCTCCGCCACCACCGGCGGCGACCAGATGCCGCCGAGATTCGTGGCGATGCCGCGCCAGATCGCGGACGTTTCGACCGAATCCGCGCCTTCGACGATCAGGGCGACGTCGGTCGCGTCCACGTTGCGCCGGAAGCGCAACCGGGGCACGCCGTCCTCGCCGGAAGTCTCCATGCGGGCGACCTGGTCCGGTTCCGTC
>DAOTNL010000313.1:0-2364 GCA_035450765.1 Kiritimatiellia bacterium | reverse complement strand
TGCGCCCCCAGCGCATTTACTCCGCCAAAGGCGCATTTACTTTGTCCATTGACCAAGCCCGGCCGGACGGCCGTTCCCCCTACTTTTTCAGGGCTTTGATCAGCTCCGGGACCACCTGGAAGAGGTCGCCCACGATGCCGATATCCGCCACCCCGAAGATCGGGGCGTCCGGATCCTTGTTGATGGCGATGATCGTGTCGCTGCTGTTCATGCCCACCAGATGCTGGATCTGGCCGGACACGCCGCAGGCGACATAGATCTTGGGTCGCACCGTTTTGCCGGTCTGGCCCACCTGGTGGAAACTGGAAATCCAACCCGCGTCCACGGCCGCCCGGCTCGCCCCGATCGCCGCCCCGCCCAAGGCTTCCGCCAGTTCGGCCAGCAGCTTGAAGTTTTCGGGCCCGCCCACCCCGCGGCCGCCCGTCACGATGAACTCCGCCCCGGCCACGTTCACTTCGTTCTGCATGGCGTTGACGGTTTCAAGGACCTTCACGACCGGGTCCTTCAGGTCCAGCTTCTCCGCGACCAGCTGGCCGGTCCGGCCCGCCGTCGGCGCCGGCTGCTTGAAGACCTTCGGGCGCACGGTCGCCATCTGGGGCCGGTGGTCGGGGCAGACGATGCACGCCATGATGTTGCCGCCGAACGCCGGACGGGTCTGCAGCAGCAGGCGCTTGTCGACGTCCACGCCCAGCTCGGTGCAGTCCGCCGTCAGGCCGGCGTTCACCTGGATCGCCACGCGGGCGATGAAGCCCCGGCCCATGCTCGTCGCGCCGGCCAGCACCACCTCGGGCTTGTACTTCCGGATCAAGGCGCTCATCGCCTCGGAATACGGCTCGGCCGTGTATTTATCCAGCGCCGGGTGGTCCACCACGTAGACCTTGTCCGCGCCGTGCTCGAACAGCGTCGCCGCGCAGTTCCCGATCCGGTGGCCCAGCAGGACGGCGCAGAGTTCGACGCCCAGCTTGTCGGCCAGCACGCGGCCTTCGCCCAGCAGTTCGTACGCCACTTCCTGAACCTTGCCGCCGCGCTGCTCCGCGAAGACCCACAGCCCGCGGAACGCGTCCAGCGCGCCGGCATCGGCCTTCTTTTCGGCCACTTCCATCGAGAGCGCGCCCACCGGGCAGGTTTCGAGGCACGCCCCGCACGCCGTGCAGGCTTCGTTGACTTCCACCTTGCCGTCCGCGGCCCGCTGCGCCAGCGCGCAGAACGGACACACCGCCACGCAGGCCCCGCAGCCCGTGCACAGATCCAAATCGATTTTCAGGCCCATGACCGCGCTCCTTCTCAGATCAGTTTCCGCTCGCGGAGCAGGTCCGCCAGCCGCTGCGCCAGGACGGCGGGCTCCTCGCCCTGCCACTTCACCCCGCCCGTCTTGGGCGGCGGCGAGAAAATCTTCACCACGCGCGTCGGCGAGGCGTTCAGGCCCAGCTTGGCCGGATCGGCGCCCACCGCTTCCGCCGTGGTCGGCTGGAGGACGAGCTTCTTGGCCGCCATCTTGCCGCGCAGCGACGCCATCCGGGGCACGTTGGCCTCCTTCAGCACCGTCAGCGCGCACGGCAACGGCGTTTCCAGCTTTTCGTAGCCGTCCTCGAAATTCCGTTCCACGACGGCCTTGCCGTCGGCGATCTCGATCTTGCGGGCGTAGGCGATGCAGGGGATGCCCAGCCAATCGGCCACGCCCGGCCCCACCTGCGCGGTGTCGCCGTCGATCGCCTGCTTGCCGAACAGCACCAGATCCGCCGGCTCCAGCTTGCGGATCGCGGTCGAAAGCGCGTAGCTCGTCGCCCAGGTGTCCGACCCCGCGAACGCGCGGTCGCACAGCAGGACCACCGCGTCCGCGCCGCGGCCAACGGCTTCCTTCAGGACTTCCGCCGCCTGCGGCGGGCCCATGGTCAGCACCGTCACTTTCGTGCCCGCGTGCTTTTCCTTCAGCTGCAGCGCCATTTCCAGCGCGTTTTCATCGAAGGGGTTCATGATCGACTCGACCCCGTCGCGCACCAGCGTGTTGGTTTCCGGATTGATCCGGACCTGCGTGGTGTTGGGGACCTGCTTGACGCACACGACAATATGCATTTCACGCTCCTCCGGGCCGGCAGTCCGCGCTGCCGGCCGCGCCGTTCGAAACCGAACCGGGCCGCGGGCCTACTTCTTGGCGACCGCGCCGTATTCCTTGTTCAGCGCCAGCCCGATGATGTCGCGCTGGATCTGGTTGGTGCCTTCGTAGATCTGCAGGATCTTCGCGTCGCGCATCATCTTCTCGACGGGATATTCCTTCATGTAGCCGTAGCCGCCGAACACCTGCACGGCGTCCGTCGTCACCTGCATCGCGACGTCCGAGGCGTACACCTTGCACATCGCCGAGAA
>DAOTNL010000312.1:0-2366 GCA_035450765.1 Kiritimatiellia bacterium | reverse complement strand
GCAGGATCGGATGCGGCCGGCCGACATCGGTCGGCGTCGTGCGCCGCCAGTTGGCGTGGAAATAGCCCAACGCGTCCGCCGCGGCGTCCGGCCGCGGCGCGACCCACGCGCGGATCGCCACGGGCACGGGCGCCACGCGCCCGGCTTCGAGACGGATCTCCGCGGATTGCGCGAACGGCATCGGAAACGCGCAGAACAGCGCGTTGCTTTCCATGCCGAAATAGAGCGAATGCGCGCGGACCCGCCGCCACGGCACGCCGCAGAAGTCGCCCAGCGGAACCTTCACGCTCTCGTTGGTGGCGCCGTCCCAGCGGATCGAGACCATCCAGTCGCGCAGGACCGCGTCGCGCGACTCTTCGGGGATCTGGCTCCAGTCCGGCTCGAATTCCAGGCGGCGGATGACGCCGGGGCCGGGCACCGTCGCGGCTTCGTTCCAGTCGGCCAGGACGAATTCGGTTTTCTCGCCGGCCGCGGGCAGGCGGTTGTCCGCCCAGACGGCGCGGGCTCGTTCGAGCGCGGCGACGTCCCGCTCCGGCAGCGGCCAGGCGAAGGTCTCGACGGGCGTGCCGCGCGGCAGGGCCGACTCGGAAATCTGGTAATAGGGCTTCGCGCCGGCCGGGCCCTGCTCGCATTCGATGCGCAGGCTCTTGGCGTAGGGCAACGGCAGAAACGAATACCAGCAGTAGTTGTTGTATTCCGCCAGCGGGGCCAGGAACGGCGCGAATCGGCCGCCGAACAGCTCCTTGACGTCGCCCTCCAGGCGCGGGGTTTCCTCGCCGTCGAAATAGAACCGGAACCGGTGCGGATAACCGTCCTTGGCGCCGGTGAACCAGACGCGCGAGACGAAGCCGGGGCCTTTGAGATCCGCGAGCACTTTCCAGCCGGGGTCCTTGGAATCGCGCAGGAACGTGCCGAAATCGTTGTTGCCCCCCGTGCGGTCGTAGGACGTGTGCATCCGCGTGTCCGGCTGGTCCAGGCGCGCCAGCCAGAGCGGATCGGCCAGGCGTTCCGCCAGCGCCGCGACCGTGACCGGTTCCCCCGCCGGCCGGGGCGCGCACCCCGCCGCCGCCGCCGCCGCCACCAAACCCGCCCACCCCATCGTCCGCCAAATTTGCTTCATTTCCACCTCGCGACCGCCTACTATGCCTTTTCGCGTTCCACAAATGAATCCTTTTTCCCATCCCGGCGCGAAAAAAGGAGTGCGGGCATGATCATCTCCCGCACGCCCTACCGCGTGTCGTTTTTCGGCGGCGGCACCGATTATCCGGCCTGGTACCGCGAGCACGGCGGCGCCGTGCTTTCGGCGGCCATCGCCCGCTACTGCTACCTCACCTGCCGCTGGCTGCCCCCCTTCTTCGCCCACAAGTCCCGCGTCGTCTATTCCATCATCGAGGACGTCCAGCGCGTCGAGGACATCCAGCATCCGGCCGTCCGCGAATGCCTCCTCGAACTCGGCATCCGCGACGGCATCGAAATCCACCACGACGGCGACCTGCCCAAGATGACCGGGCTGGGCACCAGCTCCTCCTTCACCGTCGGCCTGCTGCACGCCCTGCACGCCTTGCGCGGCGAGTTCCGCTCCAAGATGCAGCTCGCGCAGGAAGCCATCCACGTCGAGCGCGACCGCTGCGGCGACCGCGTCGGCTCCCAGGATCAGGTCTGCGCGGCGTTCGGCGGCCTCAACCGGATCCGCTTCGCCCCCGACGACGACGTCGTCGTCGAACCCGTGTCCCTGCCCGCCGAGCGCATGCAGAAATTCCAGGATTCCCTCCTCCTCTTCTTCACCGGGTTCTCGCGCTATTCGTCCGAAGTCGTCGCCGAACAGCTCCAGAACGTGCCGCAAAAAGGCAAGGAGCTCTCCGCGATGGCCGCCATGGTGGACGAAGGCCACCGCCTCCTGACGGGCAACGGCGACCTGGGCGACTTCGGCCGCCTGCTGCACGAGAGCTGGCTGCTCAAGCGCTCGCTCAGTTCCCGCGTCAGCACGCCCGAGATCGACGAGATGTACGCAACCGCGCGCCAGGCCGGCGCGCTCGGCGGCAAGATCACCGGCGCCGGCGGCGGCGGCTTCCTCCTGCTCTACGTCGAACCCGAACGCCAGCCGGCCGTCCGCCAGGCGCTCGCCAAGCTGCTGCACGTGCCCTTCGACCTCGACCACGCCGGCACCCAGATCATCTTCTCCAACCCCATCCCCCTGGAATCCGCCCCATGACGTTCAAGCTGCCCCTCATGGAAAACAACGTCGTGGCCGAAGACCGCGCCGCGGTCATCGCGTTCCTGCAGGGCGATCCCATCCTGACCCAGTCGGCGAACGTCCGCGCCTTCGAGCAGGAGTGGTCGCAATGGCTCGGCGTGCGCCGCAGCGT
>DAOTNL010000311.1:0-2374 GCA_035450765.1 Kiritimatiellia bacterium | reverse complement strand
TATGCCGGCGCCTACGAAGAAGCCACCCCCGCGATCCATCGCGCCGCGCTGGCCGCGAAACTGGACGTCCCCGCGCTCGTTTTGCTCCCCGACGCCGGCTTCGGCTACTCCTCCGGCTTCCTCCACAACGACCCGCTGCTGCAGGCCCCCATTCTGTATGCCCGGGACATCCCCGCCGAACTCCCTTGCCTGGCCCAGGCTTTTCCGCAACGCCGGTTCTACCGCTGGCAACCCGCCACCGCACCCGATCTTCCCGCGCGGTTTGCGCTGATCGATCAAACCGAGTCGGCCCCATGACCTGCCCGGACGACCCGTTCAAGCGAACGCTTTTCCTATGGAAATCCAACCGAATTATGATACTTGTCGCCAACGACCTTCCGAAAGGGATCCATGAATAATCGCTTCTTCCGCATCATGTTGGCCACGCTGGCCCTGGCCGCCCTGCTCCCCCTCGGAGTGGTCGTTTGTTCGGCCTTGGTGACCGGCAAAGCCATTTCCGACTCGTTGTTTGCCGCCTCTATTTCGGAATGGGCGCCCCCCATGCTGGCCGCGGTGGCGGGCGGAGTCCTGGCGTGGATATTCCGAAAACAGATCGCCGCTGTCGCCGACGGGCAGGTCCGCTTCATCGACGGCATGTCCGTGCGCTGGATTCCCCTGGCCATTTTCGCTTCCGCCGCCGTCAGTCTGTTCCTGGAATTGGTGATGATCCGCTGGCAGGGATGCGTGTTCGAGACGTTCGCGTTCTACAAGAACTATTCCCTGCTCGCCTGTTTCCTGGGCCTGGGGTTGGGCTACGCCTTGGCGCACCGGGAATCCATCCATCTGGCGCTGACGATCCCCCTGCTGGCGTTCCAGATGCTGTTCATGACTTTGCTGCGCCACGGCTTCAAGCTGGAAAACCAGGTCAGCATCCTGGCAACGCCGGTGGTCGAACAACTCAACATGGGTTACGGCACGGCTTGGCAAATCCCGAGTTTCCTGGCGGTCAACGCGTTCATGCTGGTCATCCTGCTGCTGACGGCGCTGGCTTTCTTGCCCGTCGGACAGCTTTGCGGCCGGTTGATGCGCCGTGAGGAAAACCTGAAGGGCTACGGCTGGAACCTGCTGGGCAGTCTGGCGGGCACCGCCGCCATTTTCTTGGTCAGCTATCTCTGGACGCCGCCAGTGGTGTGGTTCGGCGTGGCGTTCCTGTGCCTGCTGGCGTTCTTGAATTTCGGCCCGCGGGTCGTTTTCTTCGCCGTGGCGGCGACTTTCGCCGCCATCGTCGTGCTGGCTTGGCCGGTCAACGTCGGCAGCGAACAGATCTACTCGCCCTATCAGTTGCTCGAACGCGGCTACTCCTCCGATCGCCCCGAACGGGACAACCGCGGCCTGATGGTCATCCGCGCGGCCGGCCATTACTACCAGCGCGTCCACGACCTCGCCTTTTCCAACGCCAACCGGACGACCGACCCGCACCTGGCCCAGGTGGCGGCGTACTACGAACTGCCCTACCAGGTCGCGCCGGCCGGCTTCCGGAAGGTCGCCGTGGTCGGCGCCGGCACCGGCAACGACGTCGCCGCGGCGCTCCGCATGGGGGCGGAGGAAGTGCAGGCGGTCGAAATCGATCCGGCCATCCGCCAACTGGGCTGGTTGTACCACCCGGAAAAACCCTATCAGGATCCGCGGGTCAAGACGGTCATCGACGACGCCCGCTCGTTCTTCCGCACCACGCCGGACCGGTTCGATCTGGTGGTCTACGGCCTGCTCGACTCCCACACCCTGCTCAGCCACGCCTCCAGCGTCCGTCTGGATTCTTTCGTCTACACGGTCGAAGGGTTCCGCGAAGCCGCCTCGATCTTGAACGAAAACGGCGTGCTCTCCCTCGCTTTTTCGATCTTGTCCGACGAAATCGGCCGCAAGATCTACCTGATGATGCAGGCGGCCTTCCCGGATTCAGCCCCGCTGTGCGTGCGGGCCCGCTACGACGGCTCGGTCATCTTCTTCCACGGCCGAAACCTGCGGCTGGACCGCGAGGCTCTGGCCCGGACGGGATTCGAAGACGTTTCAACCCAATACGCCAGCGACCGGATCGAAGCTTCGGTTTCCACGGATGACTGGCCGTTCTTCTACGTGCCCAAGCGGGTGTATCCGTGGTCCTACGTGGTCGTCTTGGGTCTGCTGCTGGCGGCCTCCGCGCTGGTCACGGCGAATTTCGCCGGCCAAGACCTGCGGTTCGGCAACCTGTCTTTCTTCTTCCTCGGCGCGGGTTTCATGCTGGTGGAAACCAAAGGCATCACCGAAATGGGCCTGACGTTCGGCAACACCTGGCAAGTGGTCGGCATCGTCATCGTCGGCGTGCTCACGATGGCCTATCTGGCCAACCTGTACGTCG
>DAOTNL010000310.1:0-2403 GCA_035450765.1 Kiritimatiellia bacterium | reverse complement strand
GGATTCTGCATCCATTTGAGGACGACCGCTTCGACAACAAAACCGACATGGCCTATGAAGAACTCTACGAACCAGCCATTTTTGGATTTACCTTGGTGTTGTCGACGATCCAAACCATGGTTAAGAGACGCTGGTCTGAAATGAAATTCCAAGAACGGCACACGGGTGTCATAACCCCGAGTGGGGCCTGAGTCCGATTGCATTCCGTTCACATCCTGCTATTCTGCGTCTCAGCATGAGCACCAAGCCGCATCCGGTAGAGGACTATTTCAGCACCGTCGCGCTGGTCCTGTCCAGCGGGGCGGGCGGGCCTGAGACTTCCTACTACCCGGCCCTGTCCGCGCTGCTCAACGAAATCGGCGGCAAGTTGGCCAAGCCCAGGGTCGTCACCTTCATCAACCCTGCCAATCTGGTCGCAAGGATTCTCTGACCCATGGCCATCAAGAAGTCCGAACTGTATTCCGCCCTGTGGGCCAGCTGCGACAAGCTGCGCGGGGGCATGGATGCCAGCCAGTACAAGAACTACGTCCTCTCCCTCCTGTTCATCAAGTACGTCAGCGACAAGTACGCCGGCGAACGCTACGCCCCCGTCGAGATTCCCAAGGGCGCCAGCTTCGACGACATGGTGGGCCTGAAGGGCAAGCCGGACATCGGCGACCGGATCAACAAGGACATCATCGCGCCGCTGGTGAAGGCCAACGCCCAGCTCTCCCTGGGGGACTTCCCCAACTTCAACGACCCGGCCAAGCTGGGCAACGGCAAGGAGATGGTCGAGCGCCTGACGGATCTGATCGCCATCTTCGAGCAGCCCGCCCTGGACTTCTCCAGGAACCGCGCCGAGGACGACGACCTGCTGGGCGACGCCTACGAATACCTGATGCGGAACTTCGCCACGGAAAGCGGCAAGAGCAAGGGCCAGTTCTACACCCCGGCGGAGGTCAGCCGGACCATCGCCCTGCTGCTGGAGATCCGCAAGGCCAGGACCACCGCCCAGACCACCTTCTACGACCCCACCTGCGGCTCCGGCTCCCTGCTGCTGAAGGTCGGCGCCGAGGCCCGCGCCAAGCCCTCGCTCTACGGGCAGGAGAAGGACGAATCCACCTCCGGCCTCGCCCGGATGAACATGTACCTGCACAACCAGCCCGGCGCCGTCATCGAGCAGGGCAACACGCTGGCCGGCCCGCGCTTCGTCGAGCGCGGCCAGCCCAAGGTCTTCGACGTCGTCGTCGCCAATCCCCCGTTCAGCGACAAGAGCTGGAGCGACGGCCTGGACCCCGAGAACGACGACTACGGCCGCTTCGCCGAGTTCGGCGTGCCCCCGGCCAAGCAGGGCGACTACGCCTACCTGCTGCACATCGTCAAATCCATGAAGCCCGGCACCGGCAAGGGCGCCTGCATCCTGCCCCACGGCGTGCTGTTCCGGGGCAACGCGGAGGCCGACATCCGCCGCAACCTGGTCCGCAAGGGCTACCTCAAGGGCATCATCGGCCTGCCGCCCAACATCTTCTACGGCACCGGCATCCCCGCCTGCATCGTCGTCCTCGACAAGAACGACGCGGCCGCCCGCAAGGGCGTCTTCATGATCGACGCCTCCAAGGGCTTCCTGAAGGACGGCGCCAAGAACCGCCTCCGCGCCCGCGACATCCACAAGATCGTGGACACCTTCACCCGCGCCGCCGAAATCCCCAAATACAGCCGGATGGTCTCCTTCGCGGAAATCGAAAAGAACGACTACAACCTGAACCTACCGCGCTACGTGGACAGCACCGAACCCGAGGACCTGCAGGACATCGACGGTCACCTGCGCGGCGGCATCCCCCAGCGCGACGTGGACGCCCTGGCCGACTACTGGGCCGTCTGCCCCAAGCTCCGCGCCGCCCTGTTCAAGCCCCTCCGCAAGGGATATCTGGCCCTCGTTCCCGAAAAAGCCGGCATCAAGGCCGCCATTTTCGGCCACGCCGAGTTCGAGGCCTTCGTCCGGGGCATGGCCGACCACTTCGCCGCCTGGCGCAAGAAGGCCGCCAAACGGCTCCGGGAGCTGCAACCCGGCTTCCACCCCCGCGACCTGATCGGCGAGATCTCCGAAGGCCTGCTGGACCACTACGAAGGCCGGCCGCTGGTCGATCCCTACGCCGTCTACCAGCACCTGATGGACTACTGGGCTGAGACCATGCAGGACGACGCCTACCTGATTTCCGCCGACGGCTGGAAGGCCGAGACCGCCCGCATCGTCGAAACGGACAAAAAGGGCCGGGAGAAGGACAAGGGCTGGACCTGCGACCTCGTGCCCAAGCCGCTGGTCGTCGCCCGGTTCTTTGCGAAGGAACAGGCCGAACTGGACCGCCTGACCGCCGAACTGGAAGCCGCCAGGGCCGCCAACCCGTCCGGTCCGGCCTGACCGCT
>DAOTNL010000309.1:0-2408 GCA_035450765.1 Kiritimatiellia bacterium | reverse complement strand
GCGGGGCGGCGTTTGGCGGTGTCTGGTTTCATCGTTGGCGCAAGTGTCCGACACTTTTGCGAAAGTGTCAACCAAAAAAAACGCCCCGCGCGAAGATTTTGCGAAAAAGCCCGATTTTATTGGGTGAAAACGACGCAAAAAAGTGGCCCGCCCGCCTGCGGGGAGGATTTCGGCGAAGCGGATGGGCGTTAATTTTGCCCGGCGACGTACCGCGCCTCACCGCTCCCACGGCATCTTTGCGTAGGGCGAACGGGCGGCGGGCGATTCCCACGGGTAGGGCGAGGATGAGGCGGAAGTCTTGCGCGGCTTGTCCTGGCCGGCGGCTTGCTTGCCATAGCCGACGCCGCGGGCGATTCGCCCCGGCGTGGAAAGCGTCGGGTCGGTCACTGCGTCGTAGATGCCGCGGCCCCAGCGGACGGTCGGGGCGATGGGCTTGCCGGTGAACGCGCCGCCGATGGAGCCGACGCCCTGCGCCACGTCCATCCAGTCGTTGCCGTCCATCTCCTCCTCCTTCATGAACATCTTCACGACGTTCTCGATGTCGTTGACCACGTCGAGGTAGGAGGACACGTCGCCGGCGAACTCGCCGTACACCTTGTCCTTCATGGCGATCTTTGTCAGGCGCAGCAGCGCCTCCGGCAGGACAAGATAGCCGTTGATCGGGGCGAACAGCGCGGCGCGGACCTGGTTGTGGCGAAGCCGCTTCCACTCGTCAGGATCGTCGAATGCCGCTACGAAGAAGGCGTCGGCCGCCGCCTGGAACGCCATCTGGCCTATCATCACGGCCACCATGTTCCACACGTTGTCGCGGACGGAGCCGCGCTTCATGGCGAGGTTGCGGACGGAGTTCATCCACAGGCGTGTCATGGCCGTCGGCTGGGTCTTGAACATCATGAAGTTGGCGGCGAATCCGACCTGCGAATCGGACAGGTGCGGCAGCGCGCCGGATTGCTGGGTCAGCTCCACGGCGTCCATGAACTTGCGCATGGCCTTTTCGCGGGCCACCATCGGCGGGTTCTTTTCGACCTCGGTGAAATGCTTGTACCACAGGTCGTAGATGGGGCGTCCGCCGATCAGGCTGGATATCTTGTCGCCGGCCTGCGGGAAGGCGTTCATAAATTCAAACCATGCCATCTTCTTGCCGAGCAGGTCGCGGGCGGTAGCCCCGCGGCGGGCCTCGCGCACCTGCTGGTTGTAGCCGTGGCCGTAGCGTTCGCGCCAGCGCACGCAATACTTGTTCAGCTCCGCGTCGAAGCGCAGGGCGTCCCGCGGGCTGGCGATGGCCTTGCCTACGCCGAGGAACCAGTCCATCAGGTTCGCTCCCGGCGGCAGTTCCCGCGTGGAGAACAGGATCATGGAGGACATCTGCTTGGGCATCTGGGTCGGGTTCGGGATGACCGAGCGGGCGAACATGGAGCGGAACCAGCGCAGGACGGAGGCGGCCATGCCGGTCTCCCCGCCAAGCGTCAGGCGGTCGAGGTGGTTGTTGACGGCCTTGCGCATGGCGTCGCCGCGATAGACGCGCAGGGTCTTCTGCATGTCGGGGTGGTTGAAGATGCGGTTCTGCTGGTCAACGATTTCGATGTGGGAGACGACGTGGTTCAGGTCGTCGAAGTGCGACAGGAACCGCTCGAAGGCGTCCACCGGACGGAAGTCCAGCTTGTTCGGGGTCAGCATCTTCATGAAACCCTGCACGAGGGTGTAGGCGTTGCGCCCGCCGGCGACGTTGCGCTTGTCGTTCGCGCGGTCCATCGGGAAATACCACTCGCCGTACATGGGAGGGACGGCCCCGAGCAGGCGGAAGGTGGCCTTCTCCACCTCGGGGCGGCTGTGGTCGCGCATGTATTCGAGCATCTTCCAGCCGATCTTGATGAGGCGCGGGTCGAGGTTCTTCTCGATCTGGGCGATGGTCTCGGCCGTGTAGCCGTTGTGGACAAGCGCCTCCATGATGGAGTTGAACCCGCCCTCGATCTCGACGGGCTCGTTGGTGAACCGCTGCTTGGCGGCCGATTCCGCGCGCTTGGCGATGAGGAACATGGTCAGCAGCTTGGTCTGGCTGTTGCGCAGCTCGGAGCCCTGCTCGATGCGGATCAGGTCTCCGCGGGCGTTGCGGACGGCACGGTGCAGGAAAATCCCCGTCGCCTTCTGCTTTTTGCGCCAGCCGTGCAGGATCTTGGAGAACTTGGCGGCCTCGGCGCGGTTCTTCGCCGGGTCGGCCAGTCCCATCGCGTCGGCCATGATGCCCGTCAGGTCTTCGCGGACGATCTCGTTGAGCCGCTCCTCGTCCTCGATGGCGCGGACCTCGCCTTCGTACTGGCGCACGGCCTCGCCGGACATGTCGTCCACGCCCTTGCGGGTGTCGGCGGCCTGGTTGTAGAGATACGGGCCTGAAAGAACCTTGGAGTGCA
>DAOTNL010000308.1:0-2414 GCA_035450765.1 Kiritimatiellia bacterium | reverse complement strand
GGCCGTGCGCAATTCGGCCCACGAAAGATGGGTGATGTCGCGCCCTTCGAGCCGGATCGATCCCGAGGTCGGCCACGGTCTTCACGATGCCCGCGGAACGCAGGGCTTCCTTCGCGGCCGCGTCGATCGCGAGACCCACGGGCGTGTCGCCCGCGACGGCCGCGACGGCTTTCCGGCGCGTTTCGGCGTCGGGACACCGGTCGAGATAGGCGATGCCGGTTTCGGTCACGATATGCGTGACCTGGTCGCCCGCGATCATGACCGGCGGTTCGGGGAAGATGCCGTCCCGGTGCAGCTGCTGGGCGTCGAGTTCTTCGACGAACACGGGGATGTTCTTCTTTTCGGACCGGGTCGGCGTGAGCTGGACGACCAGCTTGCGGCCGCGGAAGACCTGCTCGCGCATGCCGCCGGCGGCGGTCGTGGCCGGCGAGTTGTGCCGGCGGCCCGGGGGCGTTCCGCCGAGGTTGGGCGCGCCGCCGAAGCCGGCGATCATGCCCTTGATGGCGGTGGACGAATTGCCGAAGCGGTCGATCTGCAGCGTCGCGCCGATGAACAGGTCGATGGCGTAGAGACCCGCGATGTGCGCGCAGCAGCGGTTGGAGCGCATGGAGCCGTCGGGACCGACGGCGAAGACGTCGGGCCGCGCCTGCACGTAGTCGTCCATGCCCGGCTCCCCTCCGAACGCGTAGACGTGCTCGACGAAGCCCGCTTCGATGGCGGGAATGAGCGTGGGGTGGGGATTGAGCACCCAGCGCGTGGCCACCTTGCCCTTGAGGTCCAGTTGCGCGCCGTAGGTCGGCAGCAGCAGCTCGATGGCGGCCGTGGCGTAGCCGAGGCCGTGGTTGAGCGCCTGCACGCCGTAGGGCGCGTAGATGCCCTTCAAGGCCATCATGGCCATCAGGATCTGCTGGTTGGTGATCTTGCCCGGATCGCGCGTGAAAAGCGGCTGCAGGTGGTAATCCTCGTTCGTGACGACGATGAAATCGACCCAGGAGGCGGGCACGTCCACGCGCGGCAGCTGCGCGAGCTTCTTCTTCGCCTGCACGATCACGACGCCCATCTTGAAGCGCGTGGCCTCGGCGATGAGCGGGGTGTCTTCCGTGTTGTTGCCGGTGTAGACGTTGCCCGCTTCGTCGCAGGCCTCGGCCACCAGGATGGCCACCTGCGGATAGAGGTCCACGAAGTAGCGGCCGTAGAGCTCGAGATAGGTATGGATCGCGCCGATCTTCACTTTCTTTTCGGCGGCGAGCTGGTAGAGCGCCTTGGACTGCGGTCCGGAATACGCGAAATCGAGGCGGTCGGCGAGGCCCAGGCGGAACAAGTCGAGGTGCTCGTTCAGCACGACCGTGGACTGCGTCATGTGCAGGTGGTTGACCTGCGCGGGATCCAGCTTGACCAGCTCGCGCGCGAAGAAATCGGCCTGCTTCTGGTTGTCGCCTTCGATGCACACGCGGTCGCCGCTGCGCACGACGGCCCGCAGCAGGGCCAAGGCGTTTTCCTTGGCGACGAATTTGCCTTGGGCGACGGGGGTGGCCGCGCGGAGGCGGGCCAGATAGCTGTCGCGGAGTCGGTCGAATTTCATGGGAGATCCTTTTGCATGGAAACCGTATTTCTTATCCGAAAAGGAATGGAAAACCAATGATGAACTTTAGGGCGCCGCAGGCGGGAATCAGAGGAGTTTGAGCAGCGCCGCCTGCACGGGGTGGGCGGCGGGGCAGAGCGCGAACGTCTTGCCCTCCTTGGCCACCCATCCGGATTCCCGGAGGATGCGCAGGTGTTTTTTCAGGTTGTCGGGGCTGGTGCGGACGAGGTTCGCCAAATCGCCGGCGCTCCGAGGCTGCTGCGAAAGGGCGCGAACGATGGAGATGCGACGCTCGCACGCCAACCCCACGGCCAGCCGGGCCACTTCCTCGACTCCCCCGAAGTTGTCGCTCCAGGCGGCTTGCAGCGCCTTGAGCAGGGGGGCGGCCGAAGGGACTTGTGGATCGGGAATGGGCAGATAGACCACGGATTGACCTTGGCAGGAGCGCTTCAGGAGTCCGCGCGATTGCAGGCGGCGCAGCTCTTGGCTGGCATCGGAAATTCCGACCGCCAGCTGCTCGGCAAGGCGGGAGACGTTGCCGCCGGTTTGCTCCAAAACGTTGCGGAGCAAGCCTAGCCGCGTACGCCCGCTCAACGCGCGACAGGTGCGCCACAAAGTGGGATGTAATTGTTTCACAAGGCATCCTCCTTGGAAGAACGGGTATTGTTTTATAAAACAATACCCGGAATGGCAATCGGAATGTCGGGTACTGTTTTATAAAACAATACCCGGTGGCGAAAGGCGTAAGCGAGAAGGCGGAGGGGGCTATTTTGCCAGTAGGTTCCGCAGGACGTAGGGCAGGATGCCGCCGGCTTCGTAATAGGCGATCTCG
>DAOTNL010000307.1:0-2437 GCA_035450765.1 Kiritimatiellia bacterium | reverse complement strand
TGGCGTCTTCGGTGGTATCGCTGATTCCGGTGGCGGAAGGATTGGTGCAGGCGCGCCGGAACGCGACCGCCTTGCGGAAAAGCCGGTTGGCGTTCGCGCGGCTGGCGCGGGAATTCGCCGCGATCACCAACGTCAGCATGGGGGGGCCGCACACGATCCAGTACGTCTTCCTGGATTCGGCGCGGACGCCGTACCTGCGGTCGCTGTCGTGGAGCGGCACGGCCGGAGAGCCCCTGACGCTGGGCGGGATTCCCTTGACGGACGACGTTGGCGATTTCCGGCTGCGCTACTACGATCGGCCGGACGATTCCACCTATACCTCGGTCTGGACCACCAACTCCACTTTGGTGGAAGCGACGCTGCAAAGCCTGGAAACGGGCGACAACCTGGCCTTGCGCCTGTCGCCGCGGAACGTGCTGTTCCAGGAGGAGGCCGCGGAATGAAAACGCGGCGGAACAGGCGCAAGGGCGCGGTGCTGGTCATCGTGACCATTTCGATGGTGGCGGCCGCCGCCGCCGGCGTCGCGATCCTGTCGGTTTCCACCAGCGCGCGGTTCGAACGGATCGGCATGAGTTCGTCCAGCCGCGCCTACTACCTGGCCGAGTCGGGGGCCGAGTTCGTGCGGTCGCGGGATCCGGCGGTCCGGATGGCCTTGGCCGGCACCAATACGCTGGCCAACGGCGACCAATTCGCGATCCGGGTGTGGACCAACGCGCAGGGCTGGGTGGTCGTGCAGTCCACGGGCATCGCCAATCCCGGCACCGCCCTCGAAGCCCAGCGCCAGGTCACCGTCGAGTTTATGGACCGGGGCCAGACTCCGGACCAGACCGGCAACACCGATTTCTACAATGAAGACGGCTCGTTCAACGCGGACGCATGGGGCATCAGCGGCGGGCTGACGCCGACGCCCAAGGATACCGGCCCTTCCGGCGGGGAGGGGGCCTTGGACATCAAGGGCACGGATGGTTATCTCTATCTGACTTGGGGCGCGAACACGAATACCTTGGCCAGGGAGGAGTCCACGCTGTGGCGGGCCTATCGCGCCCAGACCAACCTGCTGGGCTACGACATGCAGGTCAAAATCCAGCCCTACGACAACCCCGGCGTGGGCTTTGGCCAGCATTATCTGCACGGCATTTCGTTCCGCCTGCAGGCCAACGGCGCGTGCTACGGCCTGTCCTTTTTCCGTTCGCTGCCCGTATCCGCCGACAATCAACGCCCGGCCTGGGCCCGGGACGCGCGGCTCGACGTGAATTTCCGGACTTTGCGCGGCACGAACGACCACGTGGTGCTGTGGTATCGCACGTCGTCCAACGCCGTCTTCCAGCTGATCGCTTCGCGGCGGCTGCGGGCGACCGATCCGATCATCCAGAACCACGGATCGAACGTGGATCCGCCCCTGGGGATCATGGCGTACTCGACGCTCCTGCTTCAACTGGACGAAGGCTACGACGGGTCCGGCAACAAGCGCAACGAGATCGCGGCCTTTATCCAAGGCCCTTCGAACTGCCCCGCTTGTTATCCATCTTGGCCGAGCAACGACAGCTCGCATGCCGTCTGGCAGACCAACACCGTCGTCTTTCCCGCGCCCTTGGTCTGGGACAACGGCGTCCGGACGAATTTCGACGCGCGCCTGACCTCGTCCAGCGCCTACAGCAACCTGGTCGCGGTCACCAATGCGGAGGGTGTCGTGGAGCGGGTCTACGTCGGCCCGCCCGAGATCGGCATCCACATGTATTACGACCAGAGCGGCGCCAACAAGAAGTTCTTCGACGATCTGGCCATCAACATCCAAGGTTCGGGGACGCCATATGGCGGTTCGCAGATCCAGTACTGAACGCAACCGGGAGGACGCCATGAAAGCATTGAAAGCGCGGATTGGAGCGGCGGGGCTGCTCGCGATTCTTTTAGCGGGTTTCGGAACCGGCTGCGGCGAGGACGCCGAGACCGACGTGGCGCTGGCCATCAATCCCGCCAGCGCCGACGTCTACGCCAAGGGCGGCACGGTGGTCCTGACGGTGTTCGATCCCGATCAGGGCGTCTACGACTATTCGCCGCAACCGGCCGGATACGAGGAGATCCAGCCCGGCAAGGCCGCCCAGGACTCCGACACGACGCCGGCCACCAACTTGGTCTCGCAGATTTTCCTGCCGCTGGAGTGGAACGTGGGCAGTCCCCAGTTGGGCCGCATCTTGGCCAGCGCGGGCTACACCGCCATCTACGAGAGCTTCGGCGGCAAAGGGCAGAACGTCGTCACGGTTTCCGACCAGGCGGGGCGGGCGGGGGTGGCCGTCGTGAACCACCGCATCGCGGAAGCGACCAACACGGCGGCGGCGTCCATCCAGTAGCCGGCGGCGCGCGGCCGCCTAGGCGTAAAAAAAGTGGAGCCAAAGATCGGATTCGAACCGATGACCGTCGCATTACGAATGCGGTGCTC
>DAOTNL010000306.1:0-2463 GCA_035450765.1 Kiritimatiellia bacterium | reverse complement strand
TTGCCGTCTTCTTCGGCGAGGACGCCGCGGCAGACGATGCGGTAGCCCTTCGCGTTGCCGAGGCCGACGGCTTCGAGGAACTTCTCCGTGCGGACGAAGAAGCTGACGACGGCGGTCAATTGGCCGTCCTTCAGCACGGGATAGCGCATGGCGATGAGACGCGGCTGGACGATGTTGCCGTGGCCGGGTTCGCTGAGCTGCGGGGTGGGATTCTTCCGCATCAGGTCCCAGAAATAGTCGAGCTGCTTGACCTTCTTCAGATCGAAGCCGCGGGCAAGGAAATCGCGCGGATAATAGACTTCGCGGATGACGAAGTCGGTATCGATGAACGACCCGCCGAAGAAACCGTCGGTGGCGTCTTCAAGGGGCTTCATGGCCGCGCGGAAGGTGTCCTTGGTGGGCTGCCGGTCCGCGACGGCCTTGAGGTCGGCGAACGTCTTGTCGAAGTAGGCGGCGACGGCTTTGCCGACGGGATCGTCGGGGGGCTGGACTTGCGCCGCGGCGGCGAAGGGCAGGGCGCCGAGCGCGAGGAGGGCGAGGATGCGGGTTTTCATGGTTGCGTCTCCTGGGGTTTGACCATCGTAAAGAGCGAGAGATAGCCCGAATGGCGGGAGGCGATCTGCCAGCGGCCGCGCCAGGGGGATTCGTCGAGGGCGGCGCGCAGCTTGCCGCGGATGTTTTCGGCGATTTCGGCCTGGTGGAAGAGCCAGTAGCCGGACCAGGCGCAGATTTTGCCGAAGAGCGAATAGGGCACGTCCACGTCGAGGATGGCGGCCTGGCCGCCGGGACGCAGGACGCGCCAGATTTCGGCGAGGGATTTGATCTTCAGATCGTAGTTGAGGTGGTGGAAAAAGAAGGTGGAGAGCACGCGGTCGAACGAGCCGTCGGGATAGGGCAGTTCCTCGGCGAGGGCGGCGGCGAAGGCCAGGCCGGGGCGGGCGCCGGCTTTCTTGTTCGCGACGGCGATCATGGCCTCAGCGGCGTCCACGCCGCAGACGCGGCGCGGGGCGTCCGCGGGGAGCGCGTCGTAGATCTGGCGCGTGAGCGTGCCGGTGCCGCAGCCGACGTCCAGGACGGCGGCGGGGCGGTCGAGGGCGAGGCGCGCGACGACCTGCCGGTGGAGGCGATGCTCCGAGCCCAGCGTCATGAGCGGCGCGAGCCAGTCGTACAGCGGCGCGGCATGGTCGAGGGTGATGCCGGCCGTGCGCTGGGCGACGGCCGAACGGGGATGGAGACGCTTAGCCAATGGACAGACCCTCCAGATCGAGCACGGGGAACATGGCGCGGGCCATGGATTCGGCCTGGGCGCCGTCGTAGCCCAGCCCCGATTCGCCCAGCGTGCGCAGGCCGGAAACGATCAGGTCGAACCCGCGCCGCGCGGCGGGCAACGCGAATTGGGGCACGTCGAGATAGAGCCGGTCGGCGACGGAATGCGCGCGGGCGGCCAATTCGTCCAGCAGATCGGGCGCCTGGTGGGCCAGGACGGAGAGCACGTAGTTGTGGCGCTTTTCGAGGAGATCGCGGGCCAGGTCGCGGACGTCGTCGAGGACCTGGCAGCCGAGGCCGAAGTCCATTAGGCCCTCGCGCAAACGCGCGGTGCGCTCGAAAGCGGCGGGTTCGACGATTTCGGGACCGACGAAGGCCAGATGGAACAGCAGGCCGGTCTTCAGACGGTGGATGACGCCGAGGACTTCTTCGGGCGGCGGCCGGACGGCGATGCCGCCTTCCTCGGTGGCTTCCTGCGCGGCGCTGGGCAGGAGCCGGCGCAGGGATTCGCGGGCGAGCTCGTCGCGCTGGGCGGCGGTGAGCGCACCGGTCGCGACGGCGTCGTTGAGGATCTCGGCCAGGACGCGGTCGGCGGCCATGACGGCGACGACTTGCCGCATGACGCGGGCGGAACCGGGCATTTCCAGCGGCACGACTTCCTTGTCCTCGCCGTCGAGCAAGTTGTCCGCGGAAGTGACCCAGATCCGGAACAGGTGGATGAGCTTGCCGTAGAGCAAGCGGCGCGGGGCGGGAACGTCCATCAGGTGGTAGACGGACTGGAACAGGGTGGAGAAGACGTTTTTGCGCCAGCCGAGATTGGCCTCGGGCAGCGGGCCGGGACGCACGGCGTATTCCGCCGGCGTGTCCGCGGGGCTGGCGAGATGCGCGGCGAGGCGCGCGTGGATCTCGCGGATGCATTCCTGCTGTTCCCGCAGGGCGGCGCGGGCGATGCGGCCGGTTTCGAACAAGGTCTTCCAGGCGGTTGTCATATGCGTCACAATTTATCCGCTGCGGAATCCGGCGCAAAGCGAATGACCTTAAGAATCGTTCAGGTGAAAGGATTGGCATTCGGGCGGCGGCGCCGTAGGATGGCCGTTGAACATGAAAGAAGAAATCCAAGCCGGCGGTGCCGCCATCCTGGTGGTGGAAGACGACGCGCACGTGGCGGAGAGCCTGAAGCGCGGGCTGGGCGAAGCG
>DAOTNL010000305.1:0-2463 GCA_035450765.1 Kiritimatiellia bacterium | reverse complement strand
CGCCCTCCGCTACGGCGTGGACCACTACTCCTGCATTTCCGTCAATCCCAAGGAGGCCGAAGACCTCGCTCTCGCCCGCGAAACCCTCGCCGGCATCGGCCCCTACCTCGAGCATCCCCGCTGCGTCGCCGTCGGCGAAATCGGCTTCAACCGCATCACGCCCAACGAAGAAGAAGTCTTCCAGCGCCAGCTCGAGATGGCCAAGGCCCACGCCCTGCCCGTCCTCGTGCACACCCCGCACGACACCCCCGAAGTCAGCAAGAAGAAGGGCACCGCGCGCATCCTCGACATCCTGCGCGAATTCAACTGCGACCCGTCCATGATCGTCGTCGACCACAACACCGAAGAAACGATGCCGCTGACCCGCAAGACGGATTACTGGGCCGGCCTGACGGTCTATCCCTATTCCAAGCTCAATCCCCGCCGCGTGGTGGACATCCTCCAGCGCTGGGGCCTCGAGCGCATCACCGTCAATTCCTCCGCCGACTGGGGCGTGTCCGATCCCTGTTCGCTGCCGAAGACCGCCGCGTTCATGGCCGAGCAGGGCTTCACCAAGGAGCAGATCCGCAAGATCATGCACGACAATCCGCTCGCGTTCTATTCCCAGACCCCGAAATTCAAGCCGCAGCTGGACCTGCCCTATATTGACCCCGCCACCTACCAACGCTGAGCCTCCGCGCCGCGAAAGCGTCTTTGCCGTTCTCCGGCAAAAGGCGATCGAAGCCTATTACCAGGTGGAAGACGTGCTGCCGCGCCTGCGCAACGGCGACGCCTGGCTGCGGATCCTGCGCCTGCCGAACCTGTTGACCGTCCCCGGCGACGTCTTCGCCGGCTTCCTCCTCGCCCCCGCCGCCGGCGGCGGCGACTGGGCCCAGCTCCTGCTCGCGGTTCCCGCCGGCCTGCTGCTCTACGCCGCCGGACTCGTCCTCAACGACCTCTTCGACTACGCCGAAGACCTCCGCGAGCGCCCCGACCGCCCGCTGCCCGCCAACCGGATTTCGCGCGAAGCCGCCGCCGCCGCCGCCCTCGTCTTCTTCTGGATCGCCGCGTTCCTCGCCGCGTTCTTCGATGCCCTGCCCGTCGCGCTCCCGCTCATCCTCTGCGTCATCCTCTACGACGTCGGCCTCAAGCGCCGCGCGTGGCTCGGCCCCGCGCTCATGGGCGCCTGCCGCGCCGGCAACCTCCTCCTCGGCGCCGCCGCCGCCACCGACGGCCTGCCCGCCGCGCCCGCCCCCTGGATCGGCGCCGCCGTCCTCGGCCTGTACATCGCCGCCGTCACCCGGCTCGCCCGCAACGAAACCACCCCCGGAGCGAAATTCCCGCCGGAACGCATCGGCCGGCTGCTGGGACTGCTGATCCCGCTGCAGGCCTTGCTTGGCGTCGCCGCCGTCCACCGCTTCCCCGCCAACCTCCTCGCCCTCGCGCTGCTGCCGCTGCGGCCGCTGCACCGCCGCCTCGCCGCGCGCTTCCCGCCGAGTTGACCGCGCGCGCCATCCGCGCGCTTGACTTCCCCCGCCCCCCTCGCGACACTCGTTTCCATGCGCTGCCCCAAGTGTGCCCAGGACGACGACAAGGTCATCGACTCCCGCTCGATCCGCAACGGCGAAGTCATCCGCCGCCGCCGCGTCTGCTCCAAGTGCGGCCACCGCTACACCACCTACGAAGAAGTCGTCAAGACCGTCCTCACCGTCCTCAAGCGCGACGGCCGCCACGAGGATTTCTCCCGCGCCAAGCTCCGCGCCGCCATCGCCCACGCCGCCGTCAAACGCCCCATATCCGACCCCCAGATGGACGTCCTCGTCGACGACATCGTCCACGAGATCGAAACCGAGTACGAACGCGAAGTCCCCTCCACCGTCATCGGCCGCAAGGTCATGGACAAGCTCGAAAAGCTCGACGAAGTCGCCTTCCTCCGCTTCGCCTCCGTCTACCGCCGCTTCCGCGACGCCTCCCAGTTCCTCTCCGAAATCGAAAACCTCATCGGCCGCCAATGACCACCCCCGCGCGGCCCGGCGCCGCGGCATCCGCCTCGCAAAGTTTTTACGTTCTACGTAAAACGCCCCGCAAAGTTTTTACGTTCCACGTAAAATCCGCTCAAAGTTTTTACGTTCTACGTAAAAACGGCCGAAACTTTTTACGTTCCACGTAAAAATGATTCCGATCCCCTCCAGCGACGACGTCCGCGCGGTCCTCCGCAGCCATCTCGAAGGCCTCCTGCGCGGGACGGATCTCGATCCGGCCGTCGCCGAGGCCGTCTCCGCCGCCGCCGTCGCCTACCTCGCCGACCAGCGCCTGTCCCCGCCGCTGCCCGACGATTATCTGCACCTGCTCATCTACCGCGCGCTGCGCTCGCTCAACCAGCCCGACGCCGCCCGGCGCTGGGCCGCCGCGCACCTGCCCGGCGTCGACGTCCCCGTCTTCGATCCCGACGTCTGGCCCGGGCCCGTCCCGCTCCTCGTCTGG
>DAOTNL010000304.1:0-2463 GCA_035450765.1 Kiritimatiellia bacterium | reverse complement strand
GCTCGTGCAGCAGGCTCATCAGTTCTTCGTGGTGCGCCGGCATTTCCTCGCGCGTGCGGCGGTAGATCACCGTCACGTCGCCGCCGAGACGCTTGGCCACCCGCGCGCAGTCCATCGCGACGTCGCCGCCGCCGATCACGCCCACGCGGCCCTTGAGCGACTTCACTTCGCCGTCCCAGACCTGCCGCAGCATCGTGATGCCGTCCAGCACGCCCTGCGCGTTCTCGCCCTCGATGCCCAGCGCGACGCCCTTCATCGCGCCCGCCGCCACCACGACGTAGTCGTAGCCCTGCTTCTTCAGGTCCGCCAGCGAGAAATCGCGTCCGGCGGTCTGGCCGAACCTGAACTCCACGCCCGCGGCTTCCAGCCGCTTCACGTCCTTTTGCACCACGGGGGGCATCAGGCGGTAGGTCGGCAGCGTCATGGTCGCCATGCCGCCGGCCTGCTTGCGGGAATCGAAGATCGTCACCGCCACGCCGCCCTGGCGGAGGAAGCCCGCCGCCGAGAGGCCGCAGGGCCCCGCGCCGATCACGGCCACCTTCGTCCCGCGCGCCGGACCGACCTGCAGCGCCGGATCCTTGCCCGTTTCCATGATGAACCGCTTCATTTCGCGGATGGCCAGCGGCAGATCGTAATGCACGCGCGTGCAGGGCAGCTCGCAGGCGTGGTCGCACGCGCGGCCCAGCGAAGCGCCCATCACGTTGTCGCGGCGCACGATCGCGGCGGCTTCGTCGAACTTCCCGTCCTTGACCGCCTGCATGTAGGCCGGCACGTCCTGGTGGATCGGGCAGATGTCCACGCACGGCGCCTGCACGCAGTCGAAGAGCCCCAGCGGGCGCGTCGTCTTGGTATCCTGCCGCACGTAGGTGTCGCGCTGGTAGAGCGCGTTCTTCTTCACTTCCGCCGCATACTTCACGAGGTTCGCCAGCGCCGCCGCCTTGACGTCGCCGCCCTTCGCCCCGGCCTTGGCCAGGATGAACGCCGGCAGGTCCTTCGCGCCGACCTTGGCCATCGCCGCCGCCGTTTCGGAAACATATTGCAGCGTGCGCGCGTAGCCGCCCGGCCGCAGCAGGTCGGAGCTCGTCGTGATCGTCGTCATGCCGCACGCCAGCAGGTCCGCCACGTTCCAGCAGTCCGCGCCGCCCGCGTAGGACATCGGCAAATCGCCCTTGAATTCCTGCGCCAGCTTCGCCGCCAGGTTCACGGTGATCGCCTGGAGGGGACGGCCCGACAGGTACATCATCTTTTCTTTCTTCGAGAAGACGTCGCGGTGGTTGATGACCTCCAGCGTGTTGGAGAGCTTCACGCCGAACTTCACGCCCTTTTTCGCCGCGCGCGCGCGCAGATCCGCCAGGATCTTGATCGCGTCGGGATACTTCAAGTCGTGCCCGAACGCCTCGTCCGGCACCGTCACCTGGCGGAAGCCGAGCTCGCCGTTCAGGATGCCGCGCAGGCCGTCGGGCCCCAGCAGCGTGGGATTCAGCTTCACGTTCGTGTGCAGGCCGCGCTCTTCGATCAGGTACGCCGCGATCCGCCCGATCTCGTCCGGCGGACAGCCGTGCATCGTCGAGAGCGTCACGTTGTCCGACAGCCGCGCCGGGATCTGCACGTCCTTGATCGCGGGATAGACCTTCGCCACCTCGGCGATGGTCGCCGCCAGCGCCTCGCCGGCGTCGTCCATGCGCTTCAGGAAGCTCTGCACGTTGGGCTTGAGGATGCCCTCGAGGTTGTAGCCCACGCTCATGTTGAAGATCATGCCCGGCGCGCCGGCGAACCCGAACTTGTGCTGCAACGCGTGGATCAGCACCCACGCCATCAGGTACTCGTTGAACGACTGGTCGATCTTCAGTTCCTGCGACCATTCGACGTTGTACCCTTCGTCCTGGATGTCGATGCAGGGCTTGGAGACTTCGAGCTCGTCGAGGGTCTGGATCGTCTTCAGCTCGATGAACCGCGAGCCCGTCAGCCACGCCGCCACGATGTTCTGCGACATCTGCGAATGCGGCCCCGCCGCCACGCCGAAGGGCGTCTCCAGCGGCTGGCCGTACATCGCCGTCTTGAAGGCGTCGCCCGCCGCCGGCCGGAAGAACAGCTCCTTGGGAATCCCGAAGATGCTCCCGCGCTTCTCCAGCTCCGCGAAAACCCACGGGGCGACCTGGCTGATGCTCAACGGCTGAAAACGATCGGACATGGCGATTCTCCTCTGCTCTGTACGGATGGCCGCGCCGGGCTCTTCCCGGACGCGCGAGGGTGCATAATCGCACGTCCGCCCCGCCCCCCGCAAGCGCCCTTGCCCCGGAACCTCCCAAATCCGCGGAACCGTTTTAACAACCACCTCTCGCCAAGTTCGCCATGAACGCCAAGGCGTCACCGCCCTCTGCCCCACTTCTTTGCGATCTTCGCGCCTTGCGTGTTGCCTCAAAAGACCATGACACCGGAGGGGCGGTGAGCGGGAGCGCCGTT
>DAOTNL010000303.1:0-2471 GCA_035450765.1 Kiritimatiellia bacterium | reverse complement strand
CCCGAAATGGTGCGGGACGTCGGCTTGCCGCCGTTTTGCCGTCCGCGGTCCGAGCCGGCGCCGCGCGTAGCCGAATCGAGGTGACCCATGACCCAAGCCTTGACCATCGTATTGCTGAGCCTGACGTGCGGGGCGCTGTTCGCCGGGTTGCTGTTCGCCCTGTTTCGCCGCAAGGGCGGCGGGCGCAACATGCAGATCGACGCCGTCGCCTCCATCGAGGAGCTGAAGGCCATCGGCGTGCTCTCTGCCTTCAAGGCGGTGACGAAGGAAATCGTGACCGCGCGCGACCACCTGCTGGGCGATCTCGGCAAGCGCTACCTCGAATGGTTGGTCACCTCGCGCAAGATGGCGATGATCTTCGAGTTCGACATCGATTTCCAGTACGACCTGCGCGATCCCGCGTTCGCGGTGGCGGCGGACGGCCCCGGCCGCTACCGCCTGCGGATGCCGCGCTGCGACTACGTCGTGCACGTGCGCAACGTGACGTTCTACGACGAGCAGGGCGGCAAGCTCCTGCCCATCATCCTGCCCGACGTCGTCAACCGCATCCTCGGCGGCGGCTTCAACGAAGTGGACCGCAACAAGCTGATGGAAGCCGCCAAGGGCCAGGCCGAGGCGTTGGCGGAAAACCTCGCGCGCCGGCTCAGCTCCGAAGTGCAGACGTCCGCGCGGCAGACGATGGAAATGCTCGCCAAGAGCTTCGGCGCCCAATCCGTGCAGGTGGTTTTCCCCGACGCGGAACCCCGCAAGACCCAGCTCGTGGACGCCGCCGCGTCCGCGGCGTCATAGCCGCACGAGGCGGAAACCGTCGGCGGGGACGGCGAGGCGGCCCGCCGGCACGCCGTCGCCGGTCCACAGGTCGCGGCCGGGTCCCGGCAGATCGATTTGCACGTCGCCGGCGCCCTTGCGGATCGCGCAGACGATCTTCGCGCCGTCGAGTTCGCGTTCGAAGACGAGCGTGGCGTCGTCGGGTGCGGCGAGCCAGCGGAACGCGCCGCGCCGCAGGGCGGGCTCGCTCTTCCGGATGGCGATGAGGCGCTGATAGAACGCGAAAAGATCGAAATCCGGCGCGCGCGGATGCGGGGCGAGCAGCGGCGCGCGGAAGCCCAGCGTTTCGTCGGCGTAGGCGACGTCGCTCCACAGCATGGGCTGGCGGTCGCAGGGATCGTTCGCCCCCCACATGCCGACCTCGGTTCCGTAGTAGAGCATCGGCGCGCCGGGGCCGGCGAACTGCCACGCGGCGGCCATCTTCAGCGCTTCCTTGGCCTTGGGGCCGGGGCGGTGGGTTTTCAATTCGGGATTGTCCGCCACCTTGGGCCAGTTGAAATAGGCGTTCCATTCCGTGAACGGCGGGCAGGCGCTCTCGAACAGCGTGAGGATGCGGCCGGTGTCGTGCGAATCGAGCAGGTTCTGCAGGATCAGCGTGCTGCCGGGCGAATGCCGCGCGTGGAGCGCGTCGATGCGCGCGCGGAATTCCGCGGCGCCGATCCCGGCGGAATTCGTGGTGAAGAACGCGATCGTCGGATAGGTCCACTCGTAGTTCATCACTGCGGAGAATTCGTCGGGCTTCACCCAGTCCTGCGCGGGGCCGACGATTTCACCGGTCGTGTACGCTGCGGGATTGATGGCGCGGACGTGCGCGTGCCATTCGCGCCAGAAGCCGTGCGGCAGGCAGTAGGCGACGTCGAGCCGCCAGCCGTCGATGCCTTCGGCGGGTCGCCCTTGGCCGGACGGATCCATCCAGCGCCGCGTGGCGTCGAAAATGTATTTCCGGATGCCGGGATGGAGGGTGTTTTCGTCGCGCCCGAAATTCGGCAGGCTGCCCGTGCCGTCCCAGCTCGCGTACTCGAACGTGCCGTCGGCGTGCCATTTCGTCACCTGGAACCAGTCGGCGTATGGCGAAGCCGGGCCATTCTTCTTCAGGTCCTGGAACGCGAAGAAACCGGTGCCGGAATGGTTGAAGACGCCGTCGAGGATGATCCGCATGCCGCGGGCGTGGACGTCGGCGACGAGCTCGAGGAAGAAGCGGTCGGCCGCGGTCCAGATCCAGGTGGCGGGATCTTCGGTTTCGTTCGCCGCGGCCAGCGCCTGCAGGTCGCCCGCGCGATCGGGGCCGAACGTCGGATCGATATGGTGGTAGGCCGTGGCGTCGTACTTGTGCAGCGACGCCGCCCAGAAGATCGGGTTCAGGTAGATCGCGGTGACGCCCAGTTTTTCCAGATAGGGCAGCTGGTCGCGCAGGCCGACGAGGTCGCCGCCGAAACGGCGGTCGAACACCGTGGCCCAGAAGTTGTCCGCGCGCGGTTTTTCCCATTCGTCGCGCCCGTACCATTCCATGCTCCAGGGCGAGACGCGCCAACCGGGAATGCCTTGTCCGCCGAAATCCTCGGGGCGCGGATCGGACTGCGGCGCGCCGTTGCGGAAGCGTTCGGGAAAGATCTGGTACCAGACGGCGTCCTTGGCCCAGTCGG
>DAOTNL010000302.1:0-2473 GCA_035450765.1 Kiritimatiellia bacterium | reverse complement strand
GAAATCGAGGACCTGCTCCTGACCCTGCCCGAGATCATGAACGTCCAGGTCGTCGGCGCCCCCGACGAGAAATACGGCGAACTCCCCGTCGCCTTCGTCATCCTCAACCGCGGCAAAACGCTCACCGAGGAAGACGTCCGCGACCACGTCAAAAAGCACCTCGCCGCCTACAAGGTGCCCAAATACGTCTTCTTCGTCGCCGAATACCCCCTTACCGCCAGCGGCAAGATCCAGAAATACAAGCTGCGCGAGCAGTCCCGCGACCTCGTCGCCGCCCGCCGCGCCGAAGAAACCTGACCCCCGCAAAGTTTTTACGTAGTACGTAAAACCCGTTCAAAGTTTTTACGTTCTACGTAATTTTCCCCGAAAGTTGTTACGTTCTACGTAAAACTCACCGCGGCGCGGGCTTTTCGAGGCCCTTGAGCAGGAACGGCCAGACCACGAAGATCCAGATCGGATTCGCCGCCGCCAGCACGTACGACGCGATCTCCAGCCCCAGGAACGGCGCCAGCAGCCGCGGCAAGTTGCCGATCAGCAGCGAAAGCACCAGCACGCCGACCGCCACCGCCACGATCCGGTAGCCGCCCAGCTTCGCCGGGTCGTAGCGCACGTGCTTGCGCTCGAAGCTCCACGCCCAGAAAAATCCCAGCATTCCCCAGACCGCCCGGAACGCATCCTTCGAGAAATCCGGATCGCTGCCTTCGGGCATGGGCTTGAAGCGCACGAACGCCCACGCCGCCAGCGCGACCCCCACCGCCCCCGCCAGCACGAGCCAGCGCTTTTCGGGATTCCGCTCCGTCCAGTCGTAGAGCGTCCCCATGAGCCACACCACGGGAATCGCCAGCACCAGCGAGCCGATCACGTCGACCGGCACGTGCACGCCCAGCACCAGCCGCGAAAACGCCACCAGGCCGATCCACGCCAGCGCCGGAATCCAGAGCCACCATTTGCGCGCCGCCGCCGCCAGGCCGCCCCACAGCAGCGCCGTGTTCGCCGCATGGCCGCTTGGGAACGAATAGCCGAACGCCCCGGACTGGGCCGCCGGCACCGGCAGGATCGCCGGATCGCGCACCCACGGACGCGGCACGCAGAGCGTGCTCTTCAGCGCGCCCGTCAGCAGGTCGCCCGTCGCCAACGCGAAGCCCATCCGGTACGCCAGGCGAGCGCCGAACAGCCAAAAGACGGCGCCCGCGACGGCCAGGATCCAGAAGCCCTCCCCGCCCCGCGTCACCCCGAGGAAAAATTCCTCGATCGCCGGCGTGCGCCACGCCTGCAGCCGTTTCAGGAATTCCAGACCCAGCGCGTTCATGCTCGCTCCTTGCGCGGTCGGCCGCGCGGGTTATTCCGCCACCACGGGCAACTGTTCCGGCGCGATGCCGCGCAGCAGCGTGGCCAGGATCGCCGCCGGCACCAGGCCCAGCGTCGCGCCTTCCGCGGCGGAGACTTCCGGTTCGCCCTGCGGCTTGAGCGCCGCGTCCAGCGCCACCGCCAGCCCCGGCGCGCGGTAGACGTAGCCCGCGCCCTGCGGCGCCAGCTCGTGCGTCGCGCCGCCGAAGCGGCCCGCGATCTTCCGCGCCGCCCCAGCGCCCGTGATCCGGAACGCGTTGTCGGCCTGCGCGTCGAATTCGCTCTTGGAAACGTACAGCCGCGGCTTGTCCTGGTACGGCCGGCCCGCCGTCGGGCAGAAGGTCGCGCAGTTGCCGCATTCGTTGCAGAAGTCCGTCAGCACCGCCGTCTGCGAGGCCTGGACCACCGCGAAGCGCTGCGGCTTGTCGGCCACCGCCCGGCCGCCCCGCATCGTCCAGGTCGCGAGGTCCGCGGAAAACGGCTTGCTTTCGTAGGTCAGGAAGGCCTGGTTCGGGCACACGCTCGTGCACAGCGAGCAGAACTGGTCGCAGCGCAGGCAGCGCGCGGCCTCGGCCTGCGCGACCGACGGCGTCATCGTCAAAATGACTTCGTCGAAGCCGTTGCGCTTGGCCAGCGGCAGCTCGGGCACCTCCACGCGCGGGATGCGCGTGGCCTGCTGGCGCAGCCGCTCCGGCAGGTCCAGCCCGCCCGTGCAGCGCATCGGCTCCGGCGGCGGTTCGACGCCCGCCACGCGCCGCAGGATCTCGGCCGCGATCTTCTTGCCGTCGCCTTCCGCCTTCACCAGCGAGAGCGGCCCGTCGTTGATCGCGTCGCCGCCCGCGAAGACGTCCGCCACGTTCGTCGCGCAGGTCGCCTCGTCGGCCACGACGTAGCCCTTGCGGTTCGTCGCGATACAGCTGTCTTTCAGGAAATCCAGGTACGGCTGCTGGCCGATCGCCGCGATGATCACGTCCAATTCCAGCGTGAAGTCGGCGCCGGGCACTTCGACGGGCCGCCGGCGGCCGGACGCGTCCGGTTCGCCCAGCTGCATCGTCGCGCACTTCAGGCCCTTGACCCGACCGTTTTCGACCACGACCGCCTTGGGCGCGGACAGTTCCTTGATCGG
>DAOTNL010000301.1:0-2476 GCA_035450765.1 Kiritimatiellia bacterium | reverse complement strand
GGTACTGCGTCGTGCCCGTGGATGTCCCCGCGTCGATCTCGTACTTGCCGCCGAAGAACAGCACGCCTACTTCCAGCGAGGGATCGACGTGCCAGCGATCGCCGCCGGCGAAGCCCACCGGGAGCAGCCGCAAATTCAGTTCCGTCATGTTCCCGGTCAATTCGGCCTCGAACGGCGTTCCGGCGGGAATCTTGAGATGGTCGTAGCTGCGCCCGCCGTATTCGATATCGTCGCCGACGGTTAGGTAGTAATCGCGGCGGGCGGTGGTGCGGGTGGACGCCTGGAAAAACGCAGTTTCGAGCCGGAAGCCGGCGAACTTGCCTTGCGCCTCGCAAGCCAGCCCGAACAGGCCATAGGGGCCATCGAGATCGAAGTCGCTCGTGCCGTAGGTTTCGGCGTCGGCCTGTTTCCACGTGTGGCCGGTCACGTCGTAGAGTTTGCGGGTGGTTTCGGCGACCATGCCTTCGAAGCGGGTAACGGCGCCGGCTTGCAGGCGCAATTGCTGGCGCTGGCCGGGAGGACAACTGCCGCCCCATTCGGCGCCTCCGCGCGCCGCAGCGGCGCCGGCCGCCAAGGCCAGCAACGCCGACGCCCACCAGCGGCGGTAGATCATGCCGCCCCTAATCCGTTTCCGAGGCGTCCGCCTCGTGGATCAGCCACTTGCCGACGAGTTTCTCGCGCCGGCCGTCCGCCGCCATCGCGGCCAACGTCCGGTTGACCGCGGCCAGCAGGTTGGTGTCCGTTTTCCGCACGGCGGCCGCGTAGCGCGCATCGGGATAGCCCGGATCGATCAGCATCAGTTCGGGATGGTGTTCCGCCAGGAAAACGGCCGTTTCTTCGTCGAGGATCGCGACGTCCAGCTGGCTGTTCATCAAATCCCGCGCCGCGGCCATGGGCGCGGCGACGAACCGCAGGTTCTCGGCCGCCGTCAAGTCCGCGGCGGCGACGGCGCCCGGCGTTCCCGCCATGGCGCCGATCCGTCCGCCCCGCAGTTCTTCCTGCGATTCCGGCACGGGGCCGCCCGCCAGGATCAACGCCATTTGCCGCGCCTTGTAGTACGGTTCGGAAAAAACAACCTGCGCCGGCAATTCGCCCGACGTCTCCAGGCCTGCCAGCACCAGATCCACCTTGCCCGCGGCCAGCGCCGACAGGAGCTTGTCGGCGGACAGCGCGACGACCTTCAGGGTTTTGCCCGCGGCCTGCGCGATGGCCTCCGCCAGATCGATCTCGAAACCGGAAATGGTTTCGCCCGTCCGTTGCGCCAAGGGCGGCCGTTCGGCATCCGTGCCCAGCGTCAACACGTTCGCATCCTTCTTCCCGCACCCCGCGAGCAGGGCCGCCGCCAATGCCATTGCCGAAACGAACCGGAATTTTTTCATGGGCTTCTCTCCAAGAATCATCGATCAATCTACCCCGCGCGGAGGGGCCTGTAAACCGGATTCCCGCGGCGGCCGGGCAATGAAAAGCCCCCGGCGGAGCATCGCCGGGGGCCTTCCGTCGCGCACCAACTTCTAGGCGTTCGGCTTGGGGCCGCCGAACACGTAGGCCACGTGGGCCGAAGGCATCGGCCGGGTGACGAGCGCCACGACCACGGCCGTCAGGAGCGACAGCGGCAGCGCCACGACGATCGGATCCACCACGGTCCACGTCAGGCTCCAGTTCGGCAAGGTCAGGCCCTGGGCATCCACGATCAGGTTATCGCGCCCCAGCCAGGCCTTGCACAGCCCGAGGCCGGCCGCCGTCTTGCCGTTCACGAACAGCAGCCAGAACGCGCTGGTCAGGAAACCGACCAGCAGCGACGCCGTCGCGGCGGCCTTGTTCATCCGCTTCCAGAACAGCCCGAGCACGAACATCGGCAGGAACGACGACGCGCACAGGCCGAAGAAGATCGCCGTGGCCAGCGCGATGATGTTGCCGCGGACGTACTTGCCCAGCACCAGCGCCACCACGATGCCGACGATGATGGCCAGCCGCGTCACCAGGATGGACTTGGTCCCGTGCTCGTGGTGCCGGTACTGCTCGAACACGTCGCGCCCCAGCGCCGTGCCCATCGTGTGGAACTGGCTGGACATCGTGCTCATCGCCGCCGACAGCAGGGTGAGCAGGAACAGCACGCCGAACCAGCGCGGCATCGCGCTGCGCACGTAGCGCGGAATGATGTTGTCGGTGTTGCCCGCCAGGGGCGTGCCGGGGCCCGCCGAGCGCAGCGCCGCGATCAGGTGCGGGCGCAGCACGTCGGGCTGGCCGTCCGCGCCGCGCGCGATCTCCGTCTTGTCCGTCCACAGCGCGTAGCTCAGCGGCGCGTCGGGGCTCTCGTCCGCCATCCGGAAGCTCACGAACCGCTTGGCCCGGGCCTTGACCTCCTCGGCGGCGTCCGGCGCCACGGGCGCCAGCTTGCCCTTGCCGTCCGGGCCCGGATCCAGCAGGACCGCGTCGTCCACGATCCGGCACGCGAGGGTTTCCTGCTGGGCGAAGT
>DAOTNL010000300.1:0-2483 GCA_035450765.1 Kiritimatiellia bacterium | reverse complement strand
GGCTTGGCAGGCGGACAACAACAAGCTCGTCGTCCTGCTCGATCTCGATCCCGGCGCCGGCACCGGCGCGACGACGACCACGAACTGGACGAACGTCGATCCCAGCTTCATCAAATACAACGACTACGGGTGGGTCGGCGGCGGCGGCTTCGGCCTCGACGTCATGCTCGCCAGCGAAGGCACCTACAACAATTGCATCCGCGTCCTGTACGACGGCGTCGAGGCGCCTTCGACCAACAACCTCGAATCGCTTTTCGACGCCGGCAACGGCGCCGTGCCCGCCGGCTCGCCGGTGGACATGGCCAGCCTGAACGACGCCACGCTCTGCCCTCATAAGGGCTTCGAGGCGCGCATCCCCTGGACCAACCTCTACGCCGGCACCCGCTTCGGCACCGTCGAGCCCGGCGAAACCGTTCCGCGCGGCGCCACGCTGCGCCTGCTCGCCGGCATCCACAACAACGACCCCGCCAGCGCCTGGAGTTCGCCCGACGTCATCCCCAACCAGAGCGCGCCGAACTACGCCAACGGCGTCGTCACGACCCTCGACTACATGGAGGTATCGGTGGACGCCAACGCCAACGGCGTGCCCGACGACTTCGGCAGCGAAGGCAACGCCCCCTACATCCGCGCCGCGGCCGGCGCCATCGGCGGTTCGTCCGTCTACGTCGCCTTCAACGAAGCCGTCGCCGCCACGTCCGTCGTGGACCTTGCCCATTGGACGCTCGACGGCGTTGCGCCCATCGGGGCGGCGGTGCAGGGCGCCTACGGCGCACTGTTGACCTTGGCCGCGCCCATCGCCACCAATTTCGTGCCCATCCGCGCCAGCGGCATCCAGGATCCGAACGGCTTTTCCCGCACGACGGAATACTGCCTCTTCCCGGCCGCCAGCGGCATCCCGCAGGCCGTGACCGTGACGTTCCAGGTGAACACGAACTCCGGCATGGGCGCGAGCAGTTCCCACGCCAAGCCGAATGCGTTTTTCGTCAACGGATCCTCCCTGCCGCTGGAATGGGGCTATCCGCCGTACGAAACCATCCCGTTGACGGCCATCCCCGGCTCCAACGGCTGGACTTCCGCCTCCGTCGTCTTTCCGCCCGGCTCCCCGACCGAACTGTTCTACAAGTACAGCGGCCGCATCTCCGGCACCAACAACTACGAGGCCATCCGCCTGACCGATTTCGCCAGCGCGTCCCGCAAGCTGACCCTGCCGACCGACGGCACGCCCGTGAAAGTTGTCGAATATCTTGGCGCCGCCGCCCACCCCCTGCGCAATCCCGGGGACACCAATACCCCCTCCGCCCAGAACAAATTGTTCACCGACGCGCGCCGCGGCGACGCCGGCGTCCGCACCAACCGCACCGTGCTCTTCCGGCTCGACCTGTCCATGCGCCGCCGCGACAACGTCCAGCGCGTCATGGTTCTCGGTTCCGATCCGCTGCGCGGGTTCAACGACACCGGCAACAATGCCGGCGGAACAGCCAGCGACTATCCCAACAACAGCGTCTATCTCACCTGGACCAACGCCGGCGTCCAGCTCTTCGACGACGGCACCCGCGGCGACGTGGCCGCCGGCGACGGCGTCTACTCCCGCCTCTGGTCGCTCACCACCAACGGCTACGATGCCGCGATTTCGACCAACTCCCCCTACTCGCTCGTCGGCGGCGGCGCATCCGTCTATTTCCCCGTGGAAATCCCCGGCACCGAGCCGTATCTCGGCGACACCTATTGGCTCACCCGCCGCACCCCGCGCAGCTTCATCTACAAGTTCTACGTGCTGACCCTCGACGGCATCACCCACGAAAGCCCGGCCAGCAACCTCGAATACTACGTCGTCGATCCAACCGACGCCTCGGCGATCGTTCTCGATCCGTTCACCTGGGACAACGAGGCCATTCCCCCGCCGCCGCCCACCAACGCGCCCGTGGGCATGGCCGTCGTCGCCACCGGCGGCACCGCTACCGTCCAGTTCGAAAACGTCCTGAGCGAAGGTTCTCACGGGCTGCTGATTTCCACCAATCTGCCCGCCGGCCTCGATGGCTTCCAGGATTATGGCCTGCGCGCGACCGCCGGCGCCACGAACGAAGGCAAGCGCCAGTGGACCGCCACCGTCGGCCAGATTTCGCCCGTCAAGGAATACTACGCCCCTTACGCCGGCCTCGAGCCCGATCCGCTGCCCACCTTCTGGGAACCAAGCTACATCCCCGCCACCGCCACCGTTTGGCGCGTCCATTACAGCCAGTTCAAAGGCGATCTCAAGGGCAAGCGCGCCATCGCCGCCGCCGGCACCTTCAACGGCTGGGGGCTCGCTCCCATGGCGTTCCTCGGCGACGGCCATTGGGCCGTGGACATCCCGTTCGCCGACGCCGCCGACGGTTCGACCTTCGAATTCAAGTTCCGCGATGGCGACGTCTGGCTCGGCGGCGGAAATCTCAAGGCCATGCGCGGCGGTCCCGCCACCTGGACGCCCGACCAGCCCACGCCCG
>DAOTNL010000299.1:0-2493 GCA_035450765.1 Kiritimatiellia bacterium | reverse complement strand
GGGGGATGGCGGCTTCGTAGCCGACGCCGCCGACGTTCACGACCGCGCGGGTCGGCTCCTTGTCTTCCAGCACGCCATCCAGAAAAACGATCATGTCGTTGCCTCGCCGTTCCTATGCCTCAAAACCACGCAGAAACCCGCCGCGCCCAGAAGGCGCCGGCGGGTCCATGCGGCTGTCCGACGGAGCGGACGCGGCCCGGTCCGGAAATCAGGCCGTGGCCTTCTTGGCGAGATTGGCGCGGGCCTTGAGCCGTTTCACGCGGCGGTCGCGGGCTTTGCGCTTCACTCGTTTTCTCAATTGCTGTCCCATAAGGCCGCCTGTGGTAGCAAAACCCGGGCCGGCAAGTCAAGCGCGGGCGGAAACGCATCGAGGCAAAAATTAGGGATTTCCCCGCGCCCGGCGAACTGGCAGGATGTCCGGCGTGGGCGCCGCGTGGCGCGGGGCCCGAGGAGAACGCACCATGGACGAGTCCGAATTCATTCCGCCGTCGTTGCCGTCGAACTCCCGCGGGCCCCGGCGCGATCCGAAGATCGCCGGGTCCCGGATGGGTCCGGGCCTGGGCGCGCTGGCCGTGCCGCTGGGCATTTTGGCCGCGGCGCTGTTCCTGCCGATCTGGTTCTGGTTCTTCTGGCGCATCGAGCCGGGGCCGGGCGAGATCGCGGTGCTGATCCGCAAGACGGGAACGGACTTGCCGTCGGGCCAGCTGCTCGCGCTGGAAGAAGGCCAGAAGGGCATCCAGCTCGACGTGCTGGCGGAAGGGCGCTGGTTCAAGAATCCGTATTCGTGGGACTGGGAGATCCGGAAAATCACCGACATTCCGGCCGGCAAGCTGGGCGTGCTGACGCGGCTCTACGGCCAGGACCTGCCCGGCGGGGAGATCCTCGCGCCGGAGGGCTGCAAGGGCATCGTGGCGAAGGTGCTCAGCCCCGGCAAGCACCGGATCAATCCTTACGCCTACGACGTGCAGCTCTTCGACGCCATCACCATCCGGCCGGGCTTCGGCGGCGTGATGACCTCGCTGGTCGGCCAGGACGTGCTCAACGACGACTTGCCGGAGGCGGCCCGCAACGCGTTCCTGGTGCAGGAGGGCCTGAAAGGCGTGCTGCCGGGGATCCTCGACGCGGGCACCTACTACCTGAATCCCTACATGGTGGTCGTGACGGAAGTGAACCTGCAAAGCCAGCGCTTCGAGCTGAGCGGCGACGACGCCATCAGCTTCCTGACGCTGGACGGATTCACCGTGAACGTGGAAGGCACGATCGAATACGCCCTGATGCGCGACCGGGCCGCGCTGCTGACGCACCAGGTCGGCGACATGGACGACATCCTCAAGAAGATCGTGTTGCCGAAGGCGCGCGGCTTCAGCCGGATCGAAGGCAGCAAGAACCCCGCCAAGAACTACATCGCCGGCACGACGCGCCAGAAGTTCCAGGACAACCTGGAAACGCACCTGATCGCGCAGTGCAAGAACTGGGGCGTGGACATCAAGTCCGTGCTGATCCGCAACATCACCCCGCCCGACGCCATCGCCAGCATCATCCGCGAGCGCGAAGTGGCGGTGCAGGACGCCGTGAAGTACGGCCAGCAGATCGAACAGGCCAAGTCCGAGGCCGAGCTGGTGAAGCAGGAAATGCTCGCCGTGCAGAACAAGGAAAAGGTCGAGGCCGACACCGCCCGCATCCGCGCGGTGATCGCCGCCGACCAGGGCCGCGAGGTGCGCCTGACGCGCGCCAACAAGGATCTCGAGGTGGCCAAGCTCGAAAACGCCGCCGCGCAGGCGCAGGCCGAAGCCAAGCTGCTGCGGGCCAAGGCCGAGGGCGACGTCATCCGCATGAAGAACGAAGCCGAGGCCGCGGTGTTCGCCAGCCAGGTGCAGGCGTTCGGCACCGGCGCGGATTTCGCGCGCAACGTCTACTACGGCAAGATCGCCCCGCGCATCCAGGCGATCCTCAGCGGCGACCAGGCGGAGGGCATCGGCGGGCTGCTCCGCTGGTTGGCGCCCGTTTCCCGGAAAGGCGGGGCCCAATGAAAAACTCCGTGAAAATCGTTCTGTTGGCGATCGTGGTCCTGGGCCTGCCGTGGTTCATCTGGCAATGGGGCTTTTGCCGCTTCTACGTGGAGCCGGACGAAATGGCGGTCATCACCGCCAAGACGGGCGCCGAACTGCCGCCGGGGCAGATTTTGGCGAAGAAGGGGCAGCGGGGCATCCAGGAAGACGTGCTCGGCGAAGGCCGCCACTTCCTGAATCCGTGGTTCTACGAGCGCGACATCCGGCCCGTGGTGGTCATTCCGCCCGGCAAGGTGGGCGTGGTGACGTCCAAGGTCGGCGACGATCTGCCCGAAGGCGAATTCCTGGCGGAGCCGGGCCAGAAGGGCATCTGGCGGCGCGTGCTCGGTCCCGGAAAGTACCGGATGAATCCGGCGGGCTACCAGGTCGACGTCGTGGACGCGCTCAGCATCCCGATCGGCTACGACGGCGTGGTGACGTCGCT
>DAOTNL010000298.1:0-2519 GCA_035450765.1 Kiritimatiellia bacterium | reverse complement strand
TCGAACGGCGACTACGTGCTCTCGGCCCTGACGCTCGTCTATCTCGCGCGGGGCTATCCCGACGTGCAGACGGTCTCCAAGTCCGAGCTGACGCAGTTCATGCGGCAGTACGTGCCGGACATCAACGACGTCCAGCAGGCCCGGCACCTGGCCGCGCAATCGGGCTGGTACATCCTCTCCGGCACGCGCAAGGACGGGCGCGACATGAACATCCAGCCCGGCGAGTATCGCCTCATCAGCCTGGAGGAGGCCTATCCGGGTTTCAACAGCCAGCGCCGGGTGGACCTGTCGTCGCCGGACTTCTGGGAGCAGCTCAAGGCCGCCTACGGCTACCGCTGCGCCTGCTGCGGCTCCAAGGAAGGCGAACCCAATTTCAACTGGCCCGACACCGTCACCGTGCTCCAGAAGGGCCACATGGACCCGACGAAGGCGCTCGGCCCGGGCAATCTCATTCCCCAGTGCGTCAAATGCAACCAGCCCGCGCGCGATTTCTGGATCTTCGACGACAAGGGCCGCGTCGTGGCCGTCGCCAATCCGCAGGTCATCGAGCGCAGTTCCGAAGCCGTCCAGTTCCGCATCTACGAGCAGCTCTGGCGCAAGTACGGCGGCCGCGATCCGGCGGATCTCGAAGATGCCGCCGCGGCCGTCGCGGAGGAATCCGAGCCGGCCGAGGAAGCGAGCGCGCCGGAGAGCGCGCCCGAACCGGAAGCCCCCGCCGCGCCGAGCGAAGAGGGAGAAGAAATCCCCGACGAACTGGACGCGCCGGTGTTGTTCTGAGGCTCTGTAGCTGGCCCCGCTGGGGCCGGCCATGATTGAACGGCCCCGGCCTCACCGGGGCCGGCTACAACGAATCCAAAACCGCCCTACGCCAGCGGCACGAGCGTTGGCTTGCGCCGGCGGAACTGGACGCGGTGGGTGTGGCCCGCGGCTTTCGCGAGCGCCACGGCCTCTTCGAAATGCCGGCCGACCTGGCTCGGATCGTGGGCGTCGGACCCGAAGCAGACGGGAATGCCGCGCTCCTGCATCCACGCCAGGATCCGCGCCGAGGGATACGCCTCGGCCGCGCCGTGGACGAACCCGCTCGTGTTGATTTCGATCGCCATGCCGGCCGCGGCCACCGCGTCGAGGGCGGGGGGCACGATCTCCGCCAGCAGCTTCTCCGGCGCGTGGATGCCGCCGCGCTTGACGATGTCGAAGTGCGCGCAGACGTCGTAGAGCCCCGTGCGGGCCAGTTCGGCCATCCTCAGGTAGTAGGTGCGGTTCATCTGCTCGACGAATTCCGGCGTGGCGGTCGGATCGTCCGGCGCCAGGTCCCAGAACGGGCCGGTGTGGATCGAGCCGAGCACGACGTCGAACTCCGCCGCGTCCAGCGCCGCCGGCAGATGCTCGCCGACCAGGTCGCGCTGGTAGTCGGCTTCGATCCCCAGCAGCACCGTGCAGAGGTTGGCCTCCTGCGCTGCGCGCACGAGGTCCAGATATTCGGCGAATTCCTCCCGCTTCATGCGGATGGACGGCTGCGGATCGTCGGGAAAATAGACGTGGTCCGTGCAGGCGATTTCGGGAATGCCCCGGGCGGCCGCCGCGCGGGCGTAGTCGAGCGGATCGCCGCCGGCGTGGCGGCACAGGCGCGTGTGGGTATGGGTGTCGGCTGGAAGTCGGGCATTCATCGAGGCGGCGACGATACGCCGGACGCGGGAGCGTGTCAATTCGGCGGGGGGCGGGTGCAGTTGGGTTTGAGGCAGGGCGGGTTGGCCAACCCGCCGCAACCTTTACATCTTCGCGCCACGTGATATTGTTAGAGTCCTCTAACAATTCGAGCAATCCCGAAAACCCCATGAAAATCGAACGGTTCAGCGCCAAGGCGGAAGACTATCTCGAGACCATCCTGCGTCTCTCGGAAACGCCGCGCGGCGCGCGGACGGGCGACATCGCGGAAGCCCTCGACGTGCAGCCCTCGACCGTCTCCGCCGCGCTGAAGTCGCTGAAGGAGCAGAGGCTGCTGGATTACTCGCCCTACGGAGCCGTCGGCCTGACCCCCAAGGGCCGGCAGGTGGCGGAAGACGTCTCCGGCCGCCACGTGGCCCTGCGGCGGTTCTTCGCGGAAACCCTCGGCCTGGCCCAGGAGGACGCCGAAGTCGCCGCCTGCGGCATGGAACACGACGCCACGCCGCTGGTGCTCGACCGCATGGCGCTGCTGGGCGATTTCCTGCGTTCCCATCCGGGTATGGCCGAAAAATGGGCCGCGGTGCGCGCGACGGCCAAGGGCGAGCGCGCGCCCGGCGTGGAATCGGGCCTCGACGAGCTGCCCCAGGGCGTGCGCGGGGTGGTCATGGCCGTGGACGTCGAAGGCGGCCTGCGCAAGCGCCTCGTGGAAATGGGCGTGACGCCGGGCGTGCTGATCGCCGTCGAACGCATCGCGCCGCTGGGCGATCCCATCGCCGTCGAAGTGCGCGGCTACCGCCTCTCCATGCGCAAGGCGGAAGCCGCGAAGATCCGCGTGAAGTGGCGCCCGGGGCTCA
>DAOTNL010000297.1:0-2523 GCA_035450765.1 Kiritimatiellia bacterium | reverse complement strand
CCGTCGAGGTGGCACAGGACGGAGAGCACGTGCCAGGCTTCGGGGCGGTCGGGCTGGAGTTGCGCGGCCCGGTCGGCGAGGGCGCGGCCTTCGGCGACGCCGGCGCGGCGCAGGTCGGGCTGGCGGGCGATGGCGGCGGCGAGGGCCTCGAGGACGTCGGCCTCGCCGGGGTGGAACTTGGCGAGCCGGCGGAAGACCTTGAGGGCTTCGGCGGGGCGGTCCAGGTCGAGGAGGGCACGGCCGAGGCCGTAGAGGGCGGGGCCGTTGTCCGGCGCGAGCTTGAGGGATTGGACGTAGAGCCGGGCGGCCGTGGCGGCGCTGGCGGCATGGTCGGCGGTGCGGTTGAGCTGCGCGGCCTCGGGCGGCAGGTCCGCGTCGCGCCAGCCGGCGGAGGCGGCAAGGCAGAGGCCGGCGGCGAGCAACCCAACGACGAGAACCCGCGGACGGCGCATCGCTATTCCTTGGGGCGGATCTCGACGGTGGCCGGTTCGGTCCGCACGAGGGCGACGCCGTTGGGCAGCACGGCCCGCACGGGTAGTTCCCCGGCCGGCTTGGCGTCGTCGAGTTCGGAGAGATCCACGAACAGGCGGAGCTCTTCGGCCACGAGGGCGTTGACGAGCTCGGGGCGGCCCTTGACGGTGAGGGTGGCGACGTCGGGTTCGAGATCGATGCGGTGGGCGCGGCCGGGCGCCACCAGCGGCAGGATGGGCATGTCCGGGAAGCGCGTGCTGACGGAGCGCTCGACGATGGACATGTCGAGGGTGACGGCGGTCGGGTCGAGCTTGACGCCGGCGAAGTTCTCGGCGGGCGCGAGCGGCAGGCGGCGCTTGTTGAACGAGCGGATGCGGCCGTCGAGATCGACGGGAGCGGTACTGACGGATTCGACGCCGTCGAGGATCTGGGCCGGGCCGGAGAGCACGACGGCGGCGGGAGTCACGACGGTTTTCTCGATCTCGTAGCCGTCGGGCAGCAGGTTCTGGGTCTCGACCTTGACGGGGACCTGTTTCTGGATTTCGCGGTCGAGGCGCACGGTGACGGCGGCCGGGCGGATGAAGTCGATGCGGGCGTTGCCGAAGATGTTGACGTTGGCCGGACCGAGGACGACGGTGAACGGCTCGTTGTTCTGGCGGGCGCGGGCATCGACGGTGGCCTTGATCAGCTCGCGGTTGAGATAGCGCAGGTCGTCGCGCGTGCCGAGGAAGGCGACGTCGATGGTCTTGGCGGAGCTTTCCACGACGCTCCAGTCCGGCGGCGGCTGGATGGCCAGGGGAATGTCCGTGACCAGCGTGGAATTGCTGGTGGCGGTGCGGATGGCGTACCAGACGGCGACGGCCGCGACGGCGGCGACCACGCGGAGGCCGTTGCGGGTGCCGAGATACTCAAGGATTTTGCGGGGGCTCTTCAAATTCGCGCTCCATCAGTTCTTCGGTGCGGGCGAGGCCTTCCGCGGAGAGGTCCAGGTTGCGGCGCAGGCGCTGCCAGCGGCTCTGGGTGGATTTGCCGCTCCGCATGAGGACGCTCGACAGGATGCGCCGCAGGCGCTCTTCGTCGAGGCCGCGGATCAGGCGGCCCTTGTAGGCGAGGGAAATGGCGCCGGTTTCCTCGGAAACGACGACGACGAGGGCGTCGGTTTCCTCGGAGAGCCCGACGGCGGCGCGGTGGCGCGTGCCGGTCTTGCCGATGTCGCGCGAGGACAGCGGGAACACGCAGCCGGCGGCGCGGACGCGGTCGCCTTCGATGATGACGCCGCCGTCGTGGAGCGCGGTGCGGGGATAGAAGATCGTGGCGAGCAGGTCGGCGGAGACGGCCGCGTCGAGGCGCGTGCCGGATTCCTGGACGGCGAGGGTGCCGATCTCGCGCTCGATGGCGATGAGGGCGCCGATCTTGCCTTCCGCCAGAAGCGAGACGGCCTTGACGATTTCGTCGAGCATGCCGCGCTCGCGCTGGGTGGAAAACACGTGCTGCTTGCCCAGCTCGGCGAGGGCGCGGCGGATTTCGGGCTGGAAGATGACGACGAAGGCGACGACGAGGTAGACGGAGACCTGCTGCAGCAGCCAGTTGAGGGTGTCGAGGCTGAAGATCCGCGTCAGCACCAGCATCGCGACCAGGGCCGTGACGAACCCGAGCAGGACCTGGGCGCCGCGGGTGCCGCGGAAGAAGAGGATCGTGTAGAAGAACAGCACGGCCAGGACGAGGATTTCGAGCAGGCCGCCCGGTCCCGGAAAGGAAACGTGCCGCAACCAGTCTGTCCACGCGCCGTCCATGCCGACAATTTGCCATGCGCGGCAAGACGGCGCAAGCGCCAAAGGTCCGGGTGGGGTATATTGGCGGGCATGAAACGCGAAATCGTCATCGGATTGCTGCTGGCGGCGGGCCTGGCCCTGGCCGTCCGCGGCGCGGAACCGGCGGAAGGAGCGCCCATGGAGAAAATCGTCAAGACCGACGCGGAGTGGCGGGCATTGCTGACGCCCGAGCAGTACCGCGTGACTCGGCAGCGGGGCACGGAGCGCGCCTGCACGGGGG
>DAOTNL010000296.1:0-2526 GCA_035450765.1 Kiritimatiellia bacterium | reverse complement strand
GCATCTTCTCCCACGTCCTGTCCACCTCCAAGAAGTTCGTCCGCCAGATCCAGCGCGCGCTCGAGGACCGTCGCCTGTACGAGCTGTTCCCCGACGTCCTGCACGAAAAGCCCCCGCAGCGGTTCTGGTCGGCCCAGGACGGCCTGATCGTCAAGCGCAAGGGAAACCCCAAGGAGCCCACCGTCCAGGCCGCCGGGCTCGTGGACGGCCAGCCCATCGGCGCCCACTACGACCTGCGCGTCTACGACGACATCGTGACCGCGGAAAGCGTGTCCACCCCGGAACAGATCGACAAGACCACCTCCGCGTGGGAGCTGTCGCTTGCCCTCGGCACCGCGGACGGAGGCCGGGCATGGTACGCCGGCACCCGCTACCACCCGATGGACACCTACCAGACCCTGATCGACCGGAAGGCGCTCAAGCCGCGCGTCCGAACCTGCTTCGACAAGGACGGCCGGTCGGTCCTGATGTCGGACGACAAGCTCAAGAAACTGCGCGTGGAGATGGGCGAGCGCACGTTCGCGGCGCAGATGCTGCAGCAACCCGTAGGAGAAGGCATGAGAACGTTCCAAGACGATTGGTTCTGGACGCTGGAAAAGCTGCCGGCGCCGGAAAAGCTCAACCGCTACATCCTGATTGACTCGGCCAACGCCAAGAAGAAGTCCAACGACTACACCGTGATGTGGGTGGTCGGGCTCGGCCGCGACAAGAACTACTACGTCCTCGACGGCATCCGCGACCGGCTGAACCTGGCCGAACGCACCCGCGCGCTGTTCGACCTCGTGGAACGCTGGACGCCGCACGGCGTTTTCTGGGAGCAAATCGGACTCGCCAGCGACGTGGAACACGTGAAGGGCGAACAGGACCGGATCGACTGGCACTTCGCCATCCACTCCATCGGCCAGGACGTGCCAAAGAACGACCGCATCGGATGGCTGGCCCCGCTGTTCGAGGCCGCGCGCATCTGGTTCCCCGCCCGGATGCTCAAGCGCAACTCGCTCGGAGAGATGTACGACGTCGTCCAGGAGTTCCTCAAGGAGTTCCAGTTCCACCCCGTCGTCCCCCACGACGACATGCTCGACGACCTCGCCAACATCGCCCACCCGGTTGCCGGGAAGATCATGCGCTTCCCCGTGGCTCCGCAGTCGGTCGAAGCGATGGCCGACACGGGCCGGACGGTCAACAAACGCTACCGCGTTGGCGCCTGACGGATTCCGGTTTATTCCGCTGGACTAACCCAAAGCGGTTTGGCATCGTGGCTCCAGAAGATCGGGACAGGCCCGGTCGAGCAACAACACAAGGAGCAACATGAAAAAGACCACGGAACCGCGCGAACGGATACGCACCGCACAACGCTGCAAGGCATGCCGCAAGACGACCGAACACGAACGTATGAAACTGATCGACGGAACGGAATTCATCCGCTGCGTCGAATGCGGCCAGCGCCCCGACAGGCCGAAGGACGGCCACAAGATCAAGGTCGACTGCCCTGAATGCGGAAAACGCACGACGGCCATCTACTGCGACGACGACGGCATGGATACCTACGCCGTCCAATGCGACTCGTGCGGCGGGATTATGATGGCCTACGACGACCTGGTACAGTCGCAGACGGACGAGCACAAAAAGGCGATGAAGGTAGCGGCTGCGCTGGCCGCTCAATTCCTGAATCACGACCTGCACATCGTCGGAGGACTCAAAATAGACCGCGTGTCGGTCACCATCGGATCGGCGAACGCAACGGCGACCAGGAAGCAGAACGCCGCCAGATCCGCCATCGCCAAGGCCGAAGGGAGAAAGCCATGACAGCACCCACTTGCCAATCCTGCGGCCACCCGCTGACCTGCCCGCGCTGCCAGGCGTCCAGAGGCGGGAAGGCGGGCGGGAAGGCCACCAGCAAGGCGAAGGCACGGGCGGCCAGGGAGAACGGGAAAAAGGGCGGATCGAAGATGAAGACGGACCCGGCAGCCTGCGCCTAGGACTTCCGCCCGGCCGCCGCCGCCTTCAGCTTGTCGAACACCGGGCCGTCCGGCGCGAACCGGAACTCGCCGTCCACCTTCTGCGGCGCGTACCAGCCGAAAACCTTGGCCAGCGCGTCGAACGCTGCGATCTTGGACGGCAGGCGGATCGTGACCTTGCCCGTAAGAGGATCGATGGTCATTTCCTGGGCAAAGCGCGCCTTGCCCGTCACGTCGTCTGGACACTTGAGCAGGATCTCCGACAGCACCGTGAGCGCCGTGGCCCTGTCCACGACAGCGGCATCGGCGACCTTGGCCTGCAGCTCGGATATCCTTCCCTTGACCTTACCGGCCAGCTCGGAGCCCTTCACGTGGACCGCAGAGTCCTTCCACTTCCTCGACCCCGGGAACACCTCGCGGTAGGCATCCGCCTGCGTCTTGCCCGATGCGACCAGGACGGCGAACTTCTCGTGCCTGCTGTTTTTCAGCGGTCCTTCCATATCAGCATCGCCTACTGTTTTTCGGACGGTTTGTCAACCGAATGCGAAATACCTCTGAAGCCGTTGTT
>DAOTNL010000295.1:0-2528 GCA_035450765.1 Kiritimatiellia bacterium | reverse complement strand
AAAATGAAAGTCGCTTTTCTGCTTCAGGATACGCGGACGCTCTACGGCGCCGAGCAGGCGACGGTGCGGCTCGTGGCCGGGCTGGCCGCGGCCGGCGTGGACGTGCGCGTGCTGCTGCTGCGGGAAACGCGGCTGGGGCCGGGCGCCAGCCCGCTGGCGGAAGCGCTGGGGCGCACCGCGCCGACGACGGACATTCCGGTGCGGGGCCGGTTTTCCCGCGCGGCCGTGGCCGCCATCCGCGATTTCATGGCGCGGGAGCGGATCGACGTGCTGCATTCCACCGGCTACAAGGCCGACTGCCACGCGGCGCTGGCGTCGCGCGGCGGCGCGTTGTTCCCGACGGTCGGCACGGTCCATGGCTGGCTCTTCCGCTGGAATCTCAAGGAGCGCTTCTTCCAGGCGCTGGACGTCGCGGCGCTGCGGCGGTTTTCGCGGGTGATCGTCCTGAGCGATTTCTACGAACGCTATCTGCGCCGCCGCGGACTTGCGCCCGTGCAGCTGGCGCGCATTCCCACGGGCGTGGACGCGGACGGGATCGCGGCTCGCGCCGAAGCCCGCCGCCTGTGGGAGACGCCCGACGAACCGTTCACTTTCGGTTTCCTGGGGCGGCTGAGCGAGGAAAAGAACGTCGCGCTGCTGCTGGCGGCGGCGCGCCGGCTGGCGCGCGACCTGGAAGCCTCGCCGCGGTCGTGGAGGATCCGGATCGCGGGCGATGGCCCGCTGCGCGAGCACCTGCGCCGGCAAATCGCGCGCTTCGGGCTGGCCGACCGCGTGGAACTGGCGGGCTGGATGGCTTCCGCCGATTTCTTCCGGCGGGTTCATGTGCTGGTGCAGTGCTCGCAGGTGGAAAACCAGCCGCTGAGCGTGCTGGAAGCCATGGCCTGGATGCGGCCGACGATCGCCACGCGCGCCGGCGGCCTGCCCGAGCTGGTCGTGGACGGCGCAACGGGGCGCCTGGTGCCCAAGGGGCGCGCCCGCGCCTTGGCCGCCGCCCTCAAGGAATGCCTCGTCGCGCCGGAAAAGGCCCATGCCGCCGGGCTCCGCGCCCGCGAACGGCTGGAACGGGAATTTCCGTTCGACCGCATGGTCCGCGACCACGTTGGCCTCTACGAAGCGGAAGCGAGAGGTTGACATCGGCCGCGGAAATGGTACAAGTTCGCGACTCATTCATTCAGAACTGAACTTGAGCGGAGAATACCCATGTCCATGCATCGCAGTTTGAAGTCGGCCAGCAAGGTGGCCACGCAGCGCAACGTCTTGAAGCGTTTCGAGCGCATCGAAGTCCTCAAAGCCGCCGGCAAGTGGAAAGAAGGCGACCGCGGCCGCGGCCTGCCGAAGACCAAGCCGCCCGCGTAAGCCGTCGCGTTCCGCGACATAAGGAAAGCCCTTGGGCCCAGGCCCAAGGGCTTTTTGTTGTTTGGCGCCGTTCCGGCCTAAAGCGGACCTCGTTCACCCACGGGGCAAGCCCGTGGGGGTCTGAACAGCCCCGTCGCCCACGGAGCAAGCCCGCGGGGGGCAGGAGCTGCGGCTCGGGCGGCCGGATTATTCCTCGTAGCCGACGCGGTAGAAATTGGTCGGCAGCAGCCCGTTGGTGATCGTCAGGTCCATGGGATTGCCGTCGCCCGCCCGTTCGGTGCCGGCGACCTTCTGCCAGTTCTGGCTGGGGAAGAGCGTGGGCGAGGCCCAGACGGCGTAGGTGGCGCCAAGGATGCTGCTGCCAAGACTGAAGCTCAGTCCATCGCCGCCGGTTTGCAAGCCCAAGCCGGCGATCACCGGAGGCTCGCCGCCGCCTTGGCTGGCCTGGCGGGTCACGATAACGAAATCGGAATGGATCTCGACTCCGCCCGCGGAGGGGGAAGTGACCTTCAGGTGGTTGATGAAGAAGTCACGGTTGGAATTCTGGCCGTCGCTCGTGCCGTTGCTGTAGGACCAGGCCCGGAAGTCCGCGATCTCGCCGCTGAAGGTGCCGGTATAGGTGCGCACGGCGCCGCCGACCGGCGTCACGTCGACCGAGTAGGTGCCCGCGCCGGTGACGGTGAAGGCGACGTCGAGCCCGGCATCCGTCCAGCCGATGTCGGTGGCCCCGGTGGAGACGTTGTAGGTGGCGCTTCCGCCGTTGAAGTAGAGCTGCCAGAGGGTGGCGCCGCCGCCGTCGCGCAAGGCCACGCCGACCGAGCCGCCGCTTTCCCAGATCCAGCCGTTCTTCATGCGGACGCGGAAGGTTTGGCCGACGGCCAGGTTCGTGAAGCCGAAGGGCCGGATGGCCTCGGCCAGGTGGTTGCTTTCGTGCGACCACATGCCCCAGCCGTTGGTTCCGACGAAGTGGCCGCTGGAACCTTCTTCGGCGTTCAGTTGCCAGCCAAGGAAGCCGGTGCCGCCGTTGTTGCCGCTGTTCCAGCCGCCGGAATAGGCCGCGTCGGTCGAGCTGTCGACGGCGTTGGTGGCCGTGCCGCCCGCGACGACGTTGGAACCGCTCACGACGATTTCATTGCCGCCGACGCCGAGGGGAACGCCCGGAATGCTCCATG
>DAOTNL010000294.1:0-2531 GCA_035450765.1 Kiritimatiellia bacterium | reverse complement strand
AGGCCGGCGGGAACCGTCGCGACCGCCGCGGCGCGCGGCGTGCCGTCGTAGGTCTGCGCCAGACCGGACAGCACGACCGCGGCGGGGGCCTTCGCCACCACCAGCGTGCCGGTCGCGAAGCCTTCGTAACCCACCGTCGCCACGGAGGCGACCACCGCATAGGTGCCGGCCGCGGTCGGGGCCTGCAACTGGCCGTCGTAGGAAATGCGGACGGCGAGCCCCGCCGGAACCGTCGCGGCCATCGCGGCGCGCGGCGTACCGTCGTAGGTCTGCGCGAGCCCCGCGAGGATCACCTGCGCCGGCGCAACGGGCTCGTCCGCCGGATCGTTGCCGGCGATCTTCAGCGCCGGATCGCCCAGCAGGTTGTAGACCGCGATCGTGTCCTTCGTGAACAGGGATTCCGGCAGCGAACGCCGCGCCTTCAGGAAGGCCGGACCAAGTTCGCCGGCGCCTTCGCGCAGGATCGCCCGGTAGAAGGCCTCGGCCAATTCCGCCGCCGGGGCGTTCTGCGAGAGCCCGGACGGACCCAGCACCGCGACGGCACCGCCGCCGGCGCGCCGCAGCAGGCGCTCGCCGAGGCTGTGCACGGCGGGCACTTCGTAGCGCGCGGCCAGGCAGGTCAGCGTCGCCACCACCGGCGGCCGGGAGACGTTCACCATCGCGGCCACGTCGGTATCCTTCAGCCATTTTTCCGCCGCAAGGTTCTTGATGTCGCCGTGGCCGACGTAGTTGATGAAGCCCGCGCCGACGTTGAACCAGCGCAGGAGGTTCGTGCGGGCCGCGGTGAACGCCATCGCGCCCAGTTCGATCCGCTGGGCCACCGCGTAGGGCGCGGCGACCAGATCCGCGAGGCGCTGGTTCGCCGCCGGGAACTGGCCCGCGGCGTCGGCGTTGTCCGCCGCCAGCACGATCTGGTTCTGCCATTCGGCGCCGAAGCCCGCCTCGTAGGCCTTGATCTTGGCGATCATGGCCGCCAGTTCCGCCGCCGTGAGCGCCGGCAGGCGCCCGATCGCGAGATCCGGCTGTTCGTCGCCGCCCGTATCGGCCAGCAGGCCGTCCGCGGCGCACACGCCGGCGGGCATCTGGACCAGCAGCGGCGGCAGGTGGTTGGCCTCGACGGTGTTGATCCCCAGATAATCGTAGTGTCCGCTGCCGGCCAGCACGACCATGCGCGGCGCGACCGCCCAGGTCGCCGCGGCGTATTTCAGCAGCGCCTGGATGGCGGCGGGGGTGCGGACGCCGCCGGCCAGCAGGTCGCAGGCGTCTTCGAACGTCGCCAGCCCGGCGCGCAGCCCCTGCCCCGCGCGATAATCCACGAGTTCCTGGGCGGACGGCGCCAATTCGCGGGAAGCGATCACCAGATAATCGATTTGGTTGTCGGCCGCGAGGAACCAAGCGTTGGCCGCGGCCGGTTCGGGCGCCAGCAGCGGCACCGCCGCGGCCTCGACCACCGCGAACCGCTCGGCCGGATCGGCGACGGCCCAGGCCTTGGCCGGCAGCGCGCCGTTCTCGTCGGCGATCCACGTGGGCCGGCCCGCCGCATCCACGGCCACGGCGAGCGGCTCGGCGAACGCCTGCGCGGAGACCGCGCCGGCGCCGTTCGGGCCGAACATGGCGGAAGGAATGCCCGGATCCAGTTCGCGGGCGAAGGTCGCCTCGATCCAGTCCACCACGAAGAAGCTTTCGGCGCGGCCGGGCTGCAGGATGCCTTCGATCGTCAGCGCGTTGGCGCCGCTGGCCACGGCCGCGGCGGGCACGACCAGCCGGGCTTCGGCCACGTCCTGCCCGTCGAAGGAAATCGTGCCGAGTTCCACGCCGTTGAACGCGAAGCGCGCCAGGTGGTCGGGATAGTTGGTCGAGCTGGACCACCCCATCAGGCGCACGGTCAGCGCCACGTCGCCGCCCGCGTAGCCGCCCAGATCCAGCGGCACGTTGGTCACCGACAGCTCCCCGAAACCGCTCATGACCGGAATCCAGAAATAGAAGTCGTCCGGCATGCGGTTCATGTTGAACAGATAGTCGTTCTGTTCGAAGCGGATCGTCGTCGGAAAGACCGTGGCCCCGGACGCCGCGCCCGGCGCGCGCCGCGGCATGGCCGCACCCTCCCCGACCGAAACCAGATAGGCGTCCGCGTGCGCATACCAGCTGCGCACGGGGGACCGGGCATGGAAGACCAGCCGTTCGCGCGCGGCATCGACCAGCGCCGGCACGGCTTCGCCCTGGCGCGCGATCTTCAGCGAACCCGCTTCGGCCAGCGCCCGCACGTCCGCCGGCGCGAGCCCCATGCCGTCCGCGATGGCCTGCCAAGACACGCCGTAGAGGCCTTCGCGGTCCACCTGCACTTTCAGCACCGCGGACGGACCCGCGAGATTCTTGGGCCGCACGGCTTTCGCCGCCGGTTTCGCCGCCAGCGCCGAGCGGGAAACCGCGGTGGGCGCGGCGGGTTCATCGAACCGCACTTCGTGGATGCCCAGATCGCGGATTTCGCCGGACAATTCGACTTCTTCCAGGCGGTACGTTTGTTCTTCGCC
>DAOTNL010000293.1:0-2541 GCA_035450765.1 Kiritimatiellia bacterium | reverse complement strand
GTCGTACTGGTAATAACCGGTACCGAGGGTTCGAATCCCTCTCTCTCCGCCATTTATTTTTGGGCTCTCCACCAAATGCGGGGGCAAGACCGCTCGACATTTTCGCGAAAAGATTTTCCGGGGTTTGGGCTTGCATTCCGGTGCAGGAGACGTATAGTTCGCTCGCATTCTTGAACAGATTGCGGGGTGGAGCAGCCCGGCAGCTCGTCAGGCTCATAACCTGAAGGTCCTTGGTTCAAATCCAAGCCCCGCTACCATCTTCAAAGGCCGGAACCAAGGTTCCGGCCTTTTTTCATCCGAAACGACCGAAGCATGTTCGCAGATACCAGATATGTGAAAATGGCGGGGCTTATGGCTATCTCCTGCGTCCTGAGCGGGGTGGCTTCGGCCGGCATTTTCGATTTCGGCGAGCGGCCGCTGGGCACGGAGGCGAACCGGCAGGCGTCCGCCTTCCTGGCGGCCGAGGGAGCGCGCCTGGGCTACGAGGTGGACCGGTTGCCGTTCAGGTGCATCCGCTGGGAAGAAGGTCCCGCGGCGATTTACCGGGGCGAGGCCCAGGTCAAGGCGTTCTCGGGGCCGTTTTCGCCGGCGTTCGACCGCTGGTGCGACGCCGTGGCGGTCGTCTCGACCCAGCAGCTCAAGCGGACCAAGTGCAAGGACAAGATCGTGTTCTTGCGCGGCGAGATCGCGAAGGAACCGCTGATGCCGCTGGAATATCCGTTCTATTTTCCGGATGCCCACCGCGAAATCTATGCGCTGCTGGACGAGCGCGAGCCGGCGGCCGTCGTCGCCGTCACCGGCAAGAATCCGATCAGCGGCCAATTGCCTTTCCCGCTCTTCAACGACGCGGGGCTAAAGATCCCCAACGCCTACATCGACGAAGCGTCCATGGCGCAGATCCTGGCCGCGAAGGGCAAGATCCGCCTGAGGATCGATTCGAAGACGTTCCCGGAAACGGGCGAGCAGGTCGTGATCCGAAAGAAAGCCGCGGGCGCGTCGAAGGGAAAGATCCTGATCTTCGCGCACATGGATTCCGCCTACGGAACGCCCGGTGCCTTGGACAACGCCGCCGGGGTGGCGGTGCTGCTGGCGGTCATGGGCCGCCTGAAGGACTACGCCGGGCCCTACGATCTGGAATTCGTCCCGTTCAACGGCGAAGACTCGCCGATGGTCAAAGGCCAGCTGGCCTATCTGGCGGAGTACGGCAAGGAAACGGGCCGGATCAAACTGGGCATCAACGTCGATGCCGCCGGCGCCAAGGGGTCCAAGACCGCCGTGTCCGCCTACAATCTCGACGACGACCGCCTGGCGTGGCTGGACGGGGAAATCGCCCGCTTTCCGCAGATGGAACGGGGACCGGAATGGGTGGAAAGCGACCATTCCATTTTCGTGTTCCGCGGCGTGCCGTGCCTGGCGCTGACCTCCTCGACCTTGCGCGAGGAAGTGATGGCGCTGACCCATACCCCGCGCGACACCATCGACCTCGTGGACCGGGCCTTGCTGGTCGAAGCCACCGAGTTCATCGTGCGCGTGGTCAACGAGTTCTGACCGTTCCGGGGCGGGGGGATCAAAATCTTCTGGCCAAGTCCGGCTTCACGTGGTTAAGTGGGTAAAACGCTTTAGCAAGGATTCCTCATGCCGCGGCGCGACGACATTTCGAAGATTTTGCTGATCGGTGCGGGCCCCATCGTCATCGGACAGGCCTGCGAGTTCGATTATTCCGGCGCCCAGGCCTGCAAGGCCCTGCGCGAGGAAGGCTACGAGGTGGTGCTGGTCAACAGCAACCCGGCCACCATCATGACCGACCCCGGTTTCGCCGACCGGACCTACGTCGAACCGCTCACCGAAGAAGCCCTCACCGCCATCATCCGCCGCGAGCGCCCCGACGCGCTCCTGCCCACCATGGGCGGCCAGACGGCGCTGAACCTGGCCGTGAAGCTCGAGGAAAGCGGCGTCCTCAAGCGCTACCAGGTCGAACTCATCGGCGCCACCGCCGACGTCATCCGGCGCGCGGAAGATCGCGGGCTCTTCAAGAAAGCCATGGCCGAAATCGGCCTGGCCGTCCCGCGGTCGGGTTCGGCCCACTCCATGGAGGAAGCGCGGCAGGTCCAAGCGGAAATCGGCGCGTGGCCGGTCATCATCCGGCCCGGCTTCACGCTGGGCGGCGCCGGCGGGGGCATCGCGCGCACCCCGGAGGAATTCGAAGCCATCTGCGCCAACGGCCTCGCCTTGAGCCCCGTCAGCGAAGTGCTGATCGAGGAATCGGTGCTCGGCTGGAAGGAATTCGAGATGGAGGTCATGCGCGACCGCAAGGACAACGCATGCATCGTCTGCTCCATCGAAAACCTCGATCCCATGGGCGTCCACACGGGCGACAGCATCACCGTCGCGCCGGCGCAGACGCTGACGGACCGCGAATACCAGGCGCTGCGCGACGCCAGCCTGGCGGTGATGCGCGCCATCGGCGTGGAAACCGGCGGGGCCAACGTGCAGTTCGCCGTGAACCCGCGCGACGGCCGCCTCGTCGTCATCGAAATGAAC
>DAOTNL010000292.1:0-2550 GCA_035450765.1 Kiritimatiellia bacterium | reverse complement strand
TGTAGCTTGCTAGCGACTGAACTCGACTTTCTTCGGCGGCAACTTCGGACCGAATTGGAATATCGGCAACACGGATGATTTCATGTCTCTGATGCTGTTGAACGAGCCCTCCGCCGAACCCAAGTTCCAGATCAAGGACGGCGGCGGGGTGGAGGCCTTCTACTGGATTCCGGACTACTACGGACTGGATCCGGACCGGTTCCCGGGCACGGATTTCAGCGCCGCCGAGTTCCGGAAAATCCAGTTCTGGACGTCGGCGTTCACCTATACCTTGACGCTGGGCGTCAGCACCTGGAAGGGCTACGGCAGCGGCGCGCCGACCTACGCGGTGCTGCGGGTCTGGCCGGGCGAGTACGCGGGCAACGACGAACCCATGGGCGAACCGCGGATCTTCTACCGCGAAATCCTGCCGGTGAGGTGAGGAAAATGAGAATTCAGAATTCGGAATTCAGAAATCAGAATGAGGGAAACCGACCCCCGACCAGGCGGAGAGGGGCCTTCACGCTGATCGAGGTGCTCGCCGCGATGGCCGTGCTGGTCATCCTGGTGCTGGCCCTGACGCGGATGTTCATGGAGGCGACGAGCATCACCAAGCGGGGGTCGGCCGCCCTCATGCGCAACAGCACCGCGGAAACGGCCATGGAAACCCTGCTGCAGGACGCGGAAGGCATGGTGGTCAGCGACCGGCTGGCCTGCTACGTGAAGGCCGACGTGGCCGACCCCGACGGATTCGGTTTCGACGACGTCTGGTTCATCAGCACCTCGGGCGACCAGGACGACGACCTGCCCTACGAATACTTCCACTACTTCGTGGCCACCAATTCCTGGACCAATTCGCTGGGCGCGGTGTACCGGCGGTTCGACCTGATGAAGGAACGCATGATTTTCGCCGTGGGCGACAACGGCAATTCCTACGGGCCGAACCTGTCGTTCTACGCGCTGGCGACGAACAACGCCAAGTGGTGGCAGTCGGCCTCCAATTTCCCCGCCCGGGCCTGGGACCGGCAGGTGCTGGCGGACAACGTCGTGCGCTTCGACGTCTACTGCACCGGCTGGGACGGCACGGCCTGGATGGGCGGATTTTCCGGGGTGCACCAGTTCGACAGCACGATGGGGCCCAACAACAAGGCCCCCACCAACGTTCCGCCGGCGGCCTTCGACATCTACCTGCAGGTGGCCAGCCCCGAAGTCGCGGCCGAAGCCGGCATGGCGCTGCTGTCCGACGACTCCCTCACGCGCACGAAAGGGCGGGAAATGCTGGTGCGCGATTCGTCCTCGATCTTCGGGCGGGCGGTGCCGCTGATCGGCGCCGCGCGCTACAACACCGCCGTCATCTACGGCACGAACAACACGGCGTATTATGAAGACTAGCCGCGAGCGGGAGCAGGACGTGGAACCGATGGGCAAGATGGGCAACGGCGGATCGACGGTCGGCCGGGGTGCCGTCCAGGCGGATCGGGGATCTCAATATCCAATGTCCAATAACCGATATCCAATAACCAACGGAAGCGACCGCCGCCGAGGCGTGGCGCTGATCGTCGTGCTGGGGTTCCTGAGCCTCATGGTCATGATGGCGGTGGCGTTCCTGACCCACGCCCGCGTGGAACGGGAAGTGTCCAACTACACGCTCGAGGCCATGCGCGGCCGGCAGCTGCTGCGCACCGCCCTGCACGCGGCCATGAACGACTACAGCGTGGAAATGGCCAAGGCGTCGCTCGTCATGGCGCCCTTCGACAGCGGCTACGACCTGTTCGTTTCCAAGCCGCCGAAGCCCCTCTTCGGCCTGAACGGGCGCACGATCGGCCAGGACGGCATCGAACTGCTCGTCGGCGAAGTGGAGGACTGGATCCCCCGCAAGTTCACCAACGTGCCGTACCTGGCGAAAACGACCGTGCCCCAGGAAGCGGAATGGATCCTCGTCCGGGAAAACCCCGCTTCGCCCCAGCCCAGCCGGATCCTCGGCCGCTACGCCTACGCCGTCTTCGACATGAGCGGCGGCATCGACGCCAACTTGATCGCGCGCGACGTCAACATCGCCGAACAAGACTCCCAGATCGCCTCTAACCGCATCCGGCGCAGCGTCCGCAAAGTGCCGATGGGGCTGTTGTCGGAAACCGCCGATGCGTACCAGTTCAAGAAATACCGGCAAGGCTGGAAAGGCTTCGACAGTCTCTACACGCTGATCCGCCTGACGGACGGCTATCCCAACGACGGCAACGCCGGCTCCGACGTTCGCTGGCAGCCGGAACGCAAGGAAGGGGTGCCGCCGCCCGGCTTGTATTCGAATCTCGTCACCGATTTGGCGCCGTTCAGCTTGTCGGTGGCCCGCGGCGGCCGGTACAATTCGGGAACCGCCACGTGGACTCCGTACGTCCTCTGCGGCAGCCAGCCGTGGAACGACGTGTTGAAGCCCATCGCCGGGCAATTCGCTTCCGGATGGGCAAGCTGGATCGACGACGCCGTCAACGACTACACCAACTCGAGCAAGATCCCCAACGGCACGGACTATCCCTCTCCCAAGAACGTGCCCATGTTCAACGAGCTCAATCT
>DAOTNL010000291.1:0-2569 GCA_035450765.1 Kiritimatiellia bacterium | reverse complement strand
CACGCTCTACGCCGAGCGGCGCGTGCGCGTGCCGACCGGCTCCGGCGGCCCGGCGGTCCTGATCGTCGATCCGCCCGAGTTCGACGTCAACGGCGACAAATACCAGATCGTCCTGCCCGACGTGGCCAGCCCGGCGCCCGAACAGCGCCAGCACGGGATTACCGTCCAGACGGGTCCGGAGGCGCGGTCGGCCTGGATCGCGTTCACGAATTCGACGGGCTTCGCCGCGCCGGTGGCTTCCGCCACCAACGACCTGACCGGCACGGTGGCGGTCCAGTCCAATGCCGCGGCGGTGGTCGGCACCGGCACGGACTTCGAGGGCGAAGTGGCCGCCGGCAGCGTCCTGCAGATCGGCACGAACCGCGTGGTCGTGAGCGTGGTGGCCTCCAACGACTACCTCACGCTGACCCGACCGTATCCGGGCGCGACGGCCTCCGGATTGACGATCCAGCGCGTGGTCGGCAATCCCACCGCGGCGGGCAACAAGCTGTTCTGGCAGTTCGTCTGGACCAACCTGCAGGCCGGCACCTACGCGATCGTGGCCAACATGGATTCCGACGGCGCCACGAACACGATCGAGGGCGCGGCCCAGCGCACCGTCCGCGTGCTGCTGCGCCAGATGGTCGCGAACGATCCGGTCGATTTCGACGACGACGACGACGGGCTCTACGACGAGTTCGAGACCACCGCGGCCGCGCTGCCCGATTCGAACTCCGAAACCTGGAACAACGGCGACGTGCACATGTGGGCCATCCGCGGCCGCACCGATCCGCTGATGCCGGACACCGACGGCGACGGCCTGCCCGACGGCCTCGAACTGGGCTGGGGCTCGCCGCTGGCCGCCACGGATCCGCTGGCCGACACCAACGGCGACGGCTGGCCGAACTTCATCGGCGACGGCGACGTGCCCATCTACAACACCACCGACAACTGGCAGCATCCGCGCTACAACTTCAACGCCTCGCGCACCGACCAGATCGGCGGCTCCCTGACCGATCCGAACCGCGCCGACACCGACGGCGATGGACTCGGCGACGGTCTGGAAGACCTGAACCGCAACGGGCGCGTCGAGGTCGGCCTCGTGAACGCGCAGGACGTCGTGACCAACGTGCTGCGGGGCTCGGCGCTGCCGGTCGTCTACAATTCTTCGCGCGTGGACCGCGATTCGCTGCCCGCCAACGCGCGCTTCCTCGAAACCGATCCGAACGCCTCCGACACCATCGGCGACGGCATGAGCGACGGCGCGGCCGACACCAACGCCAACGGCCGCGTGGACCTGCGGCTGCTCTATCCGGCGGGGACGAGCACCGTCTTCGACGTGTCCGCGCAGCCGCAATTCCTGCTCGGCATGGATGCCACCAGCCAGACCGCGCTGGCCGCGGCGGGCATCACGAATCTCGCGTCGCGCGCGCTGAACCTCGGCGCCCTGTTCGCCGCCTACGGCCGGCCCGTCAAGACCGACGGCTGGTACGAGACCAACAAGTGGCCGCGCGTCCTGTTCGTCGAAACCGATCCGCTCTCCCGCGACACCGACCAGGACGGCTTGGACGACGGCTGGGAAGTCCGCTACGGCCTCGATCCCTTCGACGACGGCTGGTACAACCTGCGCACCGGCGAGATGCACGCGACGAACTCCCAACAGGGCGCCGACGGCGACCTGACCGGCGACGGCGTCAGCAACGCCCAGCACCAGCTCGCCGGCACCGATCCGCGCGTGGACGTCGATATTCCCGTGCCGGCCGGCTCCATCACCATCGGCCCCGGACCCGTCGTCGGCCAGATCGGCGGCGTGGACGTCCGCGAGGAATTCATGGACTGGACCTGGGACGACCTGCGCGCGCTGGACTACTACCACGGCGACGGCCCGAACTCCGACCAGGGCGACGTCTACCGCGGCTGGGACGGATTCGACGAATCGCGCGACCTCGTGGCGTTCTACACCCGCGACGGCGGCGACGTCGCGCACGGCGGCGACGGCAAGTTCTACTTCCGGGTCGATCTCTACGACCTGCAGGCGTTCGCGGAAGACCAGTACCTCGACCTCTACGTCGCGATCGACACCGGCAACACGGGCCAGGGCGAGCGCAAGCTGCCCGACGACGTGGACACCCTCACCGACATGCGCTGGGAAGTGGTCGCGGCCGTCTACGGCCCGGCCAGCGGTCAAGTCTACGTGGACGGCAACCCCAACCAGAACACGAGCACGTTGGCCGACGATCTGTCCACCCTCGGCGGCGTGGCCGGCCACTCCGGCTGCTTCCTCGGCGCGCATTTCAACGCCGAGCTCGACGCGATCGAGTTCGCGATCGACCGCAAAGCGCTCGAAGACGTCGGCTACGTCGGCGATCCGTCCGTGCTGAATTTCCAGGTGTTCACGACCAAGGACGGCACGTGCAACACCTGCGGCGAGAACGGCGGCCCGGGCGCCGGCGACATCGGCGGCCGCAGCGACGTCCGCGACAGCATCTACAGCGACTACATCGCCGAGGACGACTACTACGCCCAGGCCGGCCTGCAGGGCGTCGGCAGCGTGCTGCGCAGCTGGATTCCAGGCGACTACCGGCCGCAT
>DAOTNL010000290.1:0-2582 GCA_035450765.1 Kiritimatiellia bacterium | reverse complement strand
AGATCCGCCCGGCCTGATCGGCATTTCGTTCCGGAACCTCGACAACGTGAACGCGTGCAACGAAGCGTGGTACGTCGACCAGCTGGCGGAACTGGTGGCGGCGCTGCGCGCGGCGAGTTCCGCGCCCATTCTGCTGGGCGGTCCGGGATTTTCCGTGATGCCGGAGCAGGTGCTGGCGGCGGCGGGGGCGGATTACGGCATCGTGGGGGAAGGGGAACGCCTCGCGGTCGAACTGGCGGACCGGCTGGCGCGCGGGGAACGCCCGGAGCAACGCATCTGGCGCGCCGGGGCCTCGCTGGACGCGGCCGGCATGGCGGCACCCGCCTACGACGAGGCGATTTTGTCATTTTACCAAGGCTCCGGCGGCGTGACGCCGCTGCAAAGCAAGCGCGGCTGCCCGCACCGCTGCGCCTATTGCACCTATCCGTTGCTGGAAGGCCATCGGCTCCGGCCGCGCGACCCCGACCAGGTCGTGGACGACATCGTGGATCTCCAGGCCCGCGGCGCAAAGCAGATCTTTTTCACGGATTCCATTTTCAACGACCAGGCCGGCCACTACCGCGCGCTGGTAGCGGCCATGAAGCGGCGGGGCGTCCACATCCCCTGGACCGGTTTTTTCCGTCCTGAATTGCTTTCGCCGGAAATCCTCGCGGACATGAAGACGACCGGCCTGAACGCCGTCGAACTGGGATCCGACGCGACGTCCGACGCGACCCTGCGCGGCATGGGAAAAGACTTCACCTTCGCGGAGGTCAAGGCCGTCCACGACCGGTTCATCTCCGCGCAAGTGACGGTTTCGCACTATTTCATGATGGGCGGTCCCGACGAGACCCGCGCAACGGTGGAAGAGGGGATCGCCAACGTCTTGCAGCTGAAAGGCGCCGCCTCGTTCATTTTCCTCGGCGTGCGGATCCTGCCCGATACGACGCTGGCTGCGCGGGCGCTGGCCGAGGGCCTGATCGGGCCCGAAACCGACCTGCTGCATCCGGTCTACTATTTTTCGCCCGCGGTCGATCGGGACTGGCTGCACGAACGGTTGCTGGCGGCCTTCAAGGCGCATCGGCACGTGGTGTATCCGCCGGACGCGATGGACAGCGGTCTGGCGTTCCTGCATCGGCTGGGCTACACGGGCATGTCGATCGATCTGCTGCTCAAGCGGAGCGACCGGCGCGGAAACCAGACCGCATGATCGCCGCGGTACCAGTTTCCGGCGTTTCGGAACCGTCGGCGCCGCATCGCCCTCGCGGGCGGGGCAACGCCTTGGGATTCTGGTTTTTCCGGATGGCGTTGCGGTTCACGGGACTGCGAGGGGCCTACGGCTTGCTCTACTTCGTGGCGCCCTACTACGCGCTGTTCGATCGCGCGGCGATCGCGGCTGCCGGCGCCTATTTGCAGCGCCGGTTTCCGGAACAATCGCCGCTGGCGCGCTGGGTGGCCACCTGCCGGCTGTTCATCGATCAGGGCAAATGCCTCATCGACCGCGGCGCCTACAACGTCGGCGCCGTCGAATTCCGGTTCGACACGGCGCAGGTGGAGCAAGCCGGCGCCGAATTGGAGGGGAAACCGGGCGGGTTCATCTTGCTGCTGTCGCATTTCGGCGGGTGGCAATTGGCCTTGCCGCATCTGCGGAACTTGACCGCGGCGCGGCCGGTATCGCTGCTGATGAACGCGGCGGAAACGCCGGACGTGCAGGCGCACGTGCGCCGCGATGACGCCGGATTCCACGTGATCTCGCCCGAAGCGGGTCCGGCGTGCGTGGTCGAGATGGTCGCCCGCCTCCAGCGCGGGGAGATCGTCTCGATCATGGGGGATCGCGCCTACGGCGGCCAGACCGCGGCCGTGCCGTTTCTGGGCGCGACCGCCTATTTTCCCGCCAGCGCTTTCGCGGTGGCGCGGGCGGCCCAGTGTCCGGTGCTGGCGCTCTTTGCCGCCAAGACCGGCGTCCGGGATTACGCGCTGGAAGCGCGCCTGTTTGCGCCGCCCGCCCGGGACGACCGCCAATCGATCCGGACAAGCATGGCGGATTTCGCGGCGACGCTCGAAGCGTTCGTCCGCCGGTACCCCTTCCAATGCTTTCTGTTCGACGACGTCTGGCGGAGCCCGGAGGCCGGTTGAGGCCGGAAACGAGGCTTTGCGCCATCGGGCAATTGGAGTATAAAGGCCGAAAATCAGATCAAGGAGCGATTATGGACCCCCGCGAGCAAGCGCTGGCAGACATCAAGAAGAAGCTGAAAGCCCAGTTGATCGACCATTTGAATCTCCAGGACGTCGCGCCCGAGCAGATCAAGGACGACGATCCGCTGTTCGGCGGCGGGCTGGGACTGGATTCGCTGGATGCCGTGGAAATCGTGGTCGTCCTGCAGCGGCATTTCGGCGTGGAAATCAAGGACATGGAAGTCGGCCGCAAAGTATTCCAGACGGTTAATTCGCTGGCCGATTTCATCTACGAAAAAACGCACGCCTAGGGCATGCCTCCGGCCGACAAACAGGCGGGGGTAGCGATCGCGGGCTTGGGCGTCGTATCCGCGGCGGGCGGCGACGTGGACGGCGGGCCGTGCCGCCGAGCTCGACGCCGAGGTCGT
>DAOTNL010000289.1:0-2598 GCA_035450765.1 Kiritimatiellia bacterium | reverse complement strand
AAGGAGCCCACGATGGCGTCTTCGTCGCCGAAGATCACGAACTTGTTGTGCATGTCCGTGGCCACTTCGGCCAAGGGGTCGCGCGTGGTGCAAACCTCGCCCAGCAGCTCGATGCCCGACCGCTTCAGGTCGAGGTAGTTGCCGCTGTTGGTCAGCGTCATCTTGCGCCAGTCCACGATGACCTGCACCGGCACGCCGCTGCGGTGCGCGTGGATCAGGTGGCGGATGAAATCGCCGTCGTCGATGCAGTCCACGCAGACCTTGATCCCGCACGGGCGCCCCGGCTGGGTCTGGCGCCGCCAGATCATCGTGTCGATCAGGTCGTGCAGATAGCGCTTGGGGTGGTACGGATGCCACGCCTGCCCCTTGGTGAATTTCGGCACCACGCCCAGCGATTCGACGTGGTGGTTCAGCCAGTCCACGTCGCGCTGGAGCGCGCCGGCGTCCACCTCGTGCGTGCGGTACGGGTTCGGCGTGGCCCACTGTTCGCTGACGTGCCGCCGCACCTCGCCCTCGTTCCAGAACTCGGGCCCGTCCATGAAAATGTACTCGAGCCGCGACGGGATCGACCGGCCGTGGAGGTGCAGGATATAGGAAAACTTCGCGCAGGTGACGCGCCCCTGGTGCAGCGGCCGGGGATGGATGAAAAAGTCGCGCGTTTCCCGCCAGTGCCGGTTCCACTCGCCCCCGCACGGATCCGTGTGCGCCAGGTACTGCTCGAACGTGCCGTCCTCGTGGAACACCTTGAGGACCACCTTCACGTTCATTTCCCCGCCCCAGTCCACCCGGAAGCGGATGCGCCCCCAGCGCAGGTAGAACAGCTCCTTGAACTCGTTGCGGCGCGGATACAGCGGCCCCAGGTAGGCCTCCGTCGGCGCGGCGTATTGTTCGGCGAATTCCATGTATTTCCCCTAGCGCCGCTCGAATTCCACACAATAGCCCACGTGGTCGGACACCCGCCCGTAGCGCGCCGGCGTGAACAGCTCCTCCGCCGCGATCGCCCGCAGGCAGCCGCCGTTGCGCAGCCACAGGTAGTCGATGCGCCCGTCGCCCGCCAGCGCGTCCAGCGCCCCCGGCGTCCGCGCGCGGAACACCTTCTGGAACGCCGGCGGATTCGCGATCTTGAGGTACTGGTCCTCGAACTCGCCCGTGTCCACGACGGCGCGGTACGCCTCGCCGCCGGCCGGAATATTGAAATCGCCGCACACCAGCGTGGCGGCCACTTCCGGCGTCTGCTTCTCCGCCACCCAGGCCTGCAGGCGCTCGAACTGCGGATGGAACCCGCCGCTCGGCCAGCTCAGGTGCGCGCTGAAGACGTTGACCGGCCCCACGTACGGCACGCGCACCTGCGCCATGACGATCTTCCGCGCGTGGATGTCGTAGGGATCCGTCGAGTCGGAGACGTAGCCCGCGTCCGTGAAGACGAACGGATGCCGGCTCAGGATCGCCACGCCCTCGCGGAACTTGTCGAACCCGAGGTGCGACCAGTCCGTGTGCAGGTGGTACGGCGCCGGCAGGTTTTCGTTGATGATCCGCGCCGCGTTCGAGGCCCAGTCGCCCGCGCCGTCGTTCCAGTGTTCGCCCACTTCCTGCAGGCAGGCCACGTCGATCTTCCGCTCGCGGATCGCGCGGGCGACCGTCGCGAATTTCTCGAGCTGGTCTTCCTCCTGCCAGGTGTGCAGGTTCAGCGTCAGGACCCGGAGCGTGCCGTGCTGCGCGCGGTAGTTCAGGCCGGCGCGGTTGTCCCAGACGACGCCGCGCTTCGTGCGGCACTCGACCGCGAACTCCACGCGGTAGGCGTGCCGCAGCGGCAGGCGGGCGGCCCAGACCGCCCAGCCGTAGCGGTTGGGATTGCGCGCGTTGCTGCCGCAGGCCCGGTCCCAGTGGTGGCGCCGGAAATAGGCCGGCGCGGCCCGCTGCGTGTTCCAGCCGTCCGTCGTCCAATGCACCGTCACCGCTTCCGGTCCGGCTTCCTGCCGCACCGCGATCTCCAGCGGCAGCGACACCAGCCCATCCGGCAGGCGCGGGCCGCAGCCGACCACGCGCACGTCCGTCGGCTCGAACACGACGACGCCCGAATCCGCGTCGGATTGATAGTTCCGGCCGCCCCGGCTGTCCCAGTGCGTCTGCCCGTCGTGCTCCACGTACGCCGCGAACTGGACGTTGCCCGGGATCGCCGCGTGCTTCGTCAGCGGCACGGCCGTTTCCGCCACCCAGGTCTCGTCGCCGTCCGGCAGCGGCGCGCGGTATTCGGCGGGGGTTTCGCGCCACGCGCCGTCTTCGCCGCACCAGCGGATCGCCACCCGCTTGCCGAAGCCGACGTTGCGCACGCGCACGGCGAACGCCAGCTCCTGGAAGGTGCCCTGCACCGTCCGGGAAACCACGTTCTTCGCGTAGATCATCTGGAGCGCCGACGTCGCCATGTCCGGACACTCTAGCCGAAACGCTTCACCGGCGCGAAAGTTTTTTGCCGTTTTCGTCCGGATCCGCTATTTTCCGCCCCATGAAACGCTTGCAAACCCTGCTGTGCCCCCTGCTGGCCGCCGCCGGCCTCGCCCTCGCCTCCGGTTGCGCCACCGTCGACTTCGTCACCGGCCA
>DAOTNL010000288.1:0-2598 GCA_035450765.1 Kiritimatiellia bacterium | reverse complement strand
TCCACCATGGATGTACACCTTGTTTAACAGTATGCAGCCCGCGGCTTATAGGTGTCAATAACGCTTTTGCTGGAAGCAGCGCCCTACGTGCAGTGCCCAAGGTTCTTGCTGTGTAGTCGTGGATTTTCAGATGGGTTTCATTTTGTGATTCGAAAATGGCGGATGTTGGATGCAACTCATGATTTTCTCTTAGGAAAACGAGCCGGCTCCGCGGTTCTGCTTATGCTAAACCCGCTTCCGGCCGCATTACCGGGTGAGAAACTGGAATATGGGAATAAGTTGTTTTGGTCAACTGTCGGGCTCTTGTCTTGCGGATTCAGCATTTTGTGTTGGCGGTCAACAAATCGAAGAGCGGTTTCCGCTAGCAGCGGCCAGGGCGGGTTCATGGGTTTCATCTCCGGGTGCTGCTTCGGCGTGCGTTCCGGCGCGGCCTACAACGATGGCAAGGATCTGCACTGGCGCGAATGGGCCCTGCTAATTCCCTTCGTCGGTTGGGTGGTGGCCATCATCAACGGCGTGGACGGCATGAACGGTCTGACGACCAAGGACATGGCGGCCAAATTCGGCGCGACCTACTACTAAGTCGATGTCCGTTCGTCGGACAGTCGCACAACAGATTCCGGGCCTCGTGCCCGGAATCTTTTTTTTCGCCATGGCGCTGGGGGCGGCCGCGGGAAGCGCCACGCTGGACCTCGCCGTGGACTTGTTCGCGGAGGGGAGCTGGGCGGCGGCGCACGTGGAAGGGCTGCGCGTTCAGGCGGAAGTTTCCGGTCCCGGGGCCAACCGTGCGCAGTCGCTGGCGGCCGTTTCCTCCTTGCGCCTGGACGCGGGCCGGGAATCGGCCAAGGATGTGCTGGCGAACCTCTGGCGGGCCGGAAGCGCCGATCTGGAAACGCGCTGCATGGCCGCCTACGAATATGGGCTTGCCGACTGGGCCGACGGCGGCACGAACGCGGCCGCCGCGCTGGAATTCGCCTATCTGGAAACCCGCGACACGCCGCTGTTCTGGCGCGCGGGCTGTTCGCTCTATTTCTACCTGAAGGCCGACAAGCCGTTGCGCGAAAGCCGTCCGGCGACGTGGCGGTCGCTCCAAAGCTGCCGCGACGCCTGGCCGCTGGCCGTGTGGCAGGAATGCCGGCCGCGCAAGCCGCGCGGGCCCTCCGTGGCGTCGCTGCCGGGCCGCTGGATCGTGGCGTTCTACCGCGCGCAGATCGGCCCCGCCATTGGTTCGCGCTGCGACCTGCAACCGAGCTGTTCCGAATATTTCCTGCAGGCGAGCCGCGCGCATGGATGGCTCGGCGTGCCGATCATGGCCGACCGGTTCGTGCGCGAACCGTCGGTGGTTTCCGCCCGCGAGAAACCGGTCGCCATGCCCGATGGCCGCGTCCGCTTTGCCGATCCCGTGTCGGACCACGACCGTTGGTTGAAAGGAAAGCCATGAAGCAGGGTTCAGGGTTCGGGGTTCGGGAGGCGGCGGGGCGGGCCGGCGGAAGTTTTCCACGGCGTGGAAAAAAGGTTTCCATGGCGTGGAAAAATCAGCCCGTTTTTTCCACGGTGTGGAAAACGATTGCGGCGGCGGCCCTGGCATCGGGCTGGGCGGCGGCCGCGGAGCCCGCGCGGCTCGCGCTGGATCTGGACGCCGAAGGACAGCGCGAAGCGGCCGCCATCGAATTCCGCCGCCTGGCCCTGGCCGGCGAACAGGCCGAGGACGCCGGCCGCTGGTTTTGGCTGGCGGCCCATGAATATTCGTTGGGAGAGAAGCTGGAGTTGTCCAACCAGATGCTGGACCGCGCCGAGGACGTCGCGCCGTTCGCGCTGGCGGTTCCGGTCGCCTGGATGCGCGCGGAAAACGCGATGCGGGGACAGGACTGGGCCTCGGCCTCGTTCCATTTCGACAGCCTCCGGCTCAAGGCCGATGCGGACGACCTGCGCGAATTCGCGGCGCGCGGCGCCGCGGCGGCGAACCTGCGCGGGGAAAACGTGGCCGGTGCCCGCCAGGCGCTCGCCGGGGCCCCTGGCGACCTCGCGGAGGCCCGCGCCGCCATCGACCGCTATGCGGGGCGCCGCGACAAGAAGCCGTGGGTGGGCGGCGTGCTGGGGCTCGTGCCGGGCCTCGGTTACGTCTATTCCGGCGAATACGCCAATGCGGCGCGCTCGATCATCCTCAACAGCCTGTTCATCTGGGGCATGGTGGAGACGGGCGGCGACGGCGATTGGGCGGTGTTCTCGGTGCTGACCTTCGCGGAATTCACCTGGTATTCCGGCAGCATCTACGGCGGCATCGATTCCGCGCACCGCCACAACCAGCGCCGGCTCGACGCCGCGGTGGACGAAATCCGCGGCGAGAAGCCGCTGCGTCCCGATCTCGCGCAAGTCCCGCTCTTCTCGCTGAAGTTCGAGTTCTGAAGACGACCAAAACCCGGAGACGCCGACCATGAACAAACCCGTCCGCGGAACGCCGTCCATCGGCTATTTGATCGGGATCGCCACCACCGCCGCGCTGGGCGGATTCTTGTTCGGATTCGATACGGCCGTGATCAATGGCGCGGTCATCGCGCTGGAGGAGACGTTCCAGGCCACCTCCTGGATCATCGGCCT
>DAOTNL010000287.1:0-2644 GCA_035450765.1 Kiritimatiellia bacterium | reverse complement strand
GCCCAGGTCATAGACCACATCGCCTTTATTGACCTCGGCCAGCTCCAACATCCGCTCCACAACAGGCTGCGGCGTCGGCACGAAAATCACATCCGGCGTTTTCTTCGGCGCCGCGGCAGCGGCGGGGTCGGCAGCGTAACCGAATGACGTCAGGACCAGGATCAGGGCAAGAGCTGCCCAGGCTGAGAAACCACGGATGCTTTTCACGCGCATAATGAGACCTTTCTTTTCTGCGACAGCCCGGCGGAGTTTTCCCGCCCTTGAATGGCTTTCGAGAATGTTCTGGCCAAACTGTAACCGGTTCGGGAAGCCGGGGCAAGGGGAGGGCTGATTTAGTCGCAAGCAATTCATTGAAAAAGACTTCCGCATTCACAAAAGCGGAAATTCCCTGGCCACGCCGGTTCTTTCGGCTTGGGTCCGGTGCAACAAATGGCGCATTTTTTACAAAAAAAGTGTTGGCGTTGACGGGGCCGGTTTTGCCATAGTTTGCGTTCTATTTTATGAGAAACAAAAATACTTTGTACTGGGTCCTATTAGGCTTGGCGTTGCTGGGCGCCTCGACTGGTGTTTTTGCCAGTGAAGCCGACATAAAAATTCCAGACCTCTCGCAAGTCAAATTTGAGGGCTTGGGAGGCATCAGTGGCACGGCGCTGATGTACTTTGGCATTTTGGTCTGCGCCGTGGGGGCGGTTTTCGGCCTCGTGCAGTACAAGCAGACCAAGGCGTTGCCGGTGCATGAGACGATGTCGAACGTCTCGCACATGATCTGGGAGACCTGCAAGACCTACCTGATCACGCAGGGCAAGTTCCTGGCCATTCTGTGGGCGTTGATCGCGGCCTGCATGGTTTACTACTTCGGTTTCCTGACCGAGCACAAGGACATGGCCGGCCAGCCGATGTCCAGCGGTCACGTGGCCTTCAACGTGATCGTCATTCTCCTGGCCTCGATTCTGGGCATCCTCGGCTCCTACGGGGTCGCCTGGTTCGGCATCCGCATCAACACGACGTCCAACTCCCGCGCGGCCTTCTCCGCCCTGCGGGGCAATCCGCTGGCGACGCTGGGCATTCCGCTGCGCTCGGGCATGAGCGTCGGGCTGCTGCTGGTGGCCGTCGAGCTGTTCTTCATGATCTGCATCCTGGTGTTCCTGCCGCGCGAGCTGGTGGGTCCGTGCTTCATCGGCTTCGCCATCGGCGAATCCCTGGGCGCCTCGGTGCTCCGCATCTGCGGCGGCATCTTCACCAAGATCGCCGACATCGGCTCCGACCTGATGAAGATCGTGTTCAAGCTGCCCGAGGACGATCCGAAGAACCCGGGCGTGATTGCGGACTGCACGGGGGACAACGCCGGCGACTCAGTGGGACCGACGGCGGACGGATTTGAGACCTACGGGGTGACGGGCGTGGCCCTGATCGCCTTCCTGGCGCTCGCGCTGGCGCCCACGCCGGCGATTACCGCCACGCTGATCATCTGGATTTTCTTCATGCGCGTGTTGATGATTGTGACGTCGCTGGTGTCCTATTTCGCCAACGAAGGTCTGAGCAAGGCCATGTTCGGCGGCAAGAAGGATTTCGACTTTGAAGCGCCGCTTACCCACCTGGTGTGGATCACCTCCGCCGTGTCCATCGCCATCACCTTCATCGCCAGCAAGCTGCTCCTGGGCGACTTCAAGGACGCCGGCGGCACGGCCCGGCCCGAGTTGTGGTGGGTGCTCTCGATCATCATCAGTTGCGGCACCGTGGCCGGGGCGCTCATCCCCGAATTCACCAAAATCTTCACCAGCACCAATTCGCGGCATGTCCGCGAGGTGACCAACTGTTCGAAGCACGGCGGCGCCTCGCTGAACATCCTCTCCGGCTTTGTGGCCGGCAACTTCTCCGCCTTCTGGATGGGGCTGGTGATCATGCTGCTCATGTTCGTCTCCTACTACTTCTCGCAGCATGCGGCGCTGATGGCGATCATGCCCAAGGAATTTGACTTCGCCGCCCCCATCTTCGCGTTCGGCCTGGTGGCCTTCGGCTTTCTGGGCATGGGCCCGGTCACCATCGCGGTGGACAGCTACGGGCCGGTGACCGACAACGCGCAGTCGGTTTACGAGCTCAGCCAGATTGAAAGCCGCAAGAACGTCAAGAACGACATCAAAAACCAGTTCGGCTTCGACCCGGACTTCGAGAACGCGAAGTACCAGCTCGAGAAGGGCGACGGGGCGGGCAACACCTTCAAGGCCACGGCCAAGCCCGTGCTCATCGGCACCGCGGTGGTCGGCGCCACCACGATGGTCTTCGGCATCATCATCCTGCTGGAGAACATGTTCGGCGGCGTCATCTCCAAACTGAGCCTCGTGCAGCCCCAGGTCATTCTCGGCCTGATCATGGGCGGCGCGGTCATCTATTGGTTCACCGGCGCCTCGACCCAGGCGGTGGTCACCGGCGCCTATCGGGCCGTGGTTTACATCAAGGAACACATGAAGCTCGACGCCACGACCGCCTCCGAAAAGGACAGCAAGGAGGTCGTGCGCATCTGCACCGTTTACGCCCAGAAAGGCATGTGGAACATCTTCATCGTAATCTTCTGCTTTGCCCTGGCCCTGCCCTTCTTCAACCCCTACTTCTTCATCGGCTACCTGATCGGCATCGCCTTCTTCGG
>DAOTNL010000286.1:0-2664 GCA_035450765.1 Kiritimatiellia bacterium | reverse complement strand
CGATAATGTCGATGGCCTTGCGAACACCCGCTTCGCCGCCCGCGCCCAGACCATGCGCGGCGACATCGAACTGGAGCAGAACCACGTCGAACTGGCCGCGCTGGACTACCTGCGCACGGCCATCCTGTTCACCGACGTCAAGGACGCCGCGATCCTGGGCGAGGCCACCTTCAAGGCCGCCGCCGCCCTCGAGCAGCTGCGCGATCCGCGCGCGAAGGACATGTACAAGAAAGTCGTGACGGAATACGGCAGTTCGCCCTACGCGGCGCAGGCCCGCGGCAAGATCTAGGCAATCCCTTTAAAAAAGAAGCGAAGGAGAACGAATCATGTCCAAGAAATCCCGGATGATGGTGTGGCTGGTCCTGTTGGCGGCGCTGGTGCTGCTTCCCGCGCTGGGTTTCGCGCAGGAAATCGTGATGGAAGAGGGCGCCGCGGCGGCGGAGGAAAGCTCCGGAGGCATGGGCCTGTTCGCGGTCATCGCGAGTTCCGGCTGGCTGGGCTTCATCCTGTGGGGCGCCCTGCTGGGCTGCTCGATCGCGGCGGCGTGGCTGGCGATCGACTTCTTCGTCACCATCAACCCCAAGAAGATCATTCCCGAGACGCTCGTCAACGACGTGCGCGAAGCGATGGAGCAGGGCGACGTGATGAAGGCCCTCCAGCGCTGCGAGCAGGACCAGGGGCCGCTGCCCTCGATCCTGATGGCCGGCTTCCGCAACGTGAAGGAAGGCTTCGAGGTCATCCAGGAACAGGTCGGCGCCGCCGCCGATCTCGAAAGCGAAAAGCTGATGCAGCGCGTGGCCTACCTGAGCATGTGCGGCAGCATCGCCCCCATGCTGGGGCTGCTCGGCACCGTGCAAGGCATGATCTACGCGTTCGCCAACCTGGCCTCCAGCCAGGCCGGCGCCGCCCAGCAGTCCATGCTGGCCATGAACATCGCCCAGGCCCTGTGGACGACCGCCGCGGGCCTCTGCGTGGCCATTCCCGCCGTCTCCCTCTACACCGTCTTCAAGAACCGCCTGGCCCGCATCATCCTGCGCATGGAAGGCCTGACGATGGATCTCATCAAGGCCCTGCGCAACGTGGAAGTGGTGGAAGAATAGCCTCCGGCCCCGGCAGGGGAGACGACCATGAAAAAACAATATCCGGATGCCAAGCTGGACATGACGCCGATGATCGACATCGTGTTCCAGCTGATCATCTTCTTCGTCGTCACCGTGGACATGCAGAACAAGGCGCTGGAAACCAGCGTCCGCATGGCCATGGCGCCCAACGGACCGGTCGAGGAGGTCAAGGATCCCCGCACCGTCGTCGTGGACGTCGAAGCCGACGGGACGGTCTCGATCATGCGCACGCCGCTCAGCGACGGGCAGCTGCTCGCGATCCTGAAGAAGGCGGTCAACACGTCCGGCCAGAGCACGCCCGTGGTCATTCGCGGCGACTTGGCCGCCAAGCACGAAGTCATCAAGCGGGTGATGGACGTCTGCGGCAAGGCCGGCCTCTGGAAGCTGCGCTTCGCCGCCCTCAAGGAAAAGGCCTAGCCGGAAAGGGAACCCCATGGCCAGAAAACGCAAACGCCCCGAAGGCGCCCCGGCCGAACTGGAAATGACGCCGATGATCGATGTCGTCTTCCAGCTGCTGGTCTACTTCATCGTGACCATCAAGCCGATCGACGTCGTCACCAACCTCGACGTCTTCCGGCCCGCGCCCGACAAGAACACGCCCCAGGACCAGAAGCCGCCGAACCTCGTGCGCATCGGCGTCTATCCGGACGGCTACACCGTCAACGACGTGCCCGCGTCGCCGGAACTGCTGGACCAGGCCCTGGGCAAGGTGGCGTCCATCGACGCCGGCCAGACCATCATGATCACCGTCTCCGCCTTTTCGGAACACGGCATGCTGGTCAAGGCCCTGGACCTGTGCGCGAAGAACGGACTGAAGAGCCTTTCGGTCGTCAGCGCCTCGAATTGAAACGGATTGGGTTCGCGACACGGAGATCGCCATGGATGCATCAATCAAGGCTTTGCACAAGAACGTCATGGAGTGGATGGCGGGACCGACCGGCTCCATCGTCATCCACGTCGCCCTGATTCTCGCCCTGCTGTTCCTGGTCGATCTTTCCGTCAAGGAAAAGGACAAGGAAATCGAAGTCCAGATGATCGAGGTGGACGAGCAGAAGCTCGACGAACTGCTCGAGGAAATCAAGCCGCCCGAGGAATTGCCCGACCTGACCGAAATGACCCCGCCCGAGGTGGACATCGACATGACCCCGCCGCCGGACGTGCAGGACTTCACCGCGGCGCCCATCCAGGACACCGTCGAGCTGGAAATCGCCACCGACGCCATCAGCCCGATCATCATGAAGGGCCTGGCCCCCGGCCAGATGTCCAACCGCAGCGGTGCCGGCCGCGCGGCCGCCATCGGTCGCTACGGCGGCAACTGGGGCCAATACGCGGAGGCCGCGGTGCTCCGCGCCCTCGAATGGCTGCGCATCAACCAGAACCAGGACGGTTCGTGGGGCACCCACGACAAGGAAGCCATGGCCGGCCTCGGCATCCTGACCTATCTGGCCCACGGCGAAACCACCGCTTCCGAAAAATACGGCCAGACCGTCGAGCGCGCCATCCGCTTCCTCGTCGCCCGCCAGAACGAAAAGGGCGAGTTCGC
>DAOTNL010000285.1:0-2683 GCA_035450765.1 Kiritimatiellia bacterium | reverse complement strand
GGCGATGCCGCCACGGCAGCGCCGGCAAGGCATCCAGCAACGGCCGCCGCGCGGCCCAGCGGTCGCCGGTCGTCCGCACGGAAGTTTCTTCGATCCCTTCCGCATTCTGGACCAGCAGGCGCGCATCGGCGCCGGCGCCGGCCAGCGCGGCGCACAACCGCCGCGCCGCCACCGAAGCCCCGCCGCTCTTCGCGTAGGCGTTGACCAGCAACACCCTCATCGGCGCCGGCTCCCAAAACCGGCTTTCCACGCCGCCGCCCGCACCGTCCAGCGGCGCAGGGACGCATAGGGTCCCCCATCCGCCAGCGGACTGGCGCGATAGGCCCGCCACGCCGCGCCGCCCATTTTACGCACCGCGGCCATCGCCGTCCGAAACCAGACGTAGTTCAGCACGTCCGCCAGCGCAGCCGGTTCGTAAGCACCCCGCATCCGGTTGGCCTCTTCCAGTTTCCGCAGCCAGGCTTCGGCCCGGACGAGCGATTCGGGCGCGGCGGGCAACTGCCCCATGGAGGCGGCGCGGTGGATCCGGGATTCTTCCGCGGTCGGTTCGATGCCGAGGTTCGCCAGGATGATTCGCTGCACGCGCACGGTCTGGGCATCCATGTCGGACCATTCGCCGCCGGTCATGCTTTGCCCGTGCACGCGGTAATCGACCAGCACGCGCGGCAAATTGGCGCAAGGAAACCGCGCGAGGGCGCGCGCCCACAGCTCGTAGTCTTCCGTCGGATAGTACGATCCATCGTAGCGCAGGCCTTCCCGCGCGAACCATTCGCGGCGAAACAGGACGGAGGGATGGGCGAACGGGGAATAGAACAGCGCGAACGCCTTCAGATTTTCCGGGGCCGCGGGGAATTTCAGGGTTTGCCGCGGCCCCTCCCCGAACGTGCGGACCCAGCCCCCGCAACAGCCGATTTCGGGATGCCGCTCCAGGTACGCCAGTTGCCGGGCCAGCCGGTCCGGCCGCATGAGGTCGTCCGCATCCATGCGCGCGACGAATTCGCTGCGCGCCTCGTCCAGCCCCCGGTTGAGCGCGCCCGCCAGCTTGAGCCGTTTTTCGTTCCGCAGCACGCGCAGCCGCGGGTCGCGGCACGCGGCCAGAACGTCCGGCGTGCGGTCGGTGGAGCCGTCGTCGATCGCCAGCAGTTCGAAATCGCCGCAGGTCTGCGCCCAGATGCTCGCCAGGGTTTCCGGCAAGAAGCGCTCGGCGTCGAGCGCCGGCATCAGGATGGTGACCCGCGGCGATTTCATCCGGCGGGCTCCGTCAACCGGGCCCATTCGGCCCACAGCCGCGTGCGCTCCAGGGCTTCCGCCCGCGGCACGCGCGGACCGAAGCCGAGCAGCCGTTTCGCCTTTTCGTTGCTGAACGCCGTTTGCCCGGCATACAGCGCAAGCAGGCCCGGCGCCGGATATGGATCGGCATCCGCGCCGACCACGGCCGCCGCCGCCGGCACGGAACGGCCCAGCGGATCGCCCACGAGCCGATAGCGCAGGCCGACCGGCACCTTTTGCCACGTGCGCGACAGGAACGGACCGAGCCGCGGCGACACCGCCGCGCGGAACGCCGCGTAGCGGACGGTCGGCACCAAAATGCCGTGTCCGATTTCGCCGGCGAACGCGGCGGCGCGCTCGCCCCAGGTCGGATTGATCCGAGGGCGGATTTCGTTGCGCGTCGCGGACCGCAGTTCTTTGCCCAGCCAGCGGGCGTAGGCGCCGTAGACGTCGCGCCACGTGCAGGGATCGTCGACGATGAAGAAGGCTTCTCCGGCGGCCCGGTCGGAATCTAGCGCCAGCAGGATGGCTTCCGCCGCGTTGTCGACGAACACCAGGTTCGAGACGTGGTTGCCCCCTTCCACGACGCTGACCTTGCCCGCCCGGATGTGGGCGAGCGGCCGCGCGGTCCACGGCGCCGAAAACGGCCCGTAGATGTTGCCCATGCGCAACACAACCGCCGTCGGATCGAGCTCCCGCACGATGCGCTCGGCCGCGATCTTGGCGTCGCAGTAGGCGTCGCCCGACTTCACGAGCGGCGAATCTTCCGCGACGACGGGCGGCGGACTGTAGGAATAGACGCCGATCGTGCTGACGTGCACGAACCGCTTCACGCCGGCGGCTTGCGTGGCCTGGACCAGCAGGCGCGTGCCTTCGACGGTGGCCGCGCGCGCCGCGTTCGCGTCGGTTCCGTAGGCGCAATGGACCACCGCGTCCATGCCCGCCACGGCGGCCTGCAGTTCGGAGGGCTTGAGCAGATCGGCCCAGACGATCTCCACCTCGTGCCGCGCGAGACGCACCGCTTTGCCCGGCCGGTGCGCCATGGCGCGCACGGACCAGCGCGGATCTTGCAGCATGATCTCGACCAGCCGGCCGCCCAGGAAGCCGCTGGCTCCGGTCACCAATACCCGCCGCGCCGCGCTCACGCCGCACCTCCTGCGGCCGGGACGGGACTCGCGTTCCACGGTTCCGGCAGGGGTTCGCGCCGGGCGTAGCATTCTTCGATCAAGCGGACGGTCGGCAGATTGCCGGCCGCGGCGTTCAGCGGCGGCGTCCCGGTCGCGGCGGCGCGCACGAAGTCCGCCAGTTGCCGCCGGAAATATTCCTGCGGCGGAATCGGCGCATCGGCCGGCGAACCGCACTGCATCCAGAGCCGCCCGGCCGCGGCCTCGTCCCCCGCCAAGCCGTGCGCGCC
>DAOTNL010000284.1:0-2705 GCA_035450765.1 Kiritimatiellia bacterium | reverse complement strand
TTTCGCCAGCGCGTCGTAGGCCTTGGCGAAGGGGGCCATGGGGGCGGCGACGATGCCGGCGCCGACCTGGCCGACGCCGGCCTGCTTGTGGGCGACGCCGGTGTCGATGACGGGAACGAGGTTCTTCTCGACGACCTTGCGGACGTCGATGCCGGTGGGGGTGCCGCGGAAGTCGAGGGCGGGAATCTGGTACATGCGGCTTTCGCCGGCGGTGATCTCGTACATCTGGTGGGTGTAGCGCACCGCGTCGGAGGCGGAGCCGCCGACGAACTGCACGATGGCCGGCGCGGCGGCGATCGCGAAGCCGCCGAGTCCGCCGGTCTCCGTGATGGCGCTGTCGCCGATGTCGGGATTGGCGTCGTCCTTGGTGAACCCGGCGAAATAGAGGGCGTCGGGCACTTCAGCCGGGGCGGTGAACCACAGGTCGCCGGTGCCGGCGAGCTGGATGCCGAAATCGGTGCCGTTGCGCGCCATGACGACGGCGATGGAGCTGCCCTTGACGCCGCGGGCGGCATCGAGCGTGGCCTTGCAGGCGGGCATCGAGAGGTTCAGGAAGAAGTGGTCGTTGCCGTTGATGAAATTGAGAACGGCGACGGCGTCGTCCTTGTTCGCGCAGGTGGCGACGATGGCCGGCGCGAGGGCGCGGTAGAGCAGCGAGGTGCCCGCGCGGTTGCGGTTGTGGACCTCGTCGCCCATGTGCAGGGCCTGGGCGATCAGGTTCTTCAGGTCGATGGGGCCGGAATGGGCGAGGGCGGCCTTGAGGACGGGATACAGGACGGTTTCCATCCACTTGAGGCGCTTGGTGACCTCGTCGCCGAACGCGCCGTAGCGCAGCACCTTGCCGAGGCCCTCGTTGAGGGTGCAGTAGGCCGTGTTCCCGAACTTTTCGTTGCGGACGATCATCACGGGCATCGACGGCGTGACGATGCCGGCCATGGGGCCGACGGCGCAATGTTCGTGACAAGGGGCGTATTGGATCTTCCCGGACGAAGCGAGTTTCTCCGCTTCCTCGATGGTGGCGGCGCGGCCTTCGTAGACGAGGCCGGCCATGACGCCGCCGCGCATCGGGCCGCACATGCGGTCCCAGGTGATCGGCGGGCCGGCGTGGAGGATGGTGTCTTCGGTCATGCCGGGGATCACGTTGCGGGCGACGTCGAGCCCGACGAGCTTGGGCGTGCCCGCCAGGATGATCTCCATGACCTTCTGGTTGGCCTTTTCGATCTTCGCGGCGCGCTTGGCGAGGATGGCCTCGGATTCGGGGGCGACCTCGACCGGCGGACGCCAGTCGACCTGCACGGCCGGCGCGCCGTTCTTTTCGCAGGCGTCCTTGAAGGACTCGATGCCGACGTTGACGACCTGGAGGGGGGCGGAGAAGAGTTTCTGGATGCTCATGGCGGATTCCTTTGCGATCAGCGGTTCTGGCGGGCCACTTCGGCGGCGATCAGGCCGGCGAGCTTGCTGGCGGCGGCGTTGGTGAGCTGGACGTGGGCCCCGGCTTCGCGGAGGGCTTCGACGACTTTGGCGCGGTTCTGGGGATCGCCGATGGTGCCGTTGACGCCGGCCACGACGAAGACCTTCTTGGCGGCCTGCTTGATCACGGGCACCAGTTCGCCGGCCGGGTCGAGGTTGGCGCCGTAGCCGAGGACGACGTCGAGCAGGATCACGGACACGTCGGGATCGGCGGCCTGCTCGAGGATCATCTTGTTGCGCAGCGTGAAATCGATCATCGGATGCGCGCGGCCGACGGTGAATTCGTCCTCGCCGAGATCGACGACGGCGTTCTTCTCGGGCTTCCAGGCGTTCTTGAGCTTCTGGGAATCGCCGAGGGGGGCGTTGGAATACAGGTGGCGGACGAGGCCGTCGAGGACGACCTGGGCTTCGGCGCAGAACGTGCCGCCGCTGAAGAGGCCGCGGAGATAGCGGCCCTTGGGTTTCTTGCGCTTGGCGACGATGGCGCGGGCTTCGGCCGCGAGGATTTCGTCGCGGCGCGTCAGGTGGGCCAGCGCCTTCGCGGGGGCCTCGCCCTTGGCGTGGGCGACGGCGAGCAGCGCGGCTTCTTCCAGCGTGGCCGGGGTGCCGCCTTCGCCGAGGAACAGCGCGACCACGGGTTTCTTGATCTTGCGCAGCAGCGCCTTCACCTTCTTGAGGACGCCGGGCTGCGGCGGCTTGGAGACGAGCAGGATCACCTTCGTGTCGCGATCCTGGGCCAGCGCCTGCAAGGCGTCGAGGAAAGCGATGCCGCCGACGGCATCCTTGACGTCGCGGCCGCCGGTGCCGATGGCCTGCGAAACGCCGGAGCCTTCGTTGGCGATGATGCAGGTGACTTCCTGCGTGCCGGTGCCGGAGGCGCCGACGATGCCGATGGGACCCCTGGGCACGACGTTGGCGAAGGCCAGCGGCACGCCGTTGAGGATGGCGGTTCCGCAGTCGGGGCCCATGACGAGCAGGCCCTTCTTGTGGGCGAGTTGTTTCAGGGCGACTTCGTCTTCGATCGAGACGTTGTCGGAGAACAGCATGACGTGGAGGCCTTTTTCCAGGGCCTTGCGGGCTTCGCGGGCGGCGTAGCGGCCGGCGACGGAGATCAGGGCGAGGTTGGCGCCGGGGATGCGGCCGACGGCGGAGGCGAGATCGCGCGGCGCGGGGGCGGCCGCGGCGCCGCCGGCGGCGGGCTTTTTCTTGCGGGAGAGCATCTCTTCGGCCTTGGC
>DAOTNL010000283.1:0-2724 GCA_035450765.1 Kiritimatiellia bacterium | reverse complement strand
TGGCTCAAGCTGCATGATCGCCGGCCGGAACAGACGCGCTGGGTGGACAAGTACGAAGTGAGGAAACTCATCGCCGGCTTGGTCGGCGAGGATCATCTGTTCCCGCTGCTGGGCGTTTGGGATCGCGCGGAGGACGTCGATTTCGATCGTCTGCCCGACCGGTTCGTGCTGAAGTGCACCCACGATTCCGGCGGCACGGTCATTTGCCGGGACAAAAGCCGGTTCGACGTCCGCGCCGCCCGCCGGAAACTGGCGGCCGGCCTGAAGCGCAACTACTACTGGGCCGGCCGCGAGTGGGCGTACAAGGACGTCCGGCCGCGGATCATCGCCGAACCGCTGATGGCGGACGAATCCGGCACGGAATTGAAAGATTACAAGTTCTTCTGCTTCGACGGCGAGCCGCGCCTGATCCAGGTGGACTTCGACCGTTTCGCGAACCACAAGCGCAACCTCTACGATCTGGAATGGCGCTATCAGCCGTTCCAATTGATGTTTCCCCGATCCCGGGCGCGTGATCCCCAAGCCCGCCAATCTCGACGAGGTTCTGGCGTTCGTTCGCCGGATCACCCCCAAGGTGCCGTTCATGCGGACGGACCTGTATCTCATCGGACGGCGGATCTATTTCGGGGAGTTCACGTTGCACCATGGCGGCGGGGCGGAACCATTCCAGCCAGAGTCCTACGACGAACAACTGGGCACTTGGATTCGGCTGCCGGAAGCCTAGGCGATTCTTCCGCCCCGCGGCCGGCGCGCCGCCCTTGACGAATGGTTTTCGGAATCTTTTGACGTTTTCCGGCATATTGTTTATCTTCTGCTCCCAATAGATCCTATTGGATCATTCTTTGTGAACTATTTGCCTCGGATCGTGCGTCCCCGGCCCGCCTCCTCTCCGAAATTCACGGAGGGGAGTTCCTTTTCCGCGAAGTATTTCATCGCCTGCGTTTGGATTTCGCTGGCCGCGGTTCTGCCCGTCCGCGCCGCCGTCCTTTTGGACGAGAATTTCGATGGCGGCATTTCCGGCTGGACCGTCGTCCAGCCGCCCGGCGCATACCATGAAGGCCCCCTGCGTTGGGAATACGACGTCGGCGAACGGGCCTTCTTCGAGCGGAGCAACATCTCCACCGATCTCGGCGGCGGTTCCACGTCGGGTACGGCGCCGATGCTGATCAACGGAGCCTGGGCCGACGCGCCGTTCGCCTACCGCGCCAGACTGACCGCCGGCGACGACGATGGCTTCGGCTTGGTCTTCGGGTATCGGAATGAAAGCAATTACTTCCGGATCACGTTCGCCCAGCAACCGCGCACGAATTTTCCGCGGCGGGGTTGGAGCCTCGACCGCATGTCAAACGGGGTTCATCAGGTGCTGGCCGGATCCTTGTCTTCATTCATCCCCACCTTGGGGCAACCGTTCACCGTCGCCCTCGACGTGGACAGCGCGCAGCGCCTGACGCTGGACGTCGTGGACGATCCCGGCGGGGCGGCGAAGCACCAGCGGCTGATCGATCGTCAAGCATTGCCGGCCACGGCCGCCGGCCAGGTCGGGATGTTCGCGTGGGGCATGGCCGGCGGCGATCCGCCCGGGTTCCGCATCCAAAACGTGGAACTGGAGCCCGGCGGATTGCAAGGCGGCGAACCGTTCGGGAACTGGGAAGCCGTGGTTCCGTCGCGGGCAAACGGCAGCGTCGAGCTGGCCAACTGGACCGGCGGAGTCGGCCGGGCGCGGTGGACCGTGGAATGGGTGCCCCGCGGACGGTCGGGAGCGCTGGTGGAGTCCAGCCGCGCCGGCGCAGGTTACGACATGCCCGGGAACGTCGATTTCACCGGGCCCACGCTGGTCGCCGGAGACGCCGGCTGGAGCAACTACGTCGTGGCGACGCGGATCGTGCCGCGCGATTATTTTGGATTCGGCCTGCTCCTCCGCTATCAGAACCCCTCGAATTTCTATCGCTTGGGCCTGCGCGCGACGCCTTGGACGGGGGAGGGAATGCGCTCGGGGCTGACCGTCCAGAAGCGGGTGGCCGGGACCTATTCATCCGTGTACGTGGATCCGCCGTCGCGGTTCGTTCCGGCCCAGAACGTGCCGTTCGATCTGGTTGCGGAAATCCGCTCCAACGTGCTGCAGGTTGTGGCCGTGTCCGATCCGGACGGCGCGGCTCAGGTCGTCCGCTGGAGCCCGATCGCCCTCACGGGACTGGACCGAGGGCGCATGGGGCTGTTCAGCTGGTTCATGTCCCCGGTGGAGTTCGACCGGGTTCGCGTGTGTGCGGGCGCCCCGCTGTACGTATCCGCGGCGCACGGCGCGCCTTTCCCGCCGCGGGGGCTCAACGACTTCGAGATCGGCGCGCGGATCGACGCCGTTGCCGGCGCGGACGAGTCGGGGCCCGGCATTCGCCGAACGGCCATCGGCTGGACCGGGGCGGGATCGGTTCCCGCCAAAGGGACGGGCAATTCCGTTTCCTTCGTGCTGGATTCGTTTTCGCAGCTTCATTGGCGCTGGAAAACCGAATTCCGGTTCGCCGCCACGAACGGCCCGGGCGGGCGGGTGGTCGGACCGGCCGAGGGCTGGTTGCCCGAAGGCACCTCCGTGGTCGTCGCCGCCCAGTCCGATCCGGGCTACGTGTTCGTCGGTTGGACGGGAGACGTCCAGTCGCAGCAGCCGGTGTTGAACCTCGTGATGGACCGGCCGTTCGACTTGACGGCGAACTTCGAGGAGGACCGGGACGC
>DAOTNL010000282.1:0-2735 GCA_035450765.1 Kiritimatiellia bacterium | reverse complement strand
GGAAAATCAGGCCATGACTCTCACGGCAAATGGTCCAGAAAATGGGGGAACCGCACTATAGCGCCGCGCCCGGCGCGGCGAGCGAGCGAGGCTCCGCGAGCGGAGCGGCAAAAAGTTTCAGCCAGTTTTACGTAGAACGTAAAAACTTTGAGGGGAGTTTTACGTAGTACGTAAAACCGATGAGCCGCGAGTGGTGGCGGAGGGGGGGCGCGGAGCGGCAAAGCGGCTCACGGCAACCGGGTGTCGCCGGAGCCGGGCCTGATTCACCCACGGCGCGAGGCCGTGGGGGTCTAGGGGGCGAGGCGTGGGGATCTGAACAACCCGGCGGTCTCGGCGAGGCCGCCCTACCTTCCGGAACTGAACCCTGAATTCTGAACCCTATTTCTTGGCCGCCAGGGCCGCCAAGACCTTTTCTGGTGTCACTGGGATTTCGTAGAAATCCACGCCGATGGCGTCTTGGATGGCGTTGACGACGGCGGGAGCGACGCCGACGACGGGGTGTTCGCCGATGCCGCGGGCGCCGAAGGGGCCGACTTCGCCGGGGTTTTCGACGCAATCAATCGTCTGTTTGCCGGGGGCGTCTTTGATGTTGGGGAAGCGGTACTTGCCGAACGACGGGTTCAGGATCTTGCCGTCGGCGTCGTATTTGATTTCTTCGTGCAGGGAGGCGCCGAGGCCGATCATGACGCCGCCGGCGATTTGTCCGCGGATTTGCTTGGGGTTGATGACGGTGCCGACGTCGAAGGAGGAGGCGAAGTGATCGACGAGGACTTTGCCGGTCTTCTTTTCGATGCGGATCTGGCAGGCCTGGGCGCCGAAGGTGTATTCGACGCCGAGTCCGCCGCGTCCGTCGGGGTCGGGATTGGAATAGCGGGGCAGGCGGGCGTCGGACGTGGTATGGACGACGTCGCCGATGGTGATGCCGGTTTCGGTGATGTAGCCGTGGATGAGGCGCTGGATGGGGATGCCGAGGTCGGGGTCGTGCTTGAGGAAGACGCGCTGGCCGTCGTAGTCGAGATGGTCGACGTCGACGAGGAGGGCCTTGGCGGCGGTTTCCTTGAGCATCTGGATGGCTTTGTTGCAGGCGCGGACGAGGGCGCGGCCGCCCTGGGTGGTGAACATGGAGCCGATGGTCTGCCATTCCCAGGGGCAGTACTGGGTGTCGATTTCCTGGTAGACGCGGATCTTGGCGGGGTCGATCTGGAGGGCTTCGCCGGCGATCTGCTGGACGGCCGTGCGCAGGCCCTGGCCGACTTCGGCGCCGCCCATGTTGATGACGACGGAGCCGTCGGGGTTCATCTTGAGGTAGCAGGACTTGGAGGAGAAGGGGGCGCCCTTGGGGGACTTCATGAGGGCGGCGTAGCCGCGGCCGTAGAAGTAGTTTTCATCTTCCTTGGGCTTGTCGCCGGCGAAGACGGCGGCGCGGACCTTTTCCTGGCACTCGAGGACCGAACCGTTGCCGACGTAGTAGCGCTCGCCGGCGGCGTTCTGCTTGCCGGGGCCGAGGTAGTTTTTCTCGCGGAGGTCGAAGGGGGACATGTTGAGCTTGCGGGCGAGCATGTCCATGAGGCGCTCGACGGCGAAGTGGCCTTCCTGGTGGCCGTAGCCGCGGAAGGCGCCGACGGGGGGCGTGTTGGTGTAGACGCACTTGGATTCGAGCAGGGCGTGCGGGAATTCGTAGGGGCCGGTGCAGTTGTGCGTGGCGGCGTTGCAGACGTGGATGCCGGTGTCGGAGAACGCGCCAGTGGAGTGCAGGATGTCGGCCTGGATGGCGACGAGGGTGCCGTCCTTCTTGGCGCCGATCTTCATGTGGTGGCGGAAGCCGTGGCCGATGAGGGTGCTGGTGAAGTCTTCGCGGCGGGAGGCGACCCACTTGACGGGGCGGCCGGGGACGTGGCTGGCGATCCAGGCGACGGTCTGCTCGACGGTGATGTCGGACTTGTAGCCGAAGCAGCCGCCGATTTCGGGGATGCGCACGCGGACCATGGAGGATGGCTTGTGGTAGGCGTGGGCGAGGTCGTCGCGGATGATGAAGGGGCAGATGGAGGAGGACCAGGCGTCGATGGTGCCGTCTTCGTTGAAGCGGACGATGGCGCCGTGGGGCTCGATGGCGGCGCAGGAGCCGTGGGGATAGACGAATTCGCCTTCGACGACGACGTCGGCTTCGGCGAAGCCCTTGGCGACGTCGCCCTTTTTGAGGCGGTAGACGTTGGCGATGTTGGTGCCGGGGACGGCGCCGAGGCCGGGGAGGTGCCAGTAGTTTTCGGCGTGCTCGTGGATCAGGACGGCGTCCTTGGCGAGGGCCTGGCGGGCGTCGGTGTAGACGGGCAGGGGCTTGTATTCGACCTTGATGCCTTTGAGGGCTTCGACGGCGTGGCGCTTGGTGTCGGCGATGACGGCGGCGACGTGGTCGCCGATGTGGCGGACTTTCTTGACGGCCATGGGGGAGATGTCGCTGATGTTGTCGCCGTAGAGGGTCTTGCAGTCGCGGCCGGTGACGACCTTGACGACGCCGGGCATTTTTTCGGCGGCGGAGGTGTCGATGGAGAGGATTTCGGCGTGGGCGTAGTCGGGGTGGAGGATGGCGGCGTGGAGGAGGCCGGGGAGGCGGATGTCGTCGAGGTATTGGGCTTTGCCGATGGCTTTGGAGATGGCGTCGGGGCGGGTGGGGATTTGCCGCTGTATTTGAATTTGGCCATGGGGGGCTCCGTGCGGTTCTGGATCTGGAATGGGGG
>DAOTNL010000281.1:0-2762 GCA_035450765.1 Kiritimatiellia bacterium | reverse complement strand
TGCACCGCCGCCGCCGCCAAAACCGCTGCCCGAACCGAAGCCGGAGCCCAAACCGGAACCGAAACCGGAGGTCAAGCCGCCGCCCAAACCCGAGATTGCCCTCAAGGAAGAAAAGAAACCTGAGAAGAAGCCGGAACCGCCCAAGGACATCCGCCAGACCAACCGCGTGGTTCGCAAGGACATGCCTCCGGCGCCGAAGCCCAAGGACAAGCCGTTGTCCGAGGCCGAAATCGCCCGCCTGCTCAAGATGGGCGCGCGCATCGGCGACACCACGTCGATCCCCGATGCCAGCCAGCTTTCGCTCGGGGCCTACTACAACCACGTGCACGAGCGCATGTACGCCGTCTGGCAGCAACCGGAGCAGCTCAAGTCCCTGCCGGGGCTCAGCACCGAAGTGCGCATCACGGTTGCGCCCGACGGCCGCATCTCGGACCGCGCCAAGATCCGCGGATCCGGCAACGAGCTGATGGACGCTTCGGTCATGAAAGCCGTGAATTCCGTCAAGGCGCTGCGGGCCTTGCCGGCCGGCCACAAGAAGCCGGTGGACATCCACGTCGTCTTCGAAATCGGCGATTAGCCCGCCCCCTCCCGGCCGGCGCTACTCGTCGTAATATTCCCCGTCTTCTTCGTCGGCCGGCAGCACTTCGTAGCCTTCCTCGTCGACGGGCGGCAGCACGCCTTCCGCGACCAGCTTGGCGTCGTTTTCCGGCGACAACTGCACCGGCAACGGCGGCATGGTGCCGCCGCGGAGGATTTCCATCTGGTATTCCTGCAAGTGCTTTTCGAGCGCCTCGCCCGTGTAGATCGGCTTGGGCACTTCGACCGGCTTCTGGCGCTCCAGCATCCGCATGCGCCGGCGTTCGGCATAGGACAGGCGCCGTTCCTCGGCCTGTTTCTTCCGCTCTTCGATCGCGCTGGGCGGAATCACTTCGCTGCCGGCCACGTCGTTCATCGACAGTTCCACCGCTTGGCCGTCCTTCTGGAGCACGGCTTTTTCCTGGTCGTAATCGACGTCGAGCAGTTCGATGCCCCGTTCCGGTCCCCCGCCCAGCACCAGCGTGAAATAGCTGTTGTCCTTCTTGTCCGTGATGGCCACGCGCAGGTTGCCGTCTTCCAGTTCGTAGATGCCCGAAAGCTGGAGGCTGGCCGCGAACGACTCGCCGACCGGGATGACCCGCTCCGGTTCCGCCGGCGCATCCGGCGGCGTCCCGAACGGCTTGCGGTCGAGGATAACCTGGTAGTCCGCGAACGGGCGCACGGCCGGCTCCGCCGCCCAAGCGGTTGCGCAAGCCAACACGGATCCGATCGTCATCCACCGTTTCATGCCGGGCATCCTATCCATCGGGGGGGCGTTCGACAAGGGCTATCGCGCCGCGCCGACCAGCTCGAAGGCTTCCTGGAAGAGCCGGCGCACGTGGCCCGGCACCAGCACCAGATGGTTGCCCAGCGGCGCCTCCAGCAATTGCCCCGCCGCGGGCGGCGGAATCCGCACCCGGACCTGCGTCCGGCACAGATCGCCCTCGTGGCGGCTTTCCAGCAGCGTGCCCTCGGCCCCCCACCAGCGGTCCAGTTCCGCGCCGCCCAGCCGCAGCAACGTCACCGGGCCCGGCGGGAACGTGCCGTCGATTCCGACGCCCAACCCGGACTCGAAATGCGTTTTCAGGCGGTGCTCCCCGACCAGCCCGAGCGGCACCGTGCAGTGCGCCAGCAGGATTTCGCCTTTGCGCACGTCCAAGTCCGACGGATTGGCCATCCAGCCCGCCTTGCCCGTCAGGTGCCAGAGCCAGCGCAGCAGGATCGCCGAGGGCACGTCGCCCTCGCAGCCCGCCGCGATGCCTTCGTCGGCCAGCCGCGCCAGCGCCAGGCAGCCCGTGGTGCCGTCCTGCGTCACGAGATCGAAGCAGCGCACCGTCACGGCGCCCAGCCGATAGTTTTCCACCAGCGCCTTGAGGCCGCGGTAGACGCCGATCGCGCGGGCGAACGCCTCGCGGTTCACTCCCTCGCGCGCCTGGGCGCGGTCCCAGGCCGCGTATTCCGGCCCGGCGACCGGCGTCGGATCCCGCGCGATATGCGCGCGCAGCTCTTCGACGGCCAACGGCACCATTTTGAGTCCGAACCGGTTGGCCACCGTCTCGGGCCGGTGCGAGCTGGCCACCAGCCAGTCCGAACTGGCGCCGACCAGCCCGAGCCGGTCGTCCGCCAGCCGGCGATTCGCTTCCAGGCAGCGGGCGGTTTGCTTGATTTCCCCCAAGGTCGCGGCGTCGTCGGGCGCTCGCAGCAAATAGATCCGGCCCGTGCCGTTTTCCTGCTGGACCTGGGCGAGGATTTCCAGCGCCGCCGGCAAGGAATTGTGGGCCGCGTGGGCGATGAGCAGCAGCGGCCCCGTCTTGCCCTGCTGGCGGCGCGAACGGTAGCGCCGGATCACTTCGCTCTCGACTCCGCCGGTCTGCACGAAAACGAACGCCAGTTTCTCCCCGTCCGCGACCGCGCCGTCGATCCGCTTGCCCCCGGCTTCCGTCAAAGCCCGTTCATGGCCCGCCAGCACGTTCGACAGGCTTTGCCGGTCGTGCAGTTTCGATGCCGCCGCGATGTACTTGAAACTCATGCGCCTCCCTGCTTTGAAGTCCGAATCTACCGCCCGGACCCCGTTCCGGCAACAGCGGACTTGAACGCCCTGCCGTTTTGTGGTTGAAGCAGAGCCAACCCTTGCCCCGGTAGCTCAGTTGGACAGAGCGGCGGTTTCCTAAACCGTAGGTCGGAGG
>DAOTNL010000280.1:0-2770 GCA_035450765.1 Kiritimatiellia bacterium | reverse complement strand
GCTCGAAAAGGCCAGAAACGCGGGCGGCAAGTTTTGCCCGCTTGGCTTGTCGGAATTGCTCTACCGTGGCCGGGATGCCTTCTGCATTCAGGCTGCGATGCCAAATTTGTTCAGTATAGTCGGTTTTGGCGTTTCCCGATTCGCCCGAGATGCCTTCCGCCGCCGTCGTGTCGATTGATGCTGTCGGCTTGACTGCAGGATATCTATCGCCCGTCGTTTGCTCATATGCCGCCTGGGTGATAAGGCCGCCTTCGTACATTTTACGGTAGAGTTCCCGCGCGTCGTCTTGGGCATTGGCGGGCGTTGGCAGCCAGCATACAGCAGCGAAGGCAGTAAAAAGAAGTATATGAAGATTAACTTTTCCCATTTCCATCATTCTCTCCCTTGCCGACATCGTACGCTTCGGAACGGTGGGTAGTATCATGTATCCTGAAACATTTGGCGAGTGAAATATGGGGGGGCGATCCCATGCGGATTGTGCCGCTTGTCCAATCCTAGACCGGGGCTTGCGGGCGGGGCGGGGGGCGTGGTAGGTTGCGGGGCTTTTCGGGTCTGAACAGAAAGTCGGCACACGTGGCGAAGGAAGTCAAAATCGAGGCGACGGGGCGCGGGCACGCGCTGGCGGCGATCCGCAACATCGGGATCGTCGCGCACATCGACGCGGGCAAGACGACCACGACGGAGCGCATCCTCTACTACACCGGCAAGGTGCACAAGATGGGGGAGGTGCACGACGGCAACACGGTGATGGACTGGATGGTGCAGGAGCAGGAACGCGGCATCACCATCACCAGCGCGGCGACGACCTGTTTCTGGAAGGACCGCCAGATCAACGTCATCGACACGCCCGGCCACGTGGATTTCACGGCGGAGGTGGAGCGGTCGCTGCGGGTGCTCGACGGCGCGGTGGGCGTGTTCTGCGCGGTGGGCGGGGTGCAGCCGCAGTCGGAGACGGTCTGGCGGCAGGCGAACAAGTACAAGGTGCCGCGGATCGCGTTCGTCAACAAGATGGACCGCACGGGGGCGTCGTTCGAGCGGGTGGTTTCGGAATTGCGGACGAAGCTGCAGGCGCGGGCGGTGCCGCTGCAGATCCCGTGGGGGCGGGAGGAGAATTTCAAGGGCGCGGTCGATCTGGTGCGCATGAAGGCGCTGACGTTCGACGAGGACGCGCTGGGCGCGAAGGTGCGCGAGCAGGACGTGCCCGCGGAGCTGGCGGAGGCCGCGCAGCAGGCGCGCGAGCAATTGCTGGAAGCGGTGGCGGAGAGCGACGAGGCGCTGCTGAACGCGTACCTCGACGAGGGGGATCTGTCGTGCGAGGCGCTGCGGGGCGGCATCCGCCAGGCGACGGTGGCGGGCCAGATCGTGCCGGTGCTGTGCGGCACGAGCCTGCGCAACAAGGGCATCCAGCCGCTGCTGGACGCGGTGGTGGACTATCTGCCCTCGCCGCTGGACGTGCCGGCGGTGCAGGGGCGGCACCCGAAGACGGACGAGGCGCTGGAACGGGCGACGGGCGATTTCGAGCCGCTGTGCGCGCTGGCGTTCAAGGTGGCGACGGATCCGTTCGTGGGCAAATTGATTTTCATGCGGGTGTATTCGGGCGAGCTGCGCAAGGGCGCGAACGTCTGGAACCCGCGCACGCAGAAGCGCGAGCGCGTCATGCGGCTGATCCGCCTGCACGCGAACCAGCGCGAGGAAATCGAAGCGCTGTTCTCGGGCGAGATCGGCGCGATCGCGGGCATCAAGGGCGTGGGCACGGGCGACACGCTGTGCGCGGAGCAGAAGCCGATCGTGCTGGAGCGGATCGTTTTCCCGGAACCGGTGGTGGCGATGGCCATCGAGCCGAAGACGCAGGCGGACAAGGAAAAGATGCAGGCGGCGCTGGCGGACCTGGCGGACGAGGATCCGACCTTCCGCGTGGGCCAGAACCCGGAAACGGGCCAGACGATCATCCAGGGGATGGGCGAACTGCACCTGGAAATCCTGCGCGACCGCATGCTGCGGGAGTTCAAGGTGCAGGCCAACGCGGGGCGGCCGATGGTGGCCTACCGCGAGACGATCACGGCGGACGGCGCGGCCGAATGCGTCTTCGACCGGGAGCTGGGCGGGAAGCGCCATTTCGCCATGGTGGGGTTGCGGTTGGAAAAAAATGAACGCGGCGCGGGAAATAGTGTTGACTTCAAAATTTCATCTGATTTAATGCCGCACGATTTTCGATCCGTGGTGGAGGAAGGAATCCGCGACGGGTTGAGCACAGGTGTGTTGGGAAATTTCCCGACGGTCGACGTCCGGGTGTCCGTGGTCAACGGCCAGTGGCATCCGGTCGATTCGTCGGAAATCGCGTTTCGATCGGCGGCCTCCATGGCGCTGCGCGAGGCGGCGCAAACGGCATGCCCGGCCCTTCTGGAGCCCATCATGGCGCTCGAGATCGTGGTGCCCGAGGAACACTTGGGCGACGTGCTGGGCGATCTGAACGTGCGCCGCGGCCAGGTGAAAGACGTGGCGCAGCGGGATGGCGTGCGGGTGGTCGAGGCGACGGTGCCCTTGGCGGAGCTGTTCGGCTACGCGACGACGTTGCGTTCTTTGACACGCGGACGCGCCGGCTACACGATGGAACCGACCCGGTTCGACGTGGTGCCGGAAAGCCTGTGCCGGGAGTTGACGAACCGTTGAAAGAGAAAACATGAGCGGACAACGAATCAGAATACGGCTGCGGGCTTTCGACCACCGGATGCTGGACCAGTCGGCAGGCGAGATCGTGGAAACGACGAAG
>DAOTNL010000279.1:0-2773 GCA_035450765.1 Kiritimatiellia bacterium | reverse complement strand
GTCGGAGAAGAAGAGGGCCATGTCGGGCTTGCGGCTCTTCTTGAGCCCGGCGACGATGCCGGCGGCGCGGAACCCGGCGGGGAGCGTGGCGGCGGCGGTGAATTTCAAATTGGGTTTTTTCATGGTGGGCCTTTCTCGGGGGCGGAGTATAGGAGTTTGGGAGTTGCGGAGTCTAGGAGGAACGGAGGGACCTGATTCACCCACGGGACAAGCCCGTGGGGGTCTGGGAACCAGGGGCAAGCCTGCGAGGGCCAACAAAAAACCCCGGGCGGGTGCCCGGGGTTCGTTGCAGGACCGAAACGGCCTAGCGTTTCGAGAACTGGAAGCGGCGGCGGGCGCCGGGCTGGCCGGGCTTCTTGCGTTCCTTCATGCGCGGATCGCGGGTGAGGAAGCCGGCCTTCTTGAGGACGGCGCGGAAGTTCTCGTCGGCCTGGATGAGGGCGCGGGAGATGCCGTGGCGCAGGGCGCCGGCCTGGCCGGCGGGGCCGCCGCCTTCGCAGATCGCGACGACGTCGTATTGGCCGACGGCTTCGATGGCCTTGAAAGGCGCTTCGACGATCAGGCGCAGGTCGGTGGTGGGGAAATAGTCTTCGAACTTGCGATCGTTGACGACGATCTGGCCGGAGCCCTTGGAGAGGCGGACGCGGGCGATGGCGGTCTTGCGCCGACCGGTGGCGATGGATTCGATTTCAGCTTTCTTGGTGGCCATGGGGATACTCCGGGATTAGCCGATGGGCTTGGGATTCTGGGGGGCGTGCGGGTGCTCGGCGCCGGGATAGAGCTTGAGGCGCTTGAGAAGCGTGCGGCTCAGGTGGTTTTTCGGCAGCATGCCCCGGACGGCGTGCCAGAGGATGTAGTTGGGATTCTTTTGGCGCATGACGCCGGCGGGAGTCTCGAAGTAGCCGCTCTGGTAGCCGGTGTACTTGGCGTAGACCTTCTTCTCTTCCTTGGAGTTGCCGGAGAGGCCCACCTTGGCGGAGTTGACGACCACGACGAAATCGCCGGCATCGATGTGCGGCGCGTAGTCGGGTTTGTGGCGGCCGCGCAGGAGGCGGCAGATTTCGACGGCCAGGCGGCCGGCGGGTTTGTCGGTGGCGTCGATCAGCCACCAGTCGTGCTTGACTTCGGTTTCTTTCGGCAGAGTCGTCTTCATCGTTCTTCGTTGTCCAATCGATTGAGCGGCGAACAGTAGCGCGCACGGCGCGCGGCTGTCAACGCGGTTCTTTCCATCTCTTCAGCATGAAACAACCCCGTGCCGGAAGGATCGGGAAAATCCGACGACAGAGGACGCCTTGCGCCGCGTTTGCGGGGAAAGCGACGGGCTTTCTCCGCGGCCTTCCGTCCGGTTACCGCCGGAACGGACGCCCGTGGCGCGAAAACAAAATTGGCTCCAGCGACAGGGCTCGAACCTGTAACCTATTGGTTAACAGCCAACCGCTCTACCATTGAGCTACGCTGGAACCGAAAATCACGGGGAAAGATAGTCAGACCGCCGCGGAAGTCAAGTCCGCAGACCGAAAAAAGGCCGAACTCCTTGCCGGCGGCCGGGTCAGAGCCGGGCGGCAACGTCCCGGAAGGCGCGGCGGATTTCGTCCTCGCCGGGGATTTGGCGGTGGCGCATCAGGACCCGGCCGGCGCAGATGGTGGTGTCCACGCACTCGGGGTTGGCGGCGTAGACCAGATCCGAAATGAGATCGTGGCCGGGGACGAGGCCGGTATGGTCCAGATCCACCAGAATGCAGTCGGCCAGCTTGCCGGGGGCGATTTCGCCGGCGTCGAGGCGCAGCAGGCGGAAGCCGTCGAGGGTGGCCGTGCGGTAGATTTCGGCGGCGGAGCAGGCGGTGGGGTCGAGGGTGCTGACCTTGGCGAGCAGGGCGGCGGTGCGCATCTCGGCGAACATGTCGTAGCGGTTGTTGGAACTGGCGCCGTCGGTTCCGAGGCCGAAGCGCAGCCCGGCCGCGCGGGCGGCCTGGTCGTTGAAGATGCCCGAGGCGAGCTTCATGTTGGACGACGGGCAGTGGGCGATGGCCGCGCCGCGCTCGACCAGCAGGCGCCGGTCGGAATCGGAGAGCCAGACGCCGTGGGCGCCCAGGAAGCGGCCGTTCAGCAGGCCTTCGGCGTCGAACAGCTCGGCGGGGGTCTTGCCGGTGGCCTTGAGGCATTCGTCGTTCTCGCGCTTGGTCTCGGAAATGTGGGTTTGGACGATCAGGTTGTGTTCGGCGGCGAAATCGCGGCAGACGGCGCGCATTTCGGGGCTGGTGGTGTAGAGCGCGTGGATGCCGACGGACAGTTCCACGCGGCCGGGATAGGATTTCGCCAGTTCCAGATGCTCTTCGAGGTCGCGGCGGAGGCCGGCGAGGGCTTCCGGGCCGGCCGGAATGATGTTGGGGTGGCTGAAATTGGCGCGGATGCCGCTTTCATAGAAGGCGCGGAGACACTGGGGGGTCTGCCAGTACATGTCGAAGACCGCGGTGATGCCCGAACGGATCATTTCGAGGGCGCCGAAGAGGGTGCCCCAATAGATGTGGTCCGAGGTCAGGCGCCGTTCCATGGGCCAGATGATGTCGTTGAGCCACTCGTGCAGCGGGGTGCCGTCGCCGAGCCCGCGCATCAGGACCATGGCGGCGTGGCAATGGACGTTGGCGAAGGAGGGCAAAATGGCCTGGCCGGTCCCGTCGAGCGTCTGCGGGGCTTTTTCGAGGGCGGAAACCTCGATTTTTGGCGCAATTTGGGCAAATTTGCCGTTTTGGATCAAAATATCGCGGTTTTCGGC
>DAOTNL010000278.1:0-2797 GCA_035450765.1 Kiritimatiellia bacterium | reverse complement strand
GGTCCAGCCGCGCCAGCGCGCGCCGCAGCGCGGTGGCCGGCAGCCACGGCTCCGAGAAATCGCTCCATTCGATCACCAGCATCTCGACCAGATCGACGGGCGAAAGGTGTTCCGGACCGGCGACCACGCCCTGCACGGCCAGCCAGGCGCAATCGACGGCGCAGGCCAGGCGCTCGCGCTCCAGCATCCGGGGCATGCAGTTGCGGCTCATCACGGCCGCGGCTTTTTCCACGGCCTGCTGCAGGGCGGCCATCCGCTTGTCCGGATCCATGCCCGCCGCGGCCGCCTGCTCGTACTCGTTGGCCAGTTCCCGGATGTCGCGGCGGTACTCGCGGGCGAACCAGTCCTTCACGCTCCGGATGGCGCCGGCGCGCACGCGGCCGCAGGCGCGTTCGAGATCGTCGCGCAGCGGATGCGCGCGCAGCACGTCGCGCAAGTCTTCGCGCGCGGCGCGGATCTCCTGCTGCAAGTCGGGCGGCAAATCCGGATTGTCCTGGTAGTAGAGCAGCACGCGTCCGAGCATGCGGGCCTGCGCCAGCCAGTCGTGGAATCCGCCCGTGCCCGGCGCGGGCGCGGGCTTCTTGGCGCGCGGCGGGGCCGCCAGCGAATGCAGCGCCACCAGCGGCGCGGCCCAGGCCGCCGCCAGCAGGACCGCGACGAAAAACGCCCCGGGCCGCGAATGGGCGTGGACCATCCCCACCAGCGCGCCGCCGGACACCGCCATCAGCAGCAGCCACCAGTAGATGGGAGCCCGCCGCTCGCGCGCCGCCGCTTGCCGCAGTTGCTGCATCCCCGGCGCCTAGACCCCGGCTTTGCGCAGCAGATCCGCCGTCAGGTCGTTGGCCTGGTGGAAAACCGCCTTCTCGTCGATGCCGACCAGTTCGCCCTTCTCCACGAGGACCTTCCCGGCCACGATCGTGTATTCCGCCCGCGGCGCGCTGCCGCAGAACAGCACCGCGTGCGCCGGATCCGTCATCGCCCCCGCGAAATCCAGGCGGTCGAGGCGGAACACCGCCAGGTCCGCCGCCATCCCCGGCTTGATCTGGCCGATTTCCGGCTGGCCGAGGATCTCCGCCCCGCCGCGCGTCGCCATGCGGATGACCTTCTTCGGCGGCATGGAGGTCACCCCCGTGCCGACGCGGTGCACCAGCAGCGCCGTCTGCATTTCCTTGAGCAGGTTCGAGGAATCGTTGCTGGCGCTGCCGTCCACGGCGACGCCCACGCGCACGCCGGCGTCCAGCAGGGCCGGCACGTGGCAGATGCCCGAGCCCAGCCGCAGGTTGCTCACCGGGCAGTGCGCCACGCCGCAGTTCATCTTCCCCAGCCGCACGATTTCCTCCGGCGTGAACCAGATGCCGTGCGCGTACCACACGTCCGGCCCGACCCACCCCACGCTCTCCATGTATTCCAAGGGGCGCAGGCCGAGCTTCTGCACGCAGAAATCCTGCTCGTCGTTCGTCTCGCACAGGTGCGTGTGCATGAAGACCTTCTTTTCGCGCGCGAACACGGCGGTCTCCGCCAGGGATTCCTTCGTGACGGAAAACGGCGAGCACGGCGCCAGCACGATCCGCGTCATCGCGAACGGCTTGGGATCGTGGTACTTCGCGATCAGCCGGTCGCAGTCGGCGAGGATGGCCTCCCAGCTCTGGGTCACGTCGTCCGGCGGCAGGCCGCCCTGCGAGCGCCCGAGGCTCATGCTGCCGCGCGTGGGATGGAAGCGCACGCCGATCCGGCGGGCCTCGTCGATCTCGACGTCGAGGAACTCCTGCGGGGCCGAACGCGGGAACACGTAGAAGTGGTCGGTGGTGGTCGTGCAGCCGCTCAGCAGCAGTTCGCCGAGGGCGATCTGCGTGCTGACGCGCACGGCCTCCGGATGCAGCCCGCGCCACACCTCGTAGAGCCACAGCAGCCAGTCGAACAGCTTCGCGTCCTGCACCGCCGGCAGGTTGCGCGTCAGGGTCTGGTAGAAATGGTGGTGGGTGTTGACGAAGCCCGGATAGACCGCGCACCAGCGGCCGTCGAGCACGCGCGCGTCCGGCGGCGTCGGCAGGTTCTTGCCGACGGAATGGATCTTGTCGCCCTCGATCAGCACGTCGACGTCGTGCAAAATCCGGTAGTCGTCGTCCACCGTCACCAGCGTGTGGACGTTCGCGATTTTCAGCGTGGCCATGCGTTTACTCCTCGAAAACCATCTTCTTCACCGACACGCCCGGCACCTTGCCCAGCGCGGCGGCCAGTTCGGCGGCCTTGCTCACCACTTCGAGCAGAATCAGGCCGTTGGGCGAGCAAAAGCCGTCGCCGGCCTCGTGCAGGCCGATGCGCGTGCGGATGGAACACCCGTAGTCCGACAGGATTTTCTGCACCTTCGCCGTGTGCTTCGTGCGCTGCGCCACGTGGACGCCCAAAATCGTTTTCTTCGCCTTGCTCATGTCCGCTTCGCCTCCAAAACGGCCTGCAGTTCCGGCGTGGCGGCGCAGACCACCTCGCGCGCCCAGCGCCCGGCCCGGCCCGGCCGCACGTTCACGGCGGCGCCCGCCGCCTGCGCGATCGCCACGGCCCCCGCGACGTCCCACAGCCAGACGTCTTCCTCCACGTAGGCGTCCAGCCAGCCGCATGCCACGTAGGCCCCCATCAGCGCCGCGGAACCCAGCATGCGGATCTTCTTGAAGTCCTGCACCTGGCCGATGAACTCCCGCAGCGGCGCGTCGTCGAAATTCTGGTGGTGCGGAAATCCCGTCGCCAGCGACGCCTTCGCCGCCGCCTTCACGCCCGAGACCGCGATGGGCCGTGTCGTGCG
>DAOTNL010000277.1:0-2805 GCA_035450765.1 Kiritimatiellia bacterium | reverse complement strand
TTGGCGCAATTTGGGCAAATTTGCCGTTTTGGATCAAAATATCGCGGTTTTCGGCGCCTAAACGGACGTTTTGGATGAGCAAATCCATGATGAAGCCGGAAAATACCCGCAAAACGACCGCGGGGCCAGCCAAAAGTGGCTTTCGAGGCCAAAAACGGCCGGATTTCGGCTCCAAACGGGATTTCGGAGGCAAAATGGCCTGAAAAACAGGCAAAAACGGTCGAAAACGGGTCGTAAAAGCCGATTTTCCGGTTTGGATCCGCTTTTTGCGCTAAATTTGCATAAAACCTAAAATATTCATCCGCCTGCCATCGTTTCCGGGGTCTGGGGGGCAAGCCGTTCCAAACGGTGTCGAAACGGGGCATTCCGGCCGGGCCCTAAGGGTATTACAAAAAATGCTTGGCATTTCTCTTGCGCGCCGGCGGGGGAGAAGGTAGTTTCTACAGGGTCGAATGGTGTTGCCGGCCGTGGCGACGCCCGACGGGTTATCTGGTCAGGGAGCAGCAGGATGCAGAGGGCAGGACATTCGAAGTGGGCCGCCGGATCGGCGCGCGCGCGCGCTTGGGCGTTCGCGGCCGGCCTGCTTTGCCTGCTGGCCGTTCCGGCGCAGGCCATGACGGTGATCCTGGACATCGGCTGGGGCTACAACGCCGGCGCCGACATGACCGAGGCCGACCTGATATCGAATTATGCCTTGCAGGAATGTTCGATCGTCCAGGTGATCATGTACAACTCGGCCGACTATCCCAGCACGTCGTTCCAATCGGGCGATCCGGCGGCCAATTTCGATCTGTTCGGCAGCTACGGGGGCGCGCCGGTATCCGGCGAGCCCAATACGGCGCCATGGACCGGAGCGCCCGCCACGTCCGACGCCTACGATCCGCTCTCTGCGCCAGTCGGGCATGTCATCGCCTACACGACTCAGATCGGGACGCCGGTGGGCGGCAACGCCAACACCAATAATTGGTACAACATCTACGCGTCGTTCCAGATTCTCGGCACGTACGACAGCATGTACGTCCGCGTGTTCGGCATGACGGAATTTCCCGACGGCACCGTCGGGGCCAGTTATTGGGGGATCAGTTCGGTGCTGGTGAGCGGCGCGGTGCTGCAGACGTGGTTCGCCACGTTCGACGACGTGACGGCCACCAACCACGTGAACTACTTCGAAGTGATTCCGGAACCCGGCACGCTGTCGCTGCTGGCGGCCGGCGGCTTCGGATTATGGGCGGCGCGGCGCCGCCGCCTGAAGCGGATTTGAGGAAATCATCGGATCGAGGTCGATGGGCGGCGGCTTTCGGGTAAAACGTTATCGTCACGGGCAGCCCGCCCCGAAATCCAGAGGATGCGGCACATGAAGAGAGTACGACGAGCGAACGCGACGGTTTGGACGGCGATCCTGGCGCTGGCGCTCCTGCCCGCGGCGGTCCGCGCGCAAGAGGTCGCCCTGGCCGTCGGCAACACGGTGCCGGTCGTCGACGTGTTCGGGCGCAACTGGCCGGGAACCGACAACGATCCGGGCAACTCGTGCCCGGTGGAAATCCGCCGCACCTGGACGGACGGCGTCATTCTGGCGCCGTCGAACGACCCCGCTCAATTGGAAGCGCTCAATCCGCTGGTCACGAACACGTACTTGGGGCGCGGCGTCGTGGGCGCGAACCCCGGGATCTACGCCGAGACGTTCACGAACCGCAGCGTGCTGGCGACGAACCAGCAGTACTACGCGCGGGTGTTCGACCGGCCGCCGGGACCCGCGCCGGTCTACTACGCCGACACCTTGCCGTTTTTTCCGCCCGCCACCGATCCCAGCGTCAATCCGGAATTCGGGCCCCAGAAACTGGTCGCCACCGGCGAACCCGACGTGGACACGGACGGGGACGGGATTCCGGACGGGGCGGAAGGGGATCTGGGGCTGGATCCCTACAGCCCCGACATGGACGGCGACGGGTTCAACGACTGGTTCGAAGCGTTCTGGTGGGATTACGTGAATCCGAAGGAAGGCGACGTTCCGCTCGAAATCCAGATCCATTCGCCGGAGGAGCCCGGGAGCGGCCCGCGCATGGTGTCGTGGGAAACGATCGCGGTGCCCAACATGACCTACCAACTCCAGTTCCGGCCTTGGTTGCAGGACGAAACGGCCTACAGCAACGTTTGGAGCACGGTGGCGACGGATACCAACGTGGAATACGACGTGGAATCCATCTTGCAGGAGGACAGCCCGGTGAAGGGCTTCTTCCGCGTGATCATCCCGTGATTTTCGGTTTCCGCGCGGATGGCGGCGTCCGCGGTCGAAAGTGCAAGCAGAGGACAAGCGCACCATGAGAAGAATCGGAAGAACAGGCTTCGGGAGCCAGCGGCGGGCGGGAGGGCTGGCGCTGGCGCTGGCGTGCGGGCTGGCGTTGGCCGCGGACGCCGCGGTCTATACCGCCACCTGGAAAGACACGGCGTCTTCCGGCTGGTGGGCGGCCAGCGACGGCGACGAAAACCGCTGGTACCGCTTCGACGACGGCTGGGACGTCCGGCGCGAGGATTTGGCCACCGGCCAGTGGAGTTCCAGCGGGACCAAGAATCCCAACGCGGTCGTGTTCGCCAACGGCAACCAGGCCACCATGACGGTGAACGCCCAGGGCGGCGCCGAACACCAGATCAACCAGATTTGGTTCAGCAACAGCACCTCGCGCACGTTCGCGCAGGACGGCGGGGCCTACCTGCGGCTCATGGGCGACGGCACCCCCAAGATCGAAGCGGCTTCCGGCAGCGGCACGGGCACCTTTGAGCTTTGCGCGGTGGAGTCGCATGCCGACT
>DAOTNL010000276.1:0-2831 GCA_035450765.1 Kiritimatiellia bacterium | reverse complement strand
TGAGCGCCACCGTCCAGAGCCCCGCCGCCTTCGCGGCGTCCGCCGCCCGGCACACGTTCGCCGCGTTGCCGCTCGTCGAGATCGCCAGCAGCACGTCGCCGGGGCGCCCCAGCGCCTCGACCTGCTTGGAATAGACCTGGCTGAAATCGTAGTCGTTGCCGATCGACGTCAGCACCGAGCTGTCCGTCGTCAGCGCCAGTCCGGCGTAGGGCTTGCGCTCCCGCTGGAAGCGGTTGACGAGTTCCGCCGCGAAATGCTGCGCGTCCGCGGCGCTGCCGCCGTTGCCGCAGGCCAGCACCTTGCCGCCCGCGCGCAGGCGTTCGGCCATCCCGGCCGCCACCGCTTCGATCGCCGGCCGCAGCGTGGTCAACACCTCGTGCGCGGCGTCCAGATGCCCTTCGGCGAAAACGTCCCAGTCCATGGTCCCGTCCTTACGGCGCGGCCTCCGCGGCGGGTTTCTTCCGCGCGCGGATTTCGTTGACTTCGATCGACACGCCCGCCAGGTCGCAGACGCCCAGATGTTCTTCCAGCAGGTCGCGCACGCGCGCCTGCATCAGCTTGCACAGTTCCGGGATCTGCGTCCCGTCCTTGACCCCCAGCACGAGCCCCACGTCCAGCGCGCCGCGCACGACGCGCAGGTGCGACTTCAGCCAGGCCACCGCCGCGAATTCGCCCTTCAGCTCGTTGAGATAGTCCTGCACGGCGTCCGTGCTCACGCTGACCGTCCCGTTGTCGTTCTGGAAGGTGATGAAGTGCTTGCGCCGGCGCAGCGCCAGCCCGGAGAGCAGGTAGGCGAACGGATACAGCGTCACGAGCACGCCCGCCGCCACCTTGATCCAGTCCGGCCAGCTCGCCCCGAAGGCGATCGCCATCTGGAGATAATCCGGGTAGCGCGGCGACACGATCAGCGCCAGTCCCAGCGCCGCGATCGCCAGAAACAGCACCAGCCCGAGCAGAAAATGGATGGCTTTCATGTCGTTTCTCCTGACTACGGTCATTCTATACCCCACCCCCGCCCCCCTTGCACAGAAAAAACGGTTTATGCCCGAGGTCCGAAGTCCGAGGTCCGAGGTCAGGGGACCCGGCCCACAGTAAATCCAAAAACCCAAGCCCACAGCCAACAAGTTCATGCCCCACCGACAGGATGCGGATGCAAAGGGTTTCTTTCGGGTTTGGACGGGCTCTCCCGCGGAAATAACCGGCGAATTTTTCGGAGGTGCCGCCTTGCGGGCGATCCGAGCGCGACTCATGTCGGCGAGAGGTCGCCCTCGAGGCGGCAGAACGAAAAAGATGCCGGTTGGTTTCCGCGCCGGCCAAATCCGAAAGAAACCCTCTCTTGGGTATCCCTACCGAATCACTCCCCGCCGCTGCCCGCCAGCAGATCGTAGGCGTACGCGATCGCCTCGTCGATCACCTTCCGCACGCCCTCCGAACAGCGCCACCAATCCGTGCCGTCGTACTCGATCGGCGTCAGCGCCACGCTGCCCACCTCCGCCTGCCCCGCGAACTCGTCGCGGAACGCCCGCCAGCTCCGCCGCGCATGCGGCCCCTCGCTCGCCACGTTGAACGCCCCCGCCGCCGCCCCCGCCGCCCGCAACGCCCGCGCCGATTCCCGCGTGCGCCCGCGCCGCACCTTCTCCGCCGGCACCGCCGCCAGCTCGAATGTCGCCCCCAGCCCCAGCGCGTCCATCCGCGCCCGCGTCATCTCCGCATAGGTCTTCCACTCCGCCAGCCAGCTCCCCGTTTCCACCGGCCCGCCCGTCGCCACGATCTTCTTCACCCCGTTCGAGCCCGCCCAGCCCGCGGCCTGCACCAGCAGATCGTCGCTGACCCACCCCTCCACCACGAGCGTATCCGCCGGCACCGGCGCCTGCCGCGCCAGGAACGGATAGACCATCGCGAAGGCAAATCCCGCCCCGGCCGCCAGCAGCACCAGCCCCAGGCCGCAGCCCGCGCCACGACGACGGAACGTCATCGGATCTTCCGGGTCTTCGGAATCCGTTTGGCCGGCATGTCGCCCGGCGCGTTCTTCAGGTCCGGCACCTGCATCAGCTTGCCGCAGGTGGGACACTCCACCAGCTCGCCCAGCAACTCCCGCCCCGCATCCACGTGCTGCCCGCAATCCGGACACGCGAACTTCAGCCCGATGACGTCCTTGCGCGATATTCTCCACGGTTTCATGGATGTATTGTGCGCCAGCCGCGCGTCGCTTGGCAAGCGCACAGGTTCAAGGTTCAGGGTTCACGGTTCAAGGTTGGGACCAAGCAGAAGTGCAGGAGTATCGGAGTCTAGGAGTATGGAAGATCTATTCTCGCGCCCCCCTTCACGCCCACGCGCAATCTCCATGGCCAACCCTCACCGCCCACCGCCAGGACGTGGACGCCGGGGATTTCTTCCGGATTTTGACGGGTTTTCCCGCGGAAATAAGCCGCGTGCTTTCCGATGAGGACGCTTTGCGCCCTTTCATTACCTCCGCGCATACACCCGCCGCGCCGAAATTCACCCCGCCGTTGCCCGCTGTCCGCAGGACGTGGCAGTTGGGGATTTCTTTTGGATTTTGGCGGGGCCTCCCCGCGGAAATAACCGGCGAATTTTCCGGAGATGCCGCTTTGCGGGCGACCCGAGCGCGACTCATGTCGGCGAGAGGTCGACCTCGAAGCGGCAGAACGAAAAAGACGCCGGCTGGTTTCCGCGCCGCCAAAATCCAAAAGAAATCCCCTTCTTCTCTCCTCACTTCCGCCCTCCGCTCCGCCTCCAGCCGCCGCCCGCTAAAACGCTTCCGCGCCGCCGCCCGGACCGGCCCCCTTCCCGGTTGCCCCCCCCCCCCCCCC
>DAOTNL010000275.1:0-2834 GCA_035450765.1 Kiritimatiellia bacterium | reverse complement strand
CACGAAGCCGGCCAGCGCCAGCGCGACGGCCAGCGCGACCTTGCCCGCCAGGCGCCGCGCGCGGTCCCGTTTGCCGGCCGCCGGCCGGCGGAGCCGGATCGAGGCCAGCAACGGCGCCAGCAGGATGGCCAGCGGAAATTTCGTGCCGGCGGCGAACCCGGCGGCGAACGCCGCTGCGGCCAAACTGCCCAGCGTCTTTTTCTCGATGGCGCGGACGAGCAGGTAGAGCGAAAGCGCGACGGATGCAAGCATGGCGACGTCGCTTTCGAGATAATGGGCGTGTTCGACGGGATAGGCGGCCACGGCCATCAGCGCGGCGGCCGCCAGCGCGGCGGCGCGCGAACCGGAAACGCGCCGCGCGAACAGGGCCGCCAGCCAGATGACCAAGGTGCCCAGCATGGCGTTGAAAGGGCGGCCGAAGGTGAAAGTGTCCGGCGGCGCGGGATTGAACTGATCCGTCGCGCGCGTGAAATACTGCCAGCGGTGGAGCGGCGCGTAGACGGTCCACTCGAACAGCCGGCGCGAGGCGTCCGCCAACACGAAGAATCCGCCGGCGTAGCACTTGGGCAGCAGCGAATGGTGCTCGTGCATGCGATCCATCCACTGGGAAATGGGCCGTTCGTCGGGATGGAGCCCAAACGGTTCTTTCAGGCCCGCGAAGCGCAGCAGCAGGCCGGAGACCAGGCACGCCAGCAACAACAGGGTGAACGCGTGTTTGCGGATTTTCATGGGTAGTACCGGAAGAGGCCGTTTTGTTCCCAGATTTCGACCTGCAGGCCGACGGCGGCTTGGCCGGTTGGAAGATTCGTCCAGCACCAGGTTTGCGCGTGGCCGTCGAGGCGCGCCACCGGCGGCCGGATCCAGATCCGGCCCGCCGCCGAGTCGCGGAGCACGCCCCGAGCGGCCAGGCCAACGCCGTCGTTGCGGACTTCGGCGCAATACGTGCCGGCGGCCGGCGCGGCGGCAGGCACGGCGGAAAACCGATGGGTTCCGCCGAAAACGGACACGCGCGGGATGCGGAGGAAATCCGCTCCGGGGGCGTTGGTGAACGTCTGGTCGCCGCAGATCATCGCCGTGCGGTAGCCGGCGGCGGCGACGGCGTCGCGGAGGAGGTCGGGCGCGACGCCGTAGGGATAGCAGTAGGCGCGGGTCTTTTGCCCCGTCTGGCGCTTGAAGATGGCGCGGCATTCGGCGACTTCCTGCGCCTGGCGGGCGGGATCGGACGTGTGCGAGAAGGAATGGATGCCGAAGGCGAAGGTGCCGCGCGCGAGCAGGTCGCGCACCTCCGGCCAGACGAGGCAGTCGTCCTGGCGGTACTGCAGGCGGCCGGCGGGCGCGTCGGCGATGGTGCTGAGGATCAAATAGGACGTCGCGCGGAAGCCCGCTTCGCGCAGGATGGGTTCGGCCTCGGTCAGGACGCTGCGCAGGCCGTCGTCGAAAGTGATCAAAATGGGCTTGCGGACGAACCACAGTTTCCAGCGGCGCCGTTTTTCCAGGTCCGCGGGCAGGATCGTGCGGTAGCCGGCGGCCTTCAGGTCGGCGACTTGCCGGCGGAATTCGTCCGTGGCGACCGTCCAGACGTCGTGGCCCGGATCGGCGGCGAGGCCGTGGTACATCAGGACGGGGATGGGCCGCGGCGTCCGGGAACAGGCGCCGAGACCGGCCCAGGCGAAGCCGGCCAGCAGCACCAGCGTCGCCGGTTTCCAGAAACACCTCGGAAGGTGGCCGTTCATGGGGTTTATTCTTTCAACGGCACGCGGAAGGTCTTCATGACGGGCAGATGCTGCAGGTCGCGGGCGGTGTCTTCCCATTCCGCGGGCGAGGGCAGGGGGTTCCACAGGCGGGAATCGAAAACGAGGCCGGCGGGAAACTTCTGGCCGCCCAGTTCGGTGGGGGCATGGTACGGGGCCAGGGCGGGATTGGGCAGGACGTAGTCGTAGGGCCGGTTGCGGTTGGCATTGGTGTTTTTGTTGCCGGCCTGGTCCGCGGGCTGGCTGGAATCGTCGAACCACTTCGTCAGCGCGGCCAGCGCCGTCGAGTCGCGGGTGTTGACGTTGAGGTCGCCGCACAGCGCGACGTAGTCGCCTTCCGGAAACTGCGTGCGGATGAGCTCGAGCAGGTGGCGGGCTTCGGGCAGGCGCCGTTCCGCGCGGTTCTGCACGAGATGGACGCTGACGACGTGCAGGGGCTTGGGCCCGGGAATCTGGACGGTGGCCCAGAACAAGCTGCGGTTGCCGACGTAGGGATCTTCCCATTGGCCGAACGCGACGATGGGATAGCGGCTCATGACGCCGTTGGGGAGGCGCGCGCCGCCTTTTTCGCGCGCGAAATGGCAATCCGGGCCGAAGAGGCGCTGGGCGAGATCCTGCGAGGTGCCCAGCTTGTAGTTGTATTCCTGGATGGCGAGCACGTCGGGCTGCAGGGCCTGCAGGATGCGGATGCCGGCGGCGCCGTAGGCTTGGGTCTCGTTGTCGGAAAGATTGGCGGTGGCGAGCGTGAACGTGGCCCATTTGGGCGGCGTGGCGCCGGCGCGCAGGGCGGCCAGCAGCAGGCAAATCAGAATCGGGAGCCAACGACGCATGGTCCGGAAATTACCTGAAAACGCCCGGCCCGTCCATTCTCCCGTGGCCGTGCGCCTGCCGCTAGGGCTTGCGTGCGGCAACGAGAAAAACCGGATAGACGCGGCCGTTCTTCTCGCTGCGCGCGGCGGCGGAAAAACAAACGTCGCTGAAACCGGCGGCGGCGAGCTGCCTTTCCAGCGCGGCGCGGTCGAAGCCGAGATGGTGGACGCCGGCGGCGTTCGCGCCGTGGAAGGATCCGTCTTCGGCGTCGAG
>DAOTNL010000274.1:0-2865 GCA_035450765.1 Kiritimatiellia bacterium | reverse complement strand
CTCGGGGGCGGTGACCGGCGGCCACACGTGGCCCGTGCTGGCCACGGCGGGGGGGCTGGTCGCCACCGCGTTCCTGTTCGGCCTGCTGATCCTGTGGCTGGTGTTCCGGCCCGTGGAACGGTTCCTGCGCGAGACCCGCGAACTCGTGCCCGAAACGGCGGGGACGCTCTACGGCCGGCGCGCGACGGACTTCACCGTCTCCGCGCCCTTGGCCCACACCCTCAACCGCGTCACCAAGGCGCTCAACAACCTCGAGGCGCAAACCTTGTTCCCGGACATCGTCGCCCCGTCGCCGGCGCTGCGCTCGATCCTGGGACTGGTCCTGAAGATCGCCCCGACCGACTCGACGGTGCTGATCCTCGGCGAAAGCGGCACGGGCAAGGAACTGGTCGCCCGCAACATCCATTCCCACAGCCGCCGCGCCGACAAGCCGTTCGTGGCCATCAATTGCGCGGGCATTCCCGAAGGCCTGCTCGAAAGCGAGCTGTTCGGCCACGAGAAGGGCTCGTTCACCGGCGCCTACGTCCGCAAGATCGGCAAGCTGGAGGCGGCCACCGGCGGCACGGTCTTCCTCGACGAAATCGCCGACATGCCGATGATGACCCAGGCCAAGATCCTGCGCGCCCTGCAGGAGCGCGAGATCGAACGGGTGGGCGGCGCCCAGCCCATTCCGGTGGACATCCGCATCGTGGCCGCCACCAACAAGGATCTGACGCGGATGGTGAAGGAGGGGACGTTCCGGGAGGATCTGTTCTTCCGGATCAACGTGTTCTCGTTCCGTTTGCCGCCGCTGCGCGAGCGCAGCGAGGACATTCCGCTGCTGGCTACCCACCTGCTGCGGCAGGTCAAGCCGGGCACGTCGTTCTCGCCGCAGGCCTTGGCGGCCCTGACCGCCTATCCGTGGCCCGGCAACGTCCGCGAACTGAAAAACGCCATCGAGGCCGCCGCCGCCCTGTCGTCGGGGGTCATCGAACCGGAGCACCTGAATGCCGGCTCGCGGTTGAGCAGCGAGTTCGCCGCTCCGGATCTTTCCGCGGCGCATTTGCCCCAGAACCTGGACGACCGGCTCGCCGCGATCGAAAAACAATTCATCCTGGAAGCCTTGGCGAAAGAAGGCGGCGTCCAGGTCCGCGCCGCCGCCTTGCTGGGGATCAAGGAGCGGAGCCTCTGGCACCGCATCGCCAAGCACCGCATCGACGTGGCGGGCGTGCGCTCCGAGCATGGCAACGGCAACGGCGCGAACGGCCACCCTCAGGAAATGAAGCCATGAGCATCACGTTTTGGAGGTCGAAACCGGCGAAATGCGGCCCACCGGACCAAGTTTTATCTGCAAGGCGGGGTTCGACCCCGGAATTTTCGACTGGCACGCAACCTGCACGGTGGAAAGGCGATGGAAGAATTTAAATGAACGAAAACGAAACAGGAGGTAACCAATGAAAACAGTAGACAAACGCAGGGGCCAAGCCGGGTTCACCCTGATCGAAATCATCGCGGTGCTGGTGATCTTGGCGGTGCTGGCCGCCGTCGCCATCCCGCGCTACGTCAGCCTGATGGACGACGCGCGCACGCGGGCGCTGGACGGGGCGTTGGCCGCCGGCCTCTCGCACGTGTCGATGGCCTATGGCCGGCTGGCGCTGCAGAACGGGGTGGAGCCGACGGATGCCGAGTTGGTGGCGGAATGCACGGCCACGCCGATGCAGAGCACCGATTACACGTTCGTCTTTGCCGCGGCCGCCGGCGGCGGGGTCGACGTGACCGCCACCGACAACAACGACGCCGCGGTGACGGACACCCGGACCTGGGCCCGGCCATAGCGGGCCGCCCGCGCGCGGGAAGAGGTCCGTTCTCTTCCCGCGCCCGACTTCGGTTTCTGCGGTTGAAGGGAGGAACTTCGATGCGCGTTCGCTTCCAGCCAAGTGCGGAGCGCGGTGGCTTTACCATCATCGAAGTCATTTTGGCGCTGGTCGTCGTCGGCTTGCTGGCGGCGGGTTTCATGGCGGCCGGGATGGACACGACCGGAGCTTCCGTGGTGGGGGCCGCGGACACGCTCCGCGCCCATCTGGGATTCGCCCAGTCCCTGGCCATGGCCAACAACGTCGCCGACTGGAGCGTGGTTTTTGGCGGCGGATCCTATGCGTTGCTGCGCGACAACAATCCTTCGCCCATCCCTTGGCCCGGCGAAACGAACGTGCCGCCCCACGTCCACCGGTTGCCGTTGGGCGTGAACTTCGCTGCCGGGGTCGGCGCCGTCGCTTTCGACGAATTCGGTGCCCCCGCCGCCGATTATCCCATCCAGTTGTCCAACGGCGCGCACAGCGAAGGCATCCTGATCACCGGTTTCACGGGGTTCGTCCAATGAACGGCCGCCGTCCAGCGGGGTTCACGCTGATCGAGGTCGTCGCCGCCATTGTCCTTTCGGCCATCGCCATGGCGGCCATCTTGCCGTTTCTGTCGAACGTTTTCCTGCGCAGCTACGAGCCGCGCACGCAAATGGACGAAGGGCTTGCGTTGCAGACGGCCATGGAAAACCTCGTGGTGTGGCACAGTTTCAACTCCGGCGCGGCCGGAACCAACAGCCTGGAACGGCTCCGGCAGTACGTCGCCACCAATTTGCCGGCCGGCATCGTCGCGCGGGAAACGAACTACGTCGATTTCGCCGGCAGCGCGGAAACGGCGAGCACCAACCCCGTGTTGCTGAAAGTCACCTTGGCCAACGGCTTCAACGAAGCAGTCACGCGCTTGTTCGCGCGGCCGATCCGGGAGGTTCCATGAAACGGGGCTTCACCCTGATCGAACTGGTGGCCGTCCTGCTGCTGGTTGGCGTGCTGGTGGCTGCCGGGCCGCGGTCGCTGTTGAGCTGGCTTG
>DAOTNL010000273.1:0-2894 GCA_035450765.1 Kiritimatiellia bacterium | reverse complement strand
GTGCGGCCGGACATCGCGCAAGAACTGTCTCGGGCGATGGATGCGGACCAATGGAACGAGATCATGGGAAACCGCGCTGCGGACATCGACGCCGACGTGGCGGTGGCCAACGGGTTTGCCGGATACGACGACCGGCAGGCATCCGATTTGCTTGCCCGGTTGAAAGCCAAGCATCCCGAGCACCGCGACGTGCAGCCGCTGGGCAGCGCCGATCCTCGCGACGCCATCCGGGCGATCGTGGAAATCCAGCGCGGGCTGGCGCCGGGCGCGTTGCGCCGGCCGACGGCGACGATGCGGCCGACCGCCACCGCGCAGCCCCAGCCCGCCAAGCCCGACCCGACCGCCGGCGTGACCTACGGAAGCGAGGAGGACCAGTCGCGACGAGACGAGCTGGTCCAAACGCCGGAGGAGTTCGACGCCGAGATAGACAGCATCGTGGCCTATTTCGACGCGCAGGAAGCCGCCAAGGCCGCTACCACTACTACACCTACCCCCGCCGCCGAAAACGCGCCTACGGGCCAGCCAGCGGCCCAGCCGCCGCCCCTTTCAGCCCCGCAGGCTCCCGCCGTCTCCGGCCCTCCTTCCGGCCCGGCACCCATGCCTGCGTCTCCCGCCGCGCCCGCTGGCCAAGCTGTACGCCAGCCACCGGAAACACCCACCGCAGACAGGGGCGCGGCACCTTCTACTGCCGCCAGACTCAGGCAAATAGCTGACGAAATCGGCTACGATGGACCACTTCCAAGAACTCTTGCCGACGCAAACCGCATCGTAAAAAGGCAGGTTGAACGAAGCAACGAGCTTCAAAAGACCACAAACAAGATGGTGCGCGACTACGAAAAGCGTGGAATGTCGTCGGCAGAAGCATGGGCGGAAGTTGAAAAGACGCCGGAGTGGCGAGAGTTTGTATCAGAGAAGCCAAAGGTTGAACGATTTCAAAGCGTTTTTGTCGAAGATGCCAAGCCCGCCGAAGCCGCCCCCGCCGCCAAGCCGCCGGAGCTGATGACGCCGGAGGATGTTGAAAATATCGTGTCTGTCTGGAACCTTCCAGAAGGAACATTAAAACCATATCCCGGAAAAGGCGGGATTATTCAATTTGGTCGAATGCCGCGTAACAAGTGGAACCAAATTGAAAAAATAGCGCGAAAAAATGGGTGGGTGCGGACAAGTATTAACGAGTTCCGAGATGGAAGCGTACAAGTTGCATTAAGGCCCGCACAACCATACGACAATCTTCCAACTGTTTCTAAAAAACCGCCAGAACTAATGACTCGAAATGAGTTCATTGCGGCAGGCCCAGATGGGTTCGATAATTATGGGAATGTTGGGTGGGACAATCAAGGCGGCGACCATGCCGTTGCAGTGGCTCAAGCAATAGACAACCACAATCCAATTCTAGCGTCTAATTTTTCGCAATACAGAGATTTGCTGGAATCCGCATTAAAAGAAGGCTACGTCCGCTCCGGCGACCGCTACGTCTACCAACCCAACCCACAGGAGTCCCCCAATGCCGTTTCGCAGCAAATCCCAGCAAAGATGGGCCTACGCCAACCGCCCGGCCGGCCTCAACCTGAAGGAGTGGGCCAGCAAGACCGACTTCAAGAACCTGCCGCAACGGGCCAAGCCCAAGAAGCGCCGGCGGGGCGGGATCGGGCTGAAGTAGGGGAAACCGACTACGAGAAGTGGTCCAAGGCCCGCACCGAACGCATCAAGCAATCCAAGGCGGCAGGCAACGTCCATCTCGACCAGATACCGCTTTCCGTTGAAACCATGCGAGGGAAGCGCATCTACAACGTCAACGACCCAAAGGAGCGCGGAATCATCCGCACCGTGGACAACCGCGGAGGGGTGTGGGTCTATTGGGATGACGAGTATTCCGCCAAGGCCAATCTTGCATCTCCGCAAAAAGAGACGAACAAGGCTTGGCGCAAGAAATACGGTGTTCCGGAAGATGTCATGGAGTCCTCGCTTGGCCCGTCCGACATGGAAGGATACGCCATAGCCGAAGATCAGATGCCGCCAAGGCCAGCTCCCCCAGTCGCCCGGATGACCAAGAACGACCTGCTGGCCGAGCTGCGGGCGGCAGGCGTGGCCGACAGAGACTTGCGCGGAAAGGACAGGGCGGCGCTGGCCAAGTACGCCGAGAGCGTCAGGGCGGGGGGCGAGGTTGCGCCGGTTCAAGCCTCCGCGGCAAAGGAATCATGGCAGATGACGAGGGCGGAGTATGCGCGTGGTGCCAAAGTGCGCCGCGACATGAAGCGCAACTACGTCATCATTACTGGGCCGGATGGCAAAGAGGTCATTACTCGCACGCTTGAGCCGGGACAGCCGGAAAAGGGGCTGATCGAAGGAGCGCACAGGGTTGAAATCTCGGAAGCCATCGCTTCCGGCAAGCCAGTTCCGAAGGAAGTGCTGGCCGACTACCCGGAGTTGATGCCTGTGGCACCAGAAAAGCCTAAAGTACAGCCGTCAGGATTAGCGGTTCCTGCCGTAGAGGGGCGCGGAGATAAATACGCCGACTGGAAAGCAAAAGAGCAAATAATGGCGATTGCTCCGGCCGGGTCAAGATCGGCAGGACGACTTTCAAACACATTAAAAGAGGCCGGCGTACCGCATGAGTTTGGTCCACCGAGAACCCTTGGAAGCAAAAGAAGTTCGCTGAAGATACCAAACACGCCAGAAGCAATAAACATTGTTCGGCGTATGGGTGGAACGATTTCCAAGCAGCAACCACATTGGCTTACAGAAGATAAAGAGCCATACGAACAAAAGCCAACCACGCCAGCACCGGCTCTTGCAACGCCCGCGCCCGTCGTCACGGACACGCCGGATGGCGTCAAGGGCGAGGTGCCAATGTCCGCCAAGGCCGAAGCAAAGGTGACGCCAAAGGAACAGAA
>DAOTNL010000272.1:0-2950 GCA_035450765.1 Kiritimatiellia bacterium | reverse complement strand
CGCGCCGACCTTTTCGCCGGTCTTGCGCAGCGCTTCGATCGTCTCGAACGCGGTTTCGGCGGAAGAGCCCATCAGCACGATCACGCGGTCGGCGTCGGGGGCGCCGATGTAGTCGAACGGACGGTATTTCTGGCCGGTCAGCCGGCCGAATTCCTCCATCGTGGCGGCCACGACGTCGGGGCAGGCTTCATAGAACTTGTTGACGGCTTCGCGGCCCTGGAAATAGACGTCCGGGTTCTGCGCGGTGCCGCGGATGAAGGGCTTTTCGGGATTCAGCGCGCGGGCGCGGTGGTCGGCGATGAGCTGGTCGCTGATCATCCGGCGGATGATTTCGTCGGCGATCATTTCGACCTTGGCGACTTCGTGGGAAGTGCGGAAGCCGTCGAAGAAGTGCAGAAACGGCACGCGGGCCTTCAGCGTGGCGGCCTGCGCGATCAGCGCGGTGTCCATGACTTCCTGCACGCTGTTGGAGGCGAGCATCGCCCAGCCGATCTGGCGGCAGGCCATCACGTCCTGGTGGTCGCCGAAGATCGAGAGGGCGGAGGCGGCCAGCGAGCGCGCGGAGACGTGGAAGACCGTCGAGGTCAGCTCGCCGGCGATCTTGTACATGTTGGGGATCATCAGCAGGAGGCCCTGCGAGGCGGTGAAGGTGGTCGTCAGCGCGCCGGACTGCAGCGCGCCGTGCACGGCGCCGGCGGCGCCGCCTTCGGACTGCATTTCCACGACCGTCGGGACGGTGCCCCAGAGGTTCGTGCGGCCTTCGGATGCCCACTGATCGGCCCATTCGCCCATGTTCGAAGAGGGGGTGATGGGATAAATGGCGGCGACTTCGCACGTCTTGTAGGCGATGTGGGCGGCGGCCTCGTTGCCGTCGATGATGGCGATCTTCTTCTCTTTGCTCATGGGTTGCTCCGGGTTGTTTTGAAAGCCGCGGTGGATTCTGGCCACAGGACGCCAAAACGCACACGGGGCGCAGAGTAGCAAACGGAGGGGGGGGCGCAATAAAAAAAGGATGAATTTCGCGAGAAAAACCGTTTTACGCCGGCAAACCGACCTCCTGGAACCCTACCGGAGAACTCGAAAACGGCGGTTTCGGGGGCAAAACGACAAAAATGGCGGCCGCAAATCGGGCGAAAATGCGCGCGGAAGGCGGAAAAGCCGCTCCCGCGGCCGGGCGCGGAAGGAAGATGATCGGGATCAATCGACGAACGACGACGAAATGTCCGCGTCGGCGCCGCTGCCGCCGGGTTCGCCGTCGGCCCCGTAGGAGAGGATCTCGAACGGCTCGTTCTGGCGGCCGGGACAAAGGTAGATGTAGGGGTTTTTCCAGGGATCGGCCGGGACGGAACGACCGCTGAGATAGCCGCTCTCCGGATAGTTTTCCGGAATGGGCTCCTGCGAGGGCTTGCGGACGAGGGCTTCGAGCCCCTGTTGCTGCGTGGGGTAGCGCCCGTGGGCCATGCGGTAGGTGGTGCAGGCGGACGACAGCACTTGGATCTGCGCCTTGGCCGCGGCCTGGCTGCCCATCCCGATCTGCGGGGCGATGTTCAGCAGCACCACGCCCGCCAGCAGCGAGATGATGGCGATCACCACGAGGATTTCCACGAGGGTGAAACCCGAGGTCCGAGGTCGGAGGTCGGAGGTCCGAGGTCGGAGGTCCGAGGTCAGGAAGGGATTGTTCATCATTCCATGATTCCAGTATTCCATCATTCTCTAAAACAGCGTCGGCTGGTCGTCTTCGGATTCGGGAGTTTCCGGGGCATGAGCATCCAGCTTTTTGGCCAGCGCGTCAAGTTTGGCCAGATAGTAGGCCACGTTCTCGTCGCGGTGGGCGGGATCGAAGGCGGCGGCGAGCTTGGCGTGGGCGTGGACGGGGACGTTCTTTTTGTCGCCGGTGACGTAGTAGGCGACGGCGTCGCCGGCCTGGAATTCGCGGCCGGAGGCGAGGGCGACTTCGTAGGCGGGCTGGCGCGACTTGCCGCCGGCCTCGCGCTTTTTCAGGTAGGTGGCCGGCGAGTCGGTCAGCATCTCGGTCTTGGCGAGGGCGGCGACGGGCAGTTTCCGGCCGGCGATCTCGGCGCGGGCGCGGGCGAACAGGGCGGGGATTTCCTCGGCGCGGCCGTGGAGGGTCAGCGTGAGCCATTCGCGCAGGAAATCGCGCAGGAAGGGTTCGAGGCCGCGCGATTTGAGCGCGGCGCCCTTGAGGATGACCGTGCCGTCGTCCTCGAGCAGGGCGTAGTTCTTCATCTTGTAGGAATACATGGCCGGAAAACGGCCGTCGAATTCCACCTCGATGCCGGCGGGCAGGTGCCCGCGGAATTCTTGCTGGAACCGCGCGAGCCCGGCGTCGTCGAGCCCACCGGGCGGCGTGAAATAGATGCCGTCGGTGTCGATCTCGATGGGCTGCGCGCCGAGCTCCCGCAGCTTGGCGACCATGCCGCGCAGGATGTCGCGGCCTTGCTCGGTGACGGCGGCGGCCAGCTCGTAGTCGTTGAACCGCGCTTGCGGGAAGCCGAGGTAGCCGTAGAAGGAGTTGATGAGGATCTTGAACGTGGCCTGCAGGGCGTCCCAGCGGCCGGCGGCGGCGGGCGAAAGGCTCGGGTCTTGCGCGCGCTTCTTGGCGTCGATGCGGAAATCGCGCAGGTGGGCCAGCAACTGGAGGAACACGCCGAGCGGGTCGTTGCGCGGGCTGCGGCCCTCGCGCAGGAGGATGGACGGATACAGCGAGCGGACGTCGCAGTGGTGCACCTCGCGCGCGAGGCCCTCGAAGAACAGGTCCGTGTAGCCGCCTTCGAAGGCGCGCGGCGGTTCGGGCGCGGGGACGGAGTGGCGCGCGCGCAGGTATTCGCGCAGCAGCAGGGCTTCGATCTTGCCGGCGTTGCCGCGCACGCAGATGGTTTCCAGCGGCAGCGGCAGGATCAGGCTCTGCGCGAAGGCGGCGTTGAGCAGG
>DAOTNL010000271.1:0-2965 GCA_035450765.1 Kiritimatiellia bacterium | reverse complement strand
ATCGCCGAAAATCTGCGCGCCGGAATCCCCCGCCAGCACGCGCAACGCCAGCCGCAGGGTCGTCGTCGTCGCCTCCTGCGTCGTCCCGTAGGCCTGGACGGACGTCCGGTTCTCGCCCAGGGAAACCAGCGACGCGAACACGAGGAAATCGGCTTCCAGCAGTTGCGCGGTGCGCAGCGCGGACGCTTCCGGCGCGGGTCCGTCCACCGTGCCCTCCGACTTCGCGGTCTGGACGAGTTCGACGAACTGGCGGAGCGCCTGGGCGTCCTCCGCCCGGCGCGATTCGGCGAAGCGGTCCAGGACGTCCTGGTAGCGGAGCACCTCGAATCCGGCATCCGTCAGCCGCGCGCCCAAGAGGTCGTTGAAGACGTCGATCTGGGCTTCCAGCTTCGCGCCGGCCCGGTTCTGGACGAACAGGGCCGCTTTCGGCGCGGCTTGCGCCGCCGCCGCGGCCAGCATCAGGATTCCAACCGCCGTTTTCAAAGCCGTTCTCATCTTTGCGCTCCTTTGCCTGCCATCGTCATGGTTGCACGAACACGTGTGAATATACAGCCAAATCGATGCGGGTCACGTGGATCATGGTCGTTTTTCCCGCCCGCAGGGTTACAGGGCCCGCCCACCCCGGGCCGGGGCCGGCCAGGGCCACCTGCCGGTCGCCGGGCTCCACGTAGGCGCTGAAGACCTGGACGTGCGCCGGCAGGGTCAGCCAGCTGCGCAGGTCGGCTTGCTCGGAAGCGACATTGTACAACAGCACCGCCAGTTCGGCCAGTTGGCCCGCGCTGCCGCCCGCGTCGTGCGCGGCCTTGGACGCCGCCCCTTTGGCGATCGCCCGCGCCAGCTGCCGCGTCAATATGCCCGGCATCTGTTCCGCCAGCGCCCGGGCGGCCAAGGCGCCCACGTTGCAGATCGGCGCCGTGGACGCCAGCGACTGGCCGTCCAGCGCCACCCGGACCGGCGGCGGCGGCGGCACCGGCCCCGCGTAGGTCGGCAGCGCGATCATGCCGATCGAGTCCGTGGACGTCAGCGGATAGGGAATGGACATTTCCACCTTGGGCGGCACGAGGCCGTCTTCGACCACCACCACCAGCCGCGCCTTGTCCGCCAGCTTCTCGCTGCCGGCCGCCGGCATCTTCGCCGCGCGCGGGAACCGCCGTTCGTAATCCTCCAGATCCTCCCGCATGCCCAGCCGCTTCGCCAGCCGCACCGCGTCGAGCTGCAGGAAATGGTTCTCCGGCGCGATTTCCAGCGCCTTCTTGACGTCGATGTACGCGTCGTTCAACTCCCCCAGCATCTCCCAGATCACGGCCGAGACGAAGAACGTCGCCGCGTTCTGGAACGACGACTTGACCGCGCCGGCGGCCTGGTCAAGCCCCGCGTACACGGCCCCCAGATGCGGATCGCGCTCGTCGTCCGGCGCGACGTTTTCCGTTTTCGACTTGGACTTCGCGACTTCCTTTTCGCGGCGCTGCAGGGCTTGTTCCTGTTCGCGGTTCGCGCGGCGGACTTCCACGCCCGCGCCGGTCAGGTCGCCCAGCGCCAGATAGTTCAGCGCCTGGTAGTGGTGCGCCAGCGTGCGCTCGTAGGCCGGCACGACGTAGGGAATCGCCTTGTCGTTCACCAGCACCGCGCCGCCTTGCGCCGCCGCGCCGCGCGCCGACACCACCGCCCGGTTGTCCAGGTCCTCGATCGCCGCGAACGCTTTTTCAAACGCCGCGCGCGAAGCCTCGAAATCGCCCGCCAGTTGCGCCGTGCGCCCCCATTCCAGCGCGAACAGCGCGGCCGCGCTGCCCTTCGTCCGCTTGTGGAATGTCTTCCGGCAGTCCGTCGGCTGCCCCGTCCGCAGCGGACCCAAGGTCGTCTGCTCCATGCCCATGGGATAATGGTTGAACGTTCCGCACCCCGCCGCGGCCCACGCCAGACCCGCCGCCAAAACCGTCCGGAACCCCTTTTGCAGGTTGACTGAAATGGACCGGCCTTCCACCATGGAACGGAAAGCATACCACCGCCCATGCCGCCGGACAGTCAAAATCTCGTTTGGATCGACGCCCACGCCCACCTGCAGGATCCGCGGCTGGCGCCGCACCTGCCGCAGGTCTTCGCCCGCGCCGCCGGCGCCGGCGTCGGCCGGATCCACGTCGCCGCCACCTGCGAAGCTGACTGGCCGGTCGTCGCCGCTTTGTCCGACGCCCATCCCGACGCGACGCTCGTATCCTTCGGCGTCCACCCCTGGTTCATCCGCGACCGTTCCGCCCGCTGGCTGGACAACCTGCGCGAAATCCTCGCGACGCGGCCTGCCGGCATCGGCGAAATCGGCCTCGACGCCCGCCTGGAGGATGGCCTCGATGCCGACCGCGAGGCCGTCTTCCGCGCCCAGTTCGAGCTGTCCTACGAACTCGCCCTGCCCGCCAGCCTGCATTGCCGCGACGCGTGGGAACCGATGCTGAAGATCCTGTTTGCGGCTCCACCGCATCCCGCCGGCCTCTTGATCCACGCCTACTCCGGCCCGCCCGACGCCCTGCCCGCGCTCGCGGAAAAGAACGTCCACGTCTCCTTCGGCGGCACCCTCACCCGGCCCAAGAATCTGCGCGCCCGCGAAAACGCCGCGCGCGTCCCCGCCGGCCGGTTCCTGCTCGAATCCGACGCCCCCGACCTGCCGCCGACCTTGCCCGACGGCGCGGAACAGCATCTCGTCGGCGCGGACGGCAAGCTGCTCTCCGAACCCGCCTACGTTCCGGCCGTCGGCCGGCTGCTCGCCGACCTGCGCGGCGAAACGCCCGCGGCGATCGCCGCGGAAACCACCGCGACCGCGCGGCGGCTGTTCGCCAAGCTCTGGGCCTGAAAGGTCCATGCAGGGGAAGTCGCGCCCCGCCCCCGATCCGTTACCGCCCGCGCGCAAAGTTTTTACGTTCCACGTAAAACCTGTCGAGTCCTGGTTTCAAGTTGTCACTTTTCGTTGTTGTTTGAC
>DAOTNL010000270.1:0-2976 GCA_035450765.1 Kiritimatiellia bacterium | reverse complement strand
CGAACCGCCACTGGCCGTCCGGCCCCTTCCACCAGCCCGTCTTGCGCCAGATGGATTCCCGGGAATTACCGGCTGCCTCCATGCGCTCGGCTTCCTGGTACTGGCCTTTGTCGGCCGTCTCCGCCTTCAGGCCGGCGGCGGCAAACATCTCCACTCCGCGTTCTGTTTCGCGGGTCTGGATGGTGGCGAACAGGTTGTCAAACGCTTCGGCCACCGGGGCAAGTTCGCCATCCAGCAGATAGGGGTAGCGGCCGGCATCACGCTGGAATTCCTCAATGCTGGCGACGTTGGCCAGATAGTCGTTCTGATAGCCCTTCTGGGCCATCTTGTGGATGACATAGTTCTCGAAGGACCGGGCAGCGCGCTCGATAATGCGGGACCAGTACCTCCCGGACTTGCCTTTGTCTATCAGGGAAGCCCGCTTGTGCATGGGCGACTCGTCCAAGGCTTTGACCAGGGCGGAAAACGCTTCCTCGACCTCGGGGCGGACGCCTTCGATCCGCGTCCAATCGCTGGCCTTGTTCAGCCGCCCCTTTGCCAGCAGTTCGTTGAACCTTCGGGCCGGCAGCCGCACCCCGCTGGCCTTGTCCTGGTAGTACGTCTCCGGGTTATAGGTGATGAAATTCCGATCCCGGCTGACGCCCGTTTCTCCGCGCTTCCGCTGGAAATAGTGGTCCAGCGCATGGAAGAACTCGTGCGCCAGCGACCCGGCCCCGCGGGTCTTGGTCAGATTGATGACGATTTTCCCGGGCTCGTAGTGCGCGGCGAACTTCCCGCTGCCACGGGCACCAAAGGCCATCGCCAATTCACCGTTGAGGGACAACGCCCGAGACGGCACGCCAATGATGTCGGCCAGATCGGAGAAGGCATCGAATGCCTCGTTCAGCATCCCCTGCCGCTCCTTGCGGTTGGCCCCTTGCGCCACCCAATTTCCGAACTCCACGCCCCGGAAGCCAAACGCTTCGGAGAACATTTCCGGCGTCACGTCCCGTCCCTGCCGGTAATCCTTGGCCATGCGGGGCCGGTTGGCGTCCCGGCGCACGTCGGATTCCTTCACGTTGTCGGATTCCTTGATGGCCTCCCACGCGGCCACCAGATCATCCCGGCTGTTCTCGATGAACGCACGGGCCTGCTCTACAGCCGTTTCCCCGGTGAACTCCTTTAGGGGGCGGTAAAGGGGATCGCCCTTCTTGTTGATCCGCACACTTGACCTGACCCGCCCGCGAATCTCGAACTGCATGGCGGAGGCTTCCGGGGGCACCCCGAGCCGTTCGGCAACTGCGGTGGGCAGGGCGTCCAGATTGTCGGTCCTGACAATCCGCCCGTCCACTTCGGCGGTAGCGTATGGCGAAGGAACGCGCTTGTACCACTTTTCTTCCCCTGACAAGGACGTGTGCTTATCCGCCCCCGCCTCGCCTGCCTTGGCCTGCTCGTAGCGGTAGGCATCGGGATAGTTCTCCACCTTGCCGATGCGGTCCCATTGGTCGCGCGGCAACTGGCGCAGCAGGTCCACCTTGTCCGCCAGACCGCCAAGCAGCCGGTACTCCGGGGTCCGCATCCGATCCACGATGTCCGCAACGCCGCGTTCATTGGCAAGCTGCATCAACGTCCGCACCGTTTTTACCGACTCGACCCAGCGGTTGACTTTGTAGCCCTTTCGCGGCTTGGCCGGGATGGAATTGCGCAGGGCCGTGGCCAGGGCCGCCATGTCGGCGTCTTCGATGGCGTCAACTTCCGCCTTCGGCCATATCTGGGAGAACGACATTTGCGCCAGATCGCCGTCGGCAATCTCCTTGGCGGCAGATGGAACCATGTCCTTCCGAGCCCCGCCGATCTTCTCCCCAAAGTCCTGCAACTCACCGGCGCGCGCGGCAGGGGATTCGGGTGCCGGCGGTGGGGGAGCATCTTTGCGAGCCTGCGGTTTGGCCGCAGGTGCTTCCCTCGGCACCATGCCGGCCAGCGCATCGGGGGCGTTCAATTCGGTGCCGCGGACGGGCATCAGGACGGCGTATTCCTTTGCGCCAAGCAGCACCAGCGGAGATTCTTCATCCCGGTGGCGGATTTCGATTGCCTGGTTGCCTGTCTTGCGCAGGAACGTCACGATCTCGTCCACAAAATCGGCGGTATAGACCCCGATCATATTCCCTTTGGAAACATCCTGGGAAACATAGCCATCCCCGGCATACATGGATGCCACGGCCACCGATCCGTCCGGCATGGCATAAAGGGCTATTGTGTCCGGTTCGGACTTGCTTTTCTCCGTGGCCATTTTGGCCTGCCGGATCTGGCGGATAAATTGCTCCGTATCGGCCACGCGGACGGTCTGCTGGTCATTTTGCTTCTGGGGCAACTGGTTTTGGCGATAGCCCGGCACGACATAGCTGTATTGCGGTCCGCCGTCCTGGATAGGGGTGCCGATTTTCACGCCAAGAGCCACCACCAGGCGGCTGGAATCCGTGGCAACCGTCTCGTTTTTTGCAGGGTTGAACAGCGGCGAGACCATCGTGGCTCGTATGGGAGTCGGGTTCTTGTCCTTGACGGTAAATGGATCCAGCAGCTTGGCCCACGCCGGCTTCACGGCGGCACCGGGGCGCGGACCGACCTTGGCGATGGCGGAAGGCTTGCCGGATGGCTTGGATGGCGCGGATGCTGTCGGCGGCGTGGCCGGGAACATGGCGGCGGCGCGGGCCTTCAGCTTGCGCAAGGCGTCTTTCGTATTCAGCAGGGTGAACGTGCCATCGCCCGGCACTTCGATTTTCACGGTGCCGATTTCCTCCGCATTGGCCCGGAAGTCCTCGGCTGCCGACCCAAGGGCGGTCGGGGTCGCGTCCTTGCGGTTTTTGCGGGTCGGAACAAGGTCGGTTGCGGAATCAATGGCGGCATCAATTTGGTCGATGAAGTATTTTTTCTGTTCCTTTGGCGTCACCTTTGCTTCGGCCTTGGCGGACATTGGCACCTCGACCTTGACGCCATCCG
>DAOTNL010000269.1:0-3020 GCA_035450765.1 Kiritimatiellia bacterium | reverse complement strand
GCTTTTCCGTTCGAGGAAGCGCTGGCGCTCGCGGACGCCTGGCTGGCGGCGGGACGCTGCGATGCGGTGCTCGTGGGCGCGGCGGACGAAATCTCCGACGTCTTGGCCCACGTGGTCCGGCGCAAATGGGCGATCGCGGCCGACGGGATCGCCCGGCCTGCCCTGGCGGGGCCGCTGGCCTGCGTGCCCGGCGAAGGCGCCGTGTTCGTGCGTTTGGAACGCGGCAATGGCCCGCAACTCACCGTGAAGGATGCGCCGGACGCCTCGGCGTCCGTGCATTTGTACGATGCCGGCGCGCTGGGCGGCGACGACGCGGCGCTGCGCCGGCGAATTCAACCCGCCGTGGCGGCGCAGACGTTCGTGTCCCTGCTCGGCCATACCCGCATCGGCAGCGCTTTCCATCTGGCGGTCGCCGCACTGATGCGCCAAGACAACCGTTTTTTCCCCGACGTGCTGCCTGCCGATCAAAGTGGGTTTTCCGGCGGTGGCGCCGGCGCGCCCCGGGGACCGATCCAGGTGATTTCCGCCTGCGGGGCGCGCATCCGCGCGCTGACCCTGCAGGCGAAGGACGAGCGAGGATGACATGGCGACGACCCCCGACGACGTGCTGTTGAAACTGAAGGAACACGTGGCTTTCCTGCTGGGCGTGGAAGCGGCCGGTCTCGCCGCCGACCAGCCCCTGCACCTGCTCGGGCTCGATTCGATGGGGTTCGTCGATCTGCTGGTGTTCATCGAAAAGCAATTCGGCCTGTCGTTGATGAACTCCGGCTTGTCCCAGGACGATTTCGCCTCGCTGGAGGTTTTGGCCGGCCGGATCGCCATGGCCCTGCAACCATGAAGGTTCCGAGTTCTTCGCGAAAACGCTACTTGGGCGGGGCCGACTGGTGCGTCGCCGCGCTGCGGCAAGGCACGCTCGAGACCACCGGCCGTCCCACCACGTTCCACGTGGCGGTGTTCGTCGCGGGGCGGCTCGATCCCGCGCGCCTGCAAGACCGCTTCCAGGGCTATTGCGCCCGGTTTCCGCTGCTCTGGGGCCGGCCGGCCCGCTGCTGGTGCCTGGCGCCGTACTGGAAAAGTCCCGCGGATTCCGCGGGGCGCAAGGCGCCTTTCCGGCACGCGGCGGATTTCGGTGCGGCGACGCCGGCGACCGTGGCCCGGCTGGTCGAAGAACTGGCCAACGATCCGGACCGGCTGCGCGGGTGCGCCGTCGCGTTGGAAGCGCTGCAGGGCGCCGATGGGACCGGCGCGCTCGTGTTTTCGTTCGACCACCTGCTGTTCGACGCCGCCGGCGCCGAGCGGTTCATCGATCTGTTCTGCCGTTTTGCCGATGGGCAGGCCGTGGACGGCGATTTTCCGGATCCCGAGGCGCCGGAGCCGGCGCAACTGGATCAATGGGGCAAACGGTTCGCCAGCGGCCAGAAACTGAACCGCGCGCTGCGCGAACTGTTGCCCGGCGCGACGGCCAATCTGGATCTGCCCGCGGACGCCCGGCGGCGGTCGTTCCGGTTCCGGGTCTTGTCCCTCACGGCGGAAGAAACGCGCCGCGCGCAGGAACAGGCGTTCGCGACGGCGGGCTATCTGATGTTCACGCCCTACGTTCTGGCCACCGCGGCGGCGACCTTCCAGCCGCGGTTCGCCCGGCGCGTCGCCGCCGCCGCCGACTTCATCGTCACGGTTTCGACCAGCCGCCTGCGGCCGCCCGGCGAACGCGCGCCGCACGTGTTCTTCAACGATCTGTCGTTTCTCTACTTCGGCTTGCCCGTGGCCCAAGCCGGGGAACGCGACGCCATGGCCCGGGCCCTGCGCGACCAGATGATGGCGCAGGTCAAAACGGGGATGCCCGCGGCCATCGAGGATTCGAACCTGCTCATGCGGATCTTGCCGCCGCGCGCGTTCTGGAAATTCATGTTCACGTTCTTCCGCAACCGGCTGTCCTCCTTCGCGCTGACCTGCCTGGGCGATCCCTTGCTCAAGTCGGCCGCCGTCCTGGGCTGCGCGATCCGGACCCACGTCCATTATCCGGTCATGCCCGCACCGCCCGGCCTGGGGTTGATCCTGAACCGCAGCGGCGACGTCTATCACGTGGTGCTGTCCTACCTCGAAGGCGTCCTGCCCGAAGACGAAGTCGCGACGTTGCTGGACGAATTCCGGCAACGGTTGCTGAACCAAACGCCGCAACCGCAATGAAACCCCGGGCCGAGCGTTGCGACGTCGCGGTGGCGGGGGCGGGCTCGGCGGGCATCGTGGCGGCGCTGGCGGCGGCCCGCGGCGGCGCCCGCGCGGTGCTGATCGAATCCAGCGACCGGCTGGGGGGCACTGCGATCCATGGCCTGCATCGCTATGTCTGCGGACTGTTCCGGACCGGTGGCGAGCATCCCGGCGCGCCGCTGCACGGCTCCGAGACGGTGGCTTTTTGCCGACGGCTGGCCGGCGGCGATCCGGAGGCGCTCGCCGTTCGCCGCGGCCGGGTTTGGCTGTTGCCGTTCGCGGGCGGCGAGGCGCTGGCCGCCTGCGCGGAACAGGTAATCGCGGCCGAGAAAAACATCCGGCTCATCAAGGGCGATCCGGTGGTTCGGGCGGAACGAGCCGGAGATCGGTTGACGGAAATCGGCCTGGCCTCGGGTCGCGTAGTCCAGCCGGCGTGGGCCATCGATTGCACCGGCTCCGCCGCCTTGTGCCGGCTGGCCGGCGCGCCGGTCGATTGCCCGGCGCACCCCGCCTTGGCGGGTTACGGATTCGAAGTGGCCGATGCCGATGAATCCAAGGCCGGCCCGCTGGGCTTGGCGTTGGCGGTGCCGTACCTCCTGCGCCAGGCGGCGGATGCCGACCGGCTTCCCGTCCATTTGTCCTATTCGACCTGGGAGCCATCTGCGGCGCAGGGGCAGGGCTGGATCAAGCTGGCGTTGCCGGTCCGTGCCGTTGCCCGCGCCCGCGAACAGGCGGATGCCGTCTGGGGAATCCTCAAAATGGCGCCGGCGTTTGCCTGCGCCCGGATTTTGCGCCACGTGCCGACCCCGCTG
>DAOTNL010000268.1:0-3031 GCA_035450765.1 Kiritimatiellia bacterium | reverse complement strand
CGGCACCGCCACCACCTGGACCCGGTTTGAGATCGATCCGGCTGAAGAAATCGGCGACGGCACCGTGGAAGTGCTGAAGATTTCTCTGATCGATGGCGGCGGCAATACGACCTTCTGGGACGACATCCGGCTGTCGGTAGACATCGGCGCAAATCTGCCTTCGATGCGGTTCACGGCCGGGGTGGAAAACCAGGGACTCAACCCTCAGTATCTGTTCGCGGTGGATGCGGATAATAATCGCGCCGGTGACCGGTTGGCGGGCGAAGCCAAGCCGTTCTATATCGCCTACGATGTCACGCCGCCGACGCGGGTGGGCCATGGCACATCGCTGACCGCTTCGACCGAAACGGTGGACGATCCCACCACGCAGTTCGATCTGCAGTGGAGCACGTTCCAGGTCGGCCCGGACGATCCGAGCCACGTCAACCATCCCACCAAGGTCGCGACCGACCGCGACATCCTGTCGCCGTGGCGCAGCTACAAGATCTACTACGCCACCTTCGATCCGCTGGCCGTGCCGGACGGCGACGGCGGGCCCGGCACCAGCGGCGCCTACATCTACACGAACTTCATCGCGAACAACGCCTACCAGGCGTGGTCGAACGTCAGCTGGAATTCCGCCATCGCCGATCCGTCGGCGACGGGCACGAACTATCTGGCGCTGACCAACCTGCCGAACAACCGGATCCGGCTGTACGATCTGGACTTCGACCAGGACTACGCCGTCGTGATCGTCGGCCTGGACAAAGCCGGCAACGAAGGTTCCGCGAGCATTTATAGCTGGGCAACCAACAATACGATCAAGTTTGCCCTGACCCGCGGCTGGACGCTGCCGAAGGCGGAGGCCGAGACGTTCTTCCCGAATGCGCCCACGTTGGTGCGGACGGACGTCGAACGCGCGGCCGGTTTGGCTTGGTTGGCCGCCGGCAATACCAACGCCCAGAGCAGCGGCATTTCCGACAAGTATCTCAACGTGTCCAAGGAATACGACCTGATTTACTGGGATTCGCCGACCTTCCAGGAAAACATCAACAACGACTGGCAGTTGCTCGGCACCGTGCGTACCAACTGGTTCGTGGACGACGGCGGCTTCGGCAAGCCTCGCGGAACGATCCGCTTCTACCGCGCGTCCTACAAGGATCGTTGGCGCAAGACCCGCGAAGTGCTCGTCAGCAACGAATTGGTCGTCGTGCCGCAGCGCCCGCTGGTCAGCGAAGAAGTCTATGCGCTGCACAACATCATTCTGTCGCCCGGACAGAACTTCGTGGCGTTCCACGGCATTCCTTACACGAACACGTTCTATGGCGTGTTCGGCGGCACGGAGACCTTCCCGGGCGGCACAACCGAGAATCCCGCCTCCGGCGCCACCGTGGTTGAGTTCTACTCGGCCGGCACCAATGCGGTGACCGTAAGCCAGTATTGGCTGAGCAGCAATGGGGTTTGGAATGCCCTCGGCGGAAGCGACGTCACTCACGTCCACCAAAACGAAGATTTCTTCACCCGCGGATTTTCCATCAACCTGCCGCCGGCTACGAGTACGGTATGGACCACCTACGGCGTCACCAACGCGCTGGACTACAACCGGTTGGATGCGAGCAACAACCCCGCCGCGGTTCCCGCCATGGTCTGGTCGGCCATCGCGCAGGTCCCGACCAACTCCGCCGGCTTCACCCAGACGATCCATTGCGGAAGCCGCCGCAACCCGGTCGCCCCCGTGTATAATCTGGTGGCGCTGCGCCTGCCTGTTTCGGCCCATCCCAGCCAGATGAAACTGCTGGATTGCGGTTTCGTGAAGGGCATCAAGGGCCAAAGCGACGAAATCTACACGATGAACACATCGACGAAGGACGTCATGGCCGGCAGCACCATCTACTGCGACACCAACAGCGTTTGGCGCTTCGTGGGCAACAACGCCCTCGTGCCTTGGGGCTACTTCAAACCCAACGACGTGATCGTCATCGTGTCCAAGAACGGCGGCGTGGGTTCGTCCTGGACCTGGACCTATCGGCCGACCGATTTCTACGTCTTGCCGACCCGTTGGATGGGGTGGACCGACATGCCCCTGACCAACGAGCCGACGGAAAATGCAACCAGCATGACGTTCACCAACGTCAGCGCCTCCCAGATCGGGGTGAGTTGGACGTCCGGCAACGGCGCGCGCCGCATCGTCGTGGTCCGGCAGGGCACGACGACCACCTGGATGCCGACGGACAGCGTGGCGCCGGCCGGCGTGAATTCGAGTTTCACGCTGGCGACGGATCAAGGCGACGGGAACAGGATCTGCTATGACGGCACCGGGAGCGGATTCCTGTTGCAGGGGCTCAGTCCGGGAACTATGTATTCCTTCAAGGTCTTCGAATACAACGGCACGAGCACGGACGTGAATTATCTGACCGTCGGAACCGTATTGGCCGGATCCGCCAGCACCAACTAGGTCAATTCGCGACCCGGCCGCGTCCGTTTCGGGCGCGGCCGCTTTTTTGTCGGGCGCCGCAACAAGGCGTGGCGGGGGAAAAGGGCAGGGCCCAAGCGGTTATTCGCAGATCCACTTGGGATCGAGCGTGGCGGCGAACGCGGCGGAAACCGTGGCCTCGATCCGCATGTGCTTGCCGCTGACTTTTTGGGCGTGGACCTTGCCGTTGGCATGCAGCGCGGCCAGCCAGCGGCCTTCGGAGACGGGGATTTTCAGGTGCAGATGCCGCACGCGTTCGCGCAGCAAGTCGGCGATGGTCTGGCACAGAGTGGCGGTGCCATCGCCGTTCGTGGCGGAAATCGCAACCGAATGGCGGAACCGGTCGGCCAGCCGGATGGACTGGTTGCGGCCGCGTTCCAGATCGGTTTTGTTGAATACGGCCAGAACCGGTTTGTCCTGGGCGCCGAGTTCCCGCAGGACGGTCTCCACGGCATCGATCTGTTCGTCCACGCGCGGCTGGGAGGCGTCGATCACGTGCAAAAGCAAATCCGCCTCGTTCACTTCTTCCAAGGTGGCCTTGAAAGCTTCTACGAGATGGTGGGGGAGTTTGCGGATGAA
>DAOTNL010000267.1:0-3069 GCA_035450765.1 Kiritimatiellia bacterium | reverse complement strand
GAAAAAAATCTTCAAGCTCATCGGCGTGAAAGCGCCCAAACGGAAGTATCAGGACGAAAACGCACTGTGCTGCGCGGAAATTCTTCGCTCCGTTTCCGGCTACAAGCTCGCGGACGACGTCCAGAAGCGCAACATCGACGACATGCTGGCCTCGGGCGCCGAATACTGCGTTTTCAACTGCCCGGCCTGCCAGACCTCTTTGTCGGAAAAAGTCGCCAAGCGCGGTTTGAAGCCGGTGCACATCATCGATCTGTGCAAGATGGCCATCGGCGAAAAAGAAAGGGAGGCTGCCTCATGAGCGATATTCGAAAAGCCCTCGTGGATATTGTCGGCGAGCGGGGCGTCTCCGATGCTCCGGAAGAGCTCTGGTTTTATTCGCGCGATCCCGGGGTTCTCGCGCCGCACAAGCCCGACTTCGTGGTTGCGCCGAAAACCGCGGAAGAAGTCCAGAAAATCGTTCAACTGGCCAACCGCGAAAAGATTCCTATCGTTCCGATGGGGAACGGCATGTCGCTCGCGGGACTCGTGATTCCGCTCAAAGGAGGCATCGTTTTGGACATGAAGCGGATGAACAAGATCCTGGAAGTAAATCCCATGGCGCGCTACGTGGTCGTCGAAGGCGGAACGTCCCAGGGCGCGCTCAAGGCGTATCTGCAGAAAAACCATCCGACGCTGCGGCACAGCATTCCCGACGCCCCTTCGACCACCACCATCGCAGCCAACGTCTCCCTGCACGGTCAGGGAAGGCTCACCAACCAGTACGGTTTCAACTCCGACATGGTCACGGGGCTGGAAGTGGTCCTGCCCACGGGCGAGATCTGCCGGATCGGCTCTCCGTCGATCGGGCCCTACTGGATTTCCAAGGGGCCGACGCTCCCCGATCTGTCGGGGCTCTTCCTGGGCTGGCTCGGCTGCACGGGCGTCATCACGAAGGTCGGCCTCAAGCTTTATCCCAACAAAAAAATCCGCGACGCGGAACTCTTCGTCACGGACCGCCTCGATCTGATTCCGCACATCCTCTACAAGCTCACGCACCTGGAAATGCTCGAAGACATCAATGTCTGGTTCCAGCCCAAGCCGCTCATGTTTCTGGGGAACTACCACATCACGATTTTCTTCACGGGCGATACGGAGGAAGAAGTCGAATTCAAACGGAAGATGGTCTGGGACTGCCTCCAGGAATACATGGATTCCAAGGATGGAGGCTTCATGTCGATTCAGTACATGAAGCCCATGCTCCTGGAAATGCCGGGCCGCAACATCGCCGATTTCGCCGACGTGCCCAAAGGCGGCGGTTTTGAATACTCGGGGCCCATTGCGCCGATTGAACACTTCCCGCAATACGCCGCCAAGGTGGTGGAGCTGGCCGCCAAATACAATGTTCTCTACGCCAGCACGGCCAGGCTCATTTCCGGCGGGCACTCGATGATGTACAGCATTTCTTTCGCCTTCAACCGCAACGATCCGGCGATGATGGACCGCGTGGAAAAGGCGCTGGACGAGGCAACTGCTTTCGCGCTGGGCATGGGCGGCATTCCCTGGAAGCCCAATTTCAAGGAGCAGAAGATGCTGCTTGAGAAAATGGAGCCCAACGCGCGCCGGCTTCTCTTGATGATCAAGAAAAACCTCGATCCGCAGGGGATCATGAACCCCGGCAACTGGGAGGTGAACGCATGACCTACATCCGACACATCGAACATGAAAATATCGTCCATCGCTGTTTCCGCTGCGGCTACTGCAAGTTTCCGTCGGACTACAGCGACTTCAACTGCCCTTCCTACAAGGCCTTCGGCTGGGATACCTACTCGCCGGGCGGCCGGATGTGGCTCACCCGCGCGTGGCTTTCCGGCGAAATTGAAACCTCCGCGCGTTTTGCCGAGATCATGTTTTCCTGCGTCGCCTGCGACAACTGCAAGGACCAGTGCGTGTTTCCCCGGTTCAAGGATTTCCTGCCGGACATCTTTCAGGAAACCCGCGCTGAACTGGTGGGCGAAGGCCGGATTCCGCCCGGCGTGCGCGACTATTTCAAGGCCGTTGCCGTAAGCGGCAATCCCTACAAGCTTCCGCAGTCCGAACGCGGCGACTGGGCGAAAGGCACGGGGCTGAAACCCTACACCAATCAGAAATACCTCTTCTACGCGGGCTGCGTCGGCTCCTACGATGAAGTCGGAAAGCGCATGGCCAAAAGCGTGGGGAAAATACTGGTGGACGCGGGCCTGTCGGTCGGCATACTCGGCGGCGAGGAAGGATGCGACGGCAACGACGTGAGGGCCCTTGGAGAGATGGGACTGTTTGCCCAGTTGGCCCAAACCAACATTGAAAAATTCAAGGCAAAGGGCGTGAAAGAAATCATCACGCTCGATCCGCACGCGCTCAATACCTTCAAAAAAGACTACCCGGGCCTCGGTGGAAGATTTCAGGTCCGGCACTTTACCGAGGTTCTGGCCGAACTGATCCGGAAGAAAAAAATCAAACTCAAAGCGTATCCGGTAAAAATTACCTACCACGACCCCTGCTACTTAGGAAGGCATCAGTCCATCTATCAGGCGCCGAGGGAAATTCTGAAGGCCATTCCCAAAGCCGAATTCGTTGAAATGCACCGCAGCGGCCCTGATTCGTTCTGCTGCGGCGGAGGCGGGGGAAACTTCTTTACGGACATTCTGGGCACGGCCGAAGACAGCGCCAGCCGCGTGCGCGTGCGCGAAGCGGTCCAGACGGGTGCTTCGATTCTGGCGGTCGCCTGCCCCAACTGCGCAAAGATGCTCTCCGATGCGGTGAAGATGGAACACCTGGAGGAACGCCTGGAGGTGCTGGGCATCGCTGAAATTCTGGAGAGGGCAAGGAAATAAACATTGGAAGGCAACGAAATGAACAGAGAAGAAATGCTCGAAGAGGTTTATAAACGGGCAAAGGCGTATGAACTGCGAGGCGGCAACTGCTCGCAATGCTCGCTTTCCGCCATTTTCGAAGTGTTGGGCGTGGAGGATGAAAACGTTGTTCGCTCCGCCACGGGTTTTGCCGACGGCGTGGGACTTTCCGGCGACGGCCACTGCGGCGCCCTTTCCGGCG
>DAOTNL010000266.1:0-3087 GCA_035450765.1 Kiritimatiellia bacterium | reverse complement strand
GGTCGCCGACCGGGTTGTGGCTCTTGCAGAAACCGATGAAATCGCACGGGATCAGCTTCGTGCCCTGGTGGATGAGCTGGTAGAACGCGTGCTGGCCGTTGGTGCCGGGCTCGCCCCAGACCACCGGGCCGGTCTCGTAGGTCACGACCTTCCCGTTCTTGGTGACGCGCTTGCCGTTGCTTTCCATGTCGCCCTGCTGGAAATAGGCCGCGAACCGCGAGAGATACTGGTCGTACGGCAGCAGCGCCGTGCTCTGGGCGTTGAAGAAGTTGCCGTACCAGATGCCCAGCAGCGCCAGGATCACCGGCGCGTTGCGCTCGAACGGCGCCGTCGCGAAATGCCGGTCCATCTCGTGGTAGCCTTCCAGCATCCGCACGAAGTTCTCCGGGCCGATGGCGATCATCAGCGGCAGGCCGATGGCGCTGGTCAGCGAGTAGCGCCCGCCCACCCAGTCCCAGAACTCGAACATGTTGGCCACGTCGATCCCAAACGCCTGCACTTCCTTCGCCGCCGTCGAAACCGCCACGAAATGCTTCGCCACGGCCGCCGGATCGCCGAGCTTCTCCAGCAGCCACGCCTTCGCGGTTTCCGCGTTGGTCATGGTTTCCTGCGTGGTGAAGGTCTTGGAAGCCACGATGAAGAGCGTTTCCGCCGCGTCGAGGTCGCGCACGGCCTCGACGATATGCGTGCCGTCCACGTTCGACACGAACCGCACCGTCAGGTCGCGCTGGCTGTAGGGCTTGAGGGCCTCGTAGGCCATGACCGGCCCCAGATCGCTGCCGCCGATGCCGACGTTGACGATATTCCGGATGGGCTTGCCGGTGAACCCCAGCCACTTCCCCGCCCGCACGAGGTCGGCGAAGCCGCTCATCTTCTCCAGCACCGCGTTGACCGCGGGCATGACGTCCTTGCGATCCACGAGGATCGGCGTATTCGACCGGTTGCGCAGCGCGACGTGCAGCACCGGGCGGTTCTCCGTCTCGTTGATCTTCCGGCCGCTGAACATCGCGTCGATCTCGCCGCGCAGGTCGGCCATCGGGCACAAGGCCTGCAACAGCTTCATCGTCTCGGCCGTGGCGAGGTTCTTGGAATAGTCCAAATACCAGCCGCCGACCTCGAGGGAAAAGGCCTGCGCCCGCGCCGGGTCCGCGGCGAACAGATCCCGCAGCGAGGCGGTTTTCATCGCCGCCGCGTGGGCCTTGAGGGCTTTCCATTCCGGGGTCGTGTCGAGACGTTTGCGGCGGGGCATGGGACCTCCTGCGGAGAGAATCCAGAATCCAGGAGTCGGCATTCGGAATGGATTCCACTCCGAACGTCCGGACTCCTGAACTTCCGTGCTTCTGAACTCCTGTATTTCTGTGCCTACTTCTTCGCCTTGATCCGCTTGAAGCGGCCGATCTTGGGCAGGTCGCCGACGATGGGCTTCGCGTAGTCGAGGAAGGCCTTCGTGACGTCGCAGCCGTTCGGCGCGATGAACTCGTCGGGCATGTGGCGGGTTTCCTTCGCCACGCTGCGCAGTTCGACGCGCTCGAAATAGACCTGGTACTTCTTGCCCTTCTTGCGGCGGATGGCCACGCTGCCGTCGACGTCGCCGCCGGTGGCCAGCTTGACCGCCTCGCGGCCGACCGCGAAGGCTTCCTTCGCGTCGTTGGCCGAGATCACGCCCGGGAACGAGCGCTGCAGGTAGCCGAACGTGTCGGCGCGCACGCGGGTGATGTCGGTCTTGGTCTTGATCAGGTTGGCCAGGGCGTCGCCCAAGGCCCCGGAACCGGAGAGCTGCACGTTGCCGTGGCTGTCCACTTCCTTCGTGAACGCGGCCGCGATGGCCGTGCCGGTGATGTCCGAGATGCCTTCGGAAACCGCTACGACGCAACGGCCGTATTTTTCGACGACGGCCTTGACCTGCTGCGGGAACTGGTCGAGATCGAAGGGCCGCTCGGGCAGGTAGATCAGGTGCGGACCGGCGCCGGGATAGGTGCGCGCCAGCGCGGCGGCCGCGGTGAGGAAGCCGGCGTGCCGGCCCATGACCACGTTGATCTTCACGCCCGGCAGCGCGGCGTTGTCGAGATCGTCGCCCATGAAAGCCTGCGCCACGAACTTGGCGCTGCTGGCCCAGCCCGGCGTGTGGTCGTTCTCGCGCAGGTCGTTGTCCACCGTCTTGGGGATGTGGAAGCAATGCATCTCGAAGCCGGCCCGCTTGGCCTCTTCGTTGATGATGTGCGTGGTTTCGGCCGAGTCGTTGCCGCCGATGTAGAAGAAATAGCGCACGCCGTACTTCTGGAGCTTCTCGAAGATCTTCGCGCAATCCTCGGGCGTGGGCTTCTTGCGGACGGAGCCGAGGCCCGACGACGGGGTCTGGGCGACGGCCTTGAGCGTGGCGACGGATTCGCGGCCCAGGTCGATCAGGTCTTCATTGAGGATGCCCTTGATGCCGTGCAGCGCGCCGTAGATCTTCTTGATCTCCTTGTGCTTCTTGGCTTCCAGCACCGCGCCGACCAGGCTCTGGTTGATGACGACCGTGGGACCGCCGCTCTGGGCGATCAGCATGTTGCCGACGATTTTCGAGTTTTTCTTGGACATAAAACGTTTTTCCTTTCGCGGGGAGGGTTGCGTCCACGCGGGCGGATGAAAGCAAAACCGCCCCCCCTCTTGCAAGCGGTTTCGCGGCCCCCCGCGGCGCGGGCCGGCTCCCCCCGCCCGCCGCCCCTACGGGACCGTCCAGTGCTCCTGCCGGATGCGCTCCATGCGGGCGCGGGCCTCGGCGGCGGCGGGCACGCCGGATTCCGCCACCCGCCCGTAGATGCGGGCGGCTTCCGGCCAGCGGCCGGCGTTTTCCTGCAAGGCGGCGGCCCCGAACGCGGCGCGCGTGAACCACACGCTCGCTTCCGCCGGCGGGGCTTGCTCCTGCAGGAAGGCATAGACGACGTCCATGTAGCGGTCCAGCGCGGCGGACGCGCGGCCCATCTTTTCGAGGCAGCGCCCGACCTTGTAGCCCGCCTGCAAGCGCAAATCCGTCGGCGCCCCCGCGAAATCCAGCAGCGTGCGGTACGACAGCAGCGCCTCCTCGTAGCGCGCCGGGTTCTCCTG
>DAOTNL010000265.1:0-3147 GCA_035450765.1 Kiritimatiellia bacterium | reverse complement strand
GCGCAGTCCTTGCGGCGCATGAGGCGCGCGCCGCGGGTGACGTTGCACAGCGAGCCGCCGATGCGCCGGGCGATTTCGCGCTGGGGCAGGCCGGCGCGCAGCAGGCGCAGGATGGTCCAGCGCTTGAGGAGCGCGACGTATTCGGAGCGGGTCAGGATGTCGGCGAGGACCCGGCGCATTTCGGCGGGATCTTCGATGGAACAGAGGGCCTGGAGGAGCTGGGCTTCTTCGGTTTTCATGGCGTGGCGAGGTCGGCGTCGGGCGTCTGGTTTTCGAACTGCATGCGGTAGAGCCGTTCGTAGATGCCGCCGCGGGCGAGGAGTTCCGCGTGGCGGCCGCGCTCGGCGATGCGGCCCCGGTCGAGCACGAGGATCTGGTCGGCGCGCTGGATGGTGGAGAGGCGGTGGGCGATGGCGAAGACGGTGCGCCCCTGCATGGCCTCGTTGAGCGCGAGCTGGACGGCGCGCTCGGATTCGGTGTCGAGGGCGCTGGTGGCTTCGTCGAGGATCAGGATGGGCGGATTGCGCAGGAGGGCGCGGGCGATGGCGAGGCGTTGGCGCTGGCCGCCGGAAAGCAGCAGGCCGCGCTCGGCGATGACGGTGTCGTAGCCCTGGGGCATGGCTTGGATGAAGTCGTGGGCGTGGGCTTTCTTCGCGGCGGCGACGACCTGTTCGCGGGTGGCGCCGGGCTCGCCGTAGGCGATGTTGTGGAACACGGTGTCGTTGAAGAGGATGGTTTCCTGCGTGACGAGCCCGATGTGGCGGCGCAGGCTTTCGAGGGTGAATTCGCGCAGGTCGCGGCCGTCGAGCCGCACGTGGCCGGCGACGGGGTCGAAGAAGCGGGGCAGGAGATTGACCAGCGTGGTCTTGCCGGAGCCGGAGCCGCCGACGAGCGCGACGAGCTCGCCCGAGCGCGCGACCAGATCGATGCCGTCGAGCACCTGCGGCTTGCCGGCGCCGTAGGTGAACGACACGCCGTCGTAGCGGATTTCGGAGATGGGGCCCCGCAGGGGTTGGGCGCCGGGCAGGTCGGCGACGTTGTCCACCACGTCGAGGATGGCGAAAATGCGTTCCGCCGCCGCGCTGGATTGCTGGACGACGAGGTGGACGCGGGAGAGCTTCTTGACGGGGTCGTACATCAGCACCATCGAGCCGAGGAACAGGATGATGTCGGAAAGTTCCAGCCCCGCGTGGCGGGAATAGAGCAGGATGGCGCAGGCGGCCAGGACCGAGAAGAACTCCATGAGCGGATTGATCGCGGCCTTGGAGGCGGTGATCTTGATCTGCCGGCGGAAGAAATCGAAGCTATGCTTTTCGAACCGGGCCTGTTCGCGGTCTTCCGTGCCGAAGGCCTTGACGATGGCGGCGCCGCCGATGGCTTCCTGCTGGATGCTGGCAAGGTCGGCGATGCGCTCCTGACCGGCCTTGGAGTGGCGGCGGACGCGCTTGCCGAAGATCGCGATGGGCAGCAGGCAGACCGGGAACACGGCCAGGCTGATCGCGGCGAGGCGCAGGTCGATGAAAAACAGGTAGGTGGCGGCGCCCAGCAGGACGAACGGTTGCTGGACGAGGTCGCAGATGACTTCGGTGATGCCGCGCTCGATGAGCTGGGTGTCGTTGAGCGTGCGCGACATCAGCTCGCCCGTGCGCGACCCGGTGAAGTAGAGCATGGGCAAATGCAGGATCTTGCCGAACAGATCGTTGCGCAGGACCATGACCACGCGCTGGGCGACCCATTCGATGAGGTACTTGCTGAAGAAGAACGCGATGCCGCGCAGCGCGATGAACAGCAGGAGGACGGCGAGCACGGCCACGGTCAGCAGCAGGTCGTGGCTCAGGTTGCCGCCGTACCAGCTCTGGAGCCAGGCGTCGGCCGATTCCTGCAGGCGCGTGGCGCGGCCGCCGAACACCTGCGCCATGCCGCCCTTGGCGGAGAACAGCAGGCCGAAGACCGACCCGCCGAACAGCATGCCGAAGACGACGGCCAGCGCGAGCCGTCCGGCATAGGGCCGGGTGCGGGCGAGCAACCGCACGTAAATCTGCTTTTCCCGGGCGGTCAGCTTGCGCGTTTCGCTCATGCGCCGAGATCTTCCAGGTAGTGCATGGCCTCGATGGCCGCGCGGCAGCCTTCGCCGGCCGCGGTCACGGCCTGGCGGTAGCGGGAGTCGGCGACGTCGCCCGCGACGAACACGCCCGGCAGCGGTGTGCGGACGCCCGCGGCGACCAGGTAGCCGTTCGGATCCGTCTCCAGCACGCCCGCGAAGGGCGCGCTGGCCGGCACGAGGCCGATCGCCACGAAGAGCGCGCCGACTTCGAGCAGGCTTTCCGCGTTCGTCTTCACGTCGCGCAGCTTCAGGGCCGTCAGCTTGCCCTGCGCCGGATCGACGAGCGCGGCCACGACGGAGTTCCAGTGGACTTCGATCTTGGGGTGGGCGAGCACGCGCTCGGCCATGATCTTCGAGGCGCGGAAGGCGTCGCGGCGGTGGATGAGATGGACGCGGGTGGCGAAGCGGGTCAGGAAGAGGGCCTCTTCCATGGCGGTGTCGCCGCCGCCGACGACGGCGACGGGCTGCCCGCGGTGGAACGCGCCGTCGCAGGTGGCGCAGTAGGAGATGCCGTGGCCGGCCAGTTCCTGCTCGCCGGGGAGGCCCAGGGGGCGGTGGCCGGCGCCGGTGGCGATGATCAGGGCGTCCGCGCGCAGCGCGGCGCCGTCGGCCAGCGTCAGGTCCGCGCCGCCGCCGGCGGCGGGGGCGAGCTGGACGACTTCGGCGCCCTGGAAGCGCGCGCCGAAGCGCTCGGCCTGCTTGCGCATGGTCTCCATCAGCTCGAAGCCGGGGATGCCGTCGGGGAAGCCGGGATAGTTCTCGATGAGCGGGGTGGTGACGAGCGGGCCGCCGGGAGCGGGACCGTCGAGGACGAGCGGAGCCAGGCCCGCGCGCGCCGCGTAGATGGCGGCGGTCAGGCCGGCCGGGCCGGAACCGAGAATGACCAAGGATTTCATGCCCGGAAAATACCCCGCCGGGCGGCCTGCGGCAATGCGGAAATGCCGCTCCCGGGCCGTGCCGCAAAGTTTTTACGTTCCACGTAAAACCGAGTCCCGTCCTGGAATAGGTTGTCACTTTGGAAGTGAGGAAAATCCAAGGTGAAA
>DAOTNL010000264.1:0-3149 GCA_035450765.1 Kiritimatiellia bacterium | reverse complement strand
CGTCAAGCGCGGCCGCATTGCGGAATACGCCAAGAAATTCGGCGCCCAGTACCTCGAAGGCCAGAACCCCTGGAGCATTCCCTGCGATTGCGCCTTCCCGAGCGCCACGCAGAACGAAATCAATGGCGCCGACGCCGCCACGCTCGTCAAGAACGGCTGCAAGCTCGTCGCCGAAGGCGCGAACATGCCCTCCACCCCCGAGGCGGTCGACGTGTTCATCAACAACAGGGTGCTCTACGGTCCCGGCAAGGCCGCCAACGCCGGCGGCGTGGCCACTTCCGGCCTCGAAATGGCCCAGAACGCCATGCACCTGAACTGGACCCGCACGGAAGTCGAATCCCGCCTGCACCAGATCATGGTCGCCATCCACCACAGCGCCTACGAAACCGCCAAGGAATACGGCAAACCCGGCAACTACGTCGTCGGCGCCAACATCGCCGGTTTCGTCAAGGTCGCCGACGCCATGCTGGATCAGGGATTGGTGTAAGTCAGGAGACAGGGGACAGGGTCCAGGAAACCCGTCCCCCTCGCCCCGGCCGGCATCCCCGGCCGGGGCTTTTGCATTTGGCTCCATGCGCCTCCGGCCTTCCGATTTGACAATCGCCAAGGCCGGGACCATCCTTGCGGCGTGAACGTTGATCGTATATTGGAAGCGTTGCGCGAGCAGAAAGTGGATTTCCTGCTGATCGGCGGCATGAATTTCATGCTGCGGCATCTCCCCTTGCTGACGTTTGACGTGGACATCTGGATCGACGATGTTCCCGAAAATCGGCGCCGTTGCGCGCGGGCGTTGGCCCAGCTGCAGGCCACCTGGGGCGCCACGGATGAAACCTGGGGCCCGGTGGACGGCAACCGGTCGGAATGGCTGGAATCCCAAGGCGTGTATTGCCTGATGACCCCCTGCGGCGCTCTCGACGTTTTCCGCCAAGTGGCCGGATTGACTTCGTGGGCGGAATGCCGGAACCGGGCCATTGCCTCCACGACCGCCGGAGGAATCCCGTTTCTGGGATTGTGCGATGCCGACATGCTAAGCTGCCAATACGCCTTGCCCGAAAACCAGCGCCACCCTGAGCGTGTCCGGCATCTGGAAACCCTTGCGCCACCGGCCCCGGACCATTCGCCATGACGGAACCGCTTTCCAACCAGATCCGGAGCGAGGAAGCCAAGCGCGAGCGTTGCGTGGATCCACGAGAACGGTGGCGGGCGCTGCAGGAGACGATCGCTTGGGCCGATGCGCAGCAAAAGCCGCCCCGCAACTCCATCCAAAGCTGCCTCGAACGCCAGTGCCGCTTGGTCGCCGCCCTGCCCCGGCGCGAACCGTCCGAAATCCGGGTGGCGGAAGGCCGGCCCTCTTTCGGATCGAATTCCTGAAAGCTCCGTCGCTCGTTTTTTTTGGCTGGCGAAACGCTCCACGTTCTGCCATAGGAGCTTTTGTCTAAAGGCGCGGACTTCGCCCGGCGGACGGAAGGATTACTCGACATGGATCACCGGACATCCCAGTTCGCGCGCGTCCTGCTGGCGGGCTTGCTTGCCCTCGGGCTGGCCGCCTGCCAGAAGAAATCCGGCGGCGGGCAAGACGTCGCCGCCCTGATCGGCGACGGCTGGATCGCCTACCGCCTCAGCGAATTCCAGAACGCCGTCCTCGCCTTCGAAGCCGCCCGCGCCGCCGCCGAAAAGGGCTCCGACGACTGGGCCATGGCCACCTACGGCCTCGCCACCACGTGGGACCTCCGCCGCCCCGGCGAGGATCCCAAGAAGGCGACCGGCCTGTACAAGGAAATCCTCGCCGCCGCCCCCGCGAGCCCGATGATCCCCTGGACCGAGCTCGCGCTCGCCCGCCAGATGCACCTCGTGCCCGTCGGCCAGGAACCCGACTACGCCGCCGTCAACCGGGCCTACCAGCACATCCTCGACAAGTTCCCCGGCCATCTCGCCGCCAAGGAGGCGTTCCTCTATCTCCAGAGCATCCAGCTCGCGAAGCTCGAGCCGAAATCCACGCGCGCCGCGGTCGCCAAGCTCGAAGACTTCGTCGCCCGCGAGAAGAAGGAATTCCTGAGCCCCGCCTGGTCGCTGCTGGCCGTGGGCTACACCACGCTCGGCGACCAGGAAAAGCGCCTGGAAGCCGAACAAAAATCCTTCGAAACCACCGAGGTCGATCCCTCCGATCCCTTCATCGAGTTCGCCTGGGCCTACTGGAACCTCGGCACCATCGCGGAATTCGAGGTCGGCGATTTCGATCTCGCCCGCAAGTATTACCAGCTCCTCATCGACAAATATCCCAAGGACATCCGCGTGTACGGCTGCAAGCAGGCGCTGGCGCGCATGGACGCGCTCGAAGCGAAGATCCGCGCCGAGGAGGGCATCTAGCCATGCCGAAATTCCTCCAGTCCGTCTTCGCCTTCGTCCGCACCTATTTCGCCCTGCTCGTCGTCTTCGCGGTCTTCCTGTGGTCGGCGTGGGTCATCGCCACGTTCCGCGCGCAGCAGACGCCGCCCGGCTCCACCGTCATCCGCCTCGGCCACTGGCAGCTCGAAGCCAGCGTGCGCGAGGGCATCGACGAGATGGCGAAGGAATACCAGAAGACGCATCCGGGCGTGATCATCATCCAGGACGCGATCCCCGAAGGCACCTACGGCCAGTGGGTCAGCACGCAGCTGATGGGCGGCACCGCGCCGGACATCATGCAGGTCGGCGCCATGCTGCCGGCCAACATCTGGCTGTCCTACTACAACCGCTATTTCTACCCTCTCTCGCGCTACGTCAACGCGCCCAACCCGCACAACGCGGGCACCGACATCGCCGACCTGCCGCTCCGCCAGACCTACAAGGACGGCATGAAGACCGCCTACGTCACGGAAATGCAGGAATACATGTCCGTGCCGCTTTCGCTCTTCGGCGTGCGCATCTTCTACAACAAGGACCTCCTCAAGAAGCTGACCGGCCGCGACGAAGCCCCGCGCGACTACCGCGAATTCCTCGCCGTCTGCGAGCGGATCCGCAGCGCCACGAACGCCGTCACCGGCCAGCCCTACATCCCCATCGCCGGCTCGGCCTACCACTTCGGCCACTGGGACGGCATGATGTTCAGCCCCCTCACCTACGGCGCCTACCGCCGCGCCGACCTCAACCGCGACGGCTTTGTCGGCAAC
>DAOTNL010000263.1:0-3173 GCA_035450765.1 Kiritimatiellia bacterium | reverse complement strand
AAAGGGATCCGGATATGTCACCACCGATTGCGCCGGCCAGGCCGAAGCGACCCAGGCGGCATCGCCTTCCAGCGTCGCGGCGTTCTGCCAATTGGCCATCCAGTCGTTCAGGTAGAAGCTGTTTTCCGCCGTGCGGCCGCCGTCGTCGAAGTTGAACAGGCGCCGCGGACCGCGGTTCTTGTCGGTCGCGCCGGTCAGGTTGGCTTCCGGCAACAGCACGTCGCGGGCGTTCTGGATTTCCACGCCGGTGCGAACGTAGTTCCAGACCCGCACGGCATCGAGTTCGCCGACGAAGCCGGCGCCCATGACCGTTTGGAACACGCCGCGCAGGCTGGTGGCGGGCAGGCGGGCGGACGGATCGGCCGCCACGCACTTGCCGTTCACGAACAGGCGCAGTTCCAGCGAGGCCGGGTCGCGCACGGCCGCCAGATGCGTCCACCGGTTGGCCGGAATGCCCTTCGGCGCATCCAGACGCACGGTTTCGTACCCGCCGGCCTCGGTGCGGAAGGCGTACGCGACGTAAGGCACCGCCGCCGACAAGCCCAGTTCATAGTCCACCCACGGCTGGCCGTTGACCTCGATCTTTTCGGCGCGGCGAATCAGCACGCCGGCGGCGTTGGTGCCCACGGGCTTGACCCACGCCTCGACCGTCCACGGCAGGCTGGCGTCTTCCGCGTGCTCGGTGCCGACGACGAGGCGGCCGCTGCCGGCGAAGCGCATGGCGCGGGCCACGTCGGGAGAACTGGCCTTGACCGGATCCGTGCCGCCCGCGATTTCGTCCCGGTCCGCAACGCCGTCGTCGTCGGTGTCGGCCGGATTCACCCGATCGCCGAGCCACTCGGAACCCGGCAGCGTGCCGGCCTGCTGTTCCTGGCCGTTGCTCAGTCCGTCGCCGTCGCTGTCGGCGTTGAAATCGTTGATGCCGTCGTGGTTCGTGTCCGAATCGAACGGATTGGTGCCGGCCAGATATTCATAGAAGTTGGTCAGCCCGTCGCCGTCCGGATCGCCGCTGGCGCCGTTGAGACCGCCGGAGCGCAGCGGATTGAGGCCCATGGCCTCCTCCCACCAATCCGGCATGCCGTCGCCGTCGGTATCCTCGAAGACCGGGATGAAGACGATCGTCGAGAACGTGGCGTTGTACCTCGCCGCCGCGTGGTACCAGTCCTTGTAGAACCCGGCCAGCTTGCTGTTCCAATCCTTCGTCACGGTGAAGTCTTCGGCCCAGGCCCCGCCGTCGTCGAACGACAGATTCAGCACTTGGCTGCCGCCCACGACCCGGGCCAGGTTGAGCCGGCCGCCGCTGGCGACCTTGCCGGTGAGCGAATCCAGGCGATCCACCCCTTGCAGCAGCACGCGCTTGATCCCCAGCGGATCCAGGGTCGCGTTGCGGCTCAACAGCAAGGCCGCGGCGCCGGAAACGAACGGCGTCGCCATCGAGGTGCCGTCCATGTTCACGTACTGGCTGCCGGGATAGGTGCTGAGGACGTTCACGCCCGGCGCCGCCAGATCCACGGACAGCGCGCCGTAGCAGCTGAAGTCCGCCAGCAGGTCGCTGGAATCGGTGGCCGCGACGGCCACGACGTAGGGCAGGTCGTAGCTGCTCGGATAATGCGGAATCGCATCGTTGTCCGTGCCGGTGTTGCCGGCGGCGGCCACGAAGAGGTGCCCGTTGAGGCCGGCCACCTCGATGGCGTCGCGCAGGGCCTGGCTGTAAGCGCCCCCGCCCCAGCTGTTGTTGCTGACCTTCGCGCCGTTCTGCCACGCGTATTCCAGCGCCAGGATCGCGTCGGACGTGAAGCCCATGCCGAAATACCCCAGGAAGTTGACCGGCATGATCTTGACCTTCCAGTTCACGCCGGCGACGCCGTCGCTGTTGTTGCCGACGGCGCCGATGACGCCCGCGCAATGCGTGCCGTGGCCGTTGTAGTCCATCGGATCGTCGGCCGGCAGGCCGAGCATCGCATCGAACGTGCTGAAATTCCAGCCCCGGTAATCGTCGATGTAGCCGTTACCGTCGTCGTCCAGCCGGTTGTCGGGGATTTCACCCGGATTCGTCCACATGTTCGCCGCCAGATCCGGGTGGGTATAGTCCACGCCCGTGTCGATCACCGCGATGACGACGTTGTCGTCGCCGGTGGTCTGCGACCACGCTTCCGGCGCGCTGACGTCCGCGCTGGGCATGGAGACGTTGTTCAGGCCCCACTGGCGGGAGAACAGCGGATCGTTGGGCATGCGGTCGGCGCGCAGCACGTAATCCGGCTCCGCATACAGCACGTTCGGATCCGCGCGCAAGGCGGCCAGTTTGGTGGCGATGTTGTCGCCGGCGGCCAGCTGGAGCCGATGGATCGGAGCGATCTTGAACGACCGCTGCACGGTCATTCCCAGGGCGCCCGCAACGGTTTCCGGAGCCGTCGCCGGCGCGCCGGCCTTGAACCGCACGAGCACGAAGTCGTTGGTGTGTTCGTATTCCAGCGCTTCGGCGATCGGCAGCTGGCGGACGTCCGGATCGGTCGCCAGGTTGATGGTTTGCAGCGTGGTGGAGATCTGCTTGGATGCCTCGTATTGGATCTGGGCCGCCGTCGTGGCTCCCGCCAGAACCTTCACGTCGTCCAGCCAACCCTTGAAGGGAGCATCGACCACGCCGGCGGTCTTCTTGCCGCCGCCGATGGTCAGCTGGCCCAGGACTTCCTTGAGCGTGCCCAGCGCCATGCCGCCGGGAGGGAACACGTCGTTGCGGTACACCGACAGTTCGCCGTTGACGAACAAGCTCATGGTGTGGGTTTCGGCATCGTAGGTGCCGGCCAGATGCGTCCACTCGCCGGCCGCGATCAGCCCCGTGGCCTGGAACCCGCCGGCCGTGTCGTTCGCGCCGTTGGTGTTGATGCAAACGACGTCCAGCAGCGGCGCGTTGGTGTCGCTGGCGCTGCCGTCGCCGGTGCCGACCAACCCCACGTGGCGCACGTAGGGCGCGAACAGGCCGGGCGCGACGCTGCGCAGGCCCAGCTCGTAGTTGACCAGATCGGACTTGACGGTCCGGCGGATGATCAGGCTGTCGGCGTTCAGATCGTCCGCGGGCTTGACCCAGCCCATGAGCGTCCAAGACTGCACGTGGTGCCGATCCTGCGCCTTGACCGTCAGCCGGCCGTTGCCCTTGAACTCCATCGAGCGGCGCC